>JBJMGR010000040.1:0-4776 GCA_045807805.1 Pyrinomonadaceae bacterium | reverse complement strand
TCTTGCCCGGACTGTTGAAGGCAGAAGGCGAGGGCGCGTTCGTCCGTCTATCGAACCCCATCGTCGAGGGCGCGAGGCTCATGCGCCCGACGCTGCTTCCCGGTCTGCTCGAATCTCTACGCCACAACTTCAACCGCGGCACGCGCAACGTACGTCTCTTCGAGACGGGCCGCGTCTTCGCGGGGGGCGGCGCTGATAGCGCGAGCCCGAACGAGGTCGAAGCGTTCGCGCTCATAGTCACGGGGCAGGCGCTCGAAGAGGGACGCGCGACGGGCAGAGAAGTGGACTTCTACGACCTGAAGGGCGGGCTCGAATCGGCGGCCGACGCGCTTAGAGTCGGCGGGCTTGAGTTCGAGTCGGCCTCCGTGCGGCACCTGCGCGAAGGGCAGTCGGCGCGCGTTACGCTCAAAGGCACGGAGGTCGGCACGCTCGGCCGCCTCTCGGAAGAGGTCGCAGCCGCGTACAAGTTCCGGCAGCCCGTCTACGTCGCGGAGGTGAGTCTGACGGCGCTGCTCGCGTCCGTCGAAGAGCTTTCGCGCTACACGCCGCTCCCGCGCTTCCCCTCGGTCGTGCGCGACGTGTCTCTGCTCGCGGACAGGCGCGCGGGTTACGGCCGAATGCGGCGCAATGTGCTCTCGCTCGGCATTGAAGAGTGTCGCGGCGTCTCGCTCGTGGACGTGTACGAAGGCGGGAACGTGCCGGAAGGGAAGCGCTCGGTGACGCTCCGCGTCGAGTATCGCTCGGACGACCGGACTCTCCGCGACGAGGAGGCAGACGAGATGCACGCGCGCGTCGTCGCCGCTCTCGAAGAGGGGTTCGGTTCACAGTTGAGGGGGTAGATGTCGGATGTCGGATGCTGGTAATTTTGTCCCCTTCCAGCATCCGACATCCGCCATCTAACATCTTTCTCTTGCGCTCTCGCGCGAGTCGGGAGCATAATCGCTCGGCAGTTTCGAGGCCGCGCTGCTTGGAGAAAGAAGATGGTCGGATTGACCGGGCTTGAGAAGTTCTCACACCTCGAAGATAAAATCTACCGCACCATCGAGCTGACTAAGACTCTCCGCCAGGAGAAGGAGGTGCTTGAGCGCGAGGTGGCGACAGTCCGCCGCGAGCTTGGCACGCTGCTCGACGAGAAGGACAGGCTTGAGACTCAGGTCGAGCGCCTGCTCTCGGAGCGCGACACCATACGCATGAAGGTCGAGGCGATGCTCGACGCCATAGCCGTGCTCGACCCGGAGGCGGCAGAGGTGATGCGCAGGTAGTTCCCTGAAGTGGAGAAGCGATGAGCGCCATCAAGAACCCGGCCGAGGGCACGCCCACCATCCGGGTCGAAATCTACAACCAGACCTACAACATCCGCTCCGACGGCGACAGCGAGTACGTCATCGGGCTCGCGGAGTTCGTAGACCGGCGCATGCGCGAAATCTCCTCGGGCACGCTCACCGTCGACTCTTTGAAGGTCGCGATACTCGCCGCGCTCCACGTCGCGGACGAACTTCACCGCCTCAAGCGCCTGCACGAGCAGGCAGACCAGCAGCTCGCCTCGCGAAGCTCCGAGTGCGCGGAGATGCTCGACCGTGTGCTGAAGACGCGCAACGCCGCCGAGCAGCCGAGCAGCATCACCATCTCCTAAAAGTCCGCACGCCTGTTAAGTTCTCCCCGCCCCTTTTCAAACCGAAAGAACAGCGCGACCCGCCTCTCCGTATTCGAGAGCGGAGGGTTTTCAATTCATGGTCTACCGCTCGAAGAAAGACCTGTGGCTGTTCGGGCTCGTCTGGGGCGCTGTGCTCGCGCCGCTCGCCGTCGGGCTCTTCAACGTCTTCGCGCCCGGCGGGAACGTCGAGGTCGGATGGGTGCTCGTGCGCGTCGGCGTAGTCGTGGCGGCCGTCGTTCTCTTCACGACCTATCCGCTCAATTACGAGATAGCGGCGGGCGAGCTTGTCGCACGCAGCGGCCTTATGCGCTGGCGCGTGTCGCTCGACTCGATTCAGGAGGTGAGACCCTCGCGCAACCCCGCGAGCGCGCCCACATGGTCGCTCGACCGCCTCCGAGTCGAGTACTTGAAGGGCGGCTCGACTCGCACGCTCTACGTCTCGCCCGAAGAGAAGTCGGCGTTCCTCCGAGACCTCGTTGACTCGACGCCGGGGCTCGAACTACGCGGCAACCGCGCGGTGCGCGTGGGTTGACGGCCGGTTAATAATTACCCCAGAGGCACGAGAGACACAGCTAAGGCTTCAAACCCTTAGCTGTGTCTCTCGTGCCTCCGGGGGTAATTATTCTTGCGGGAATCTTGTCAAGCGCGGTTTCCACGATTTTTTCGTGCGTTCTCTGACAGAGGCCGCCCGCGTGTGCTAGTATCTTCGCAGGTTGAGGGAGTCGGTTCTGCGCAGCTCGCCACCGATTTACGTTGGTTGAGCCTACGTCGTAAATAAGGGAGACCGATGCCGTCACCAGTGCAGTCCCTCACTGTTAGGGACGTGCCGGAGGTGCCGGCTTCTGGCCGCAAGGTCAAGGTCACCCACCTGCTAAAACGCAGGTTCAATTACGACTTCGGAGCGGCCGCCGCGGTTCCCCCTCGGCCTTTCTTTTTTAGTCAATGGTGAATCGTAAATGGTGAATAGTGAAGACTGCTCTTCTTCCATTCACCATTTACGATTCACCATTTACCGTTTTCAAAGCCTATGAGAGTCCTGATGATCGGAGACGTGGTATCGCGGCCCGGCCGCGTGGCCGTGCTTGAGCGCATACAGGATATACGCGAGCAGCACTCGGTCGACCTCGCGGTGATGAACGCCGAGAACCTCGCGGGCGGCTTCTCCATCACGCCCTCGATGGCCGAGGAGCTGTTCGCCTCTGGCATCGACGTGATGACCTCCGGCAACCACATCTTCGACAAGCGCGAGGCCGCCGACTACATCGCGCGACAGCCGCGTCTGCTACGGCCCGCAAACTACCCCGCGTCCGCGCCCGGCAGTGGCCTTTGGGTCGGCGAAGTGCGAGGCACGCGCGCGGCCGTCATCAACCTTATGGGGCGCGTCCACATGCCGCCCACGCACGACAGCCCGTTCACGGCGGCCGACGCGCTTCTCTCGCGGCTCGACGAAGACGTAAAGGTGCGCGTCGTTGACATGCACGCCGAGGCGACCTCCGAGAAGGTCGCGATGGGATGGCACCTCGACGGGCGCGTCTCGGCGGTCGTCGGCACGCACACACACGTCCAGACGGCCGACGAGCGCGTGCTCACGCGCGGCGCCGCGTACATAACCGACATCGGCATGACAGGGAGCCACGCGGGCTGCATAGGCATGGATAGGGAAGGGGCAATCGCGCGCTTCCTGAATCCCGCCGCCCCTCGCGCCGAGCACTCGAAGGGCGACGTTCGCATCAACGCAGTCCTCATCGTCGTTGACGACTCGACGGGCCGCGCACGCGAGATTTCGAGGCTCTCACTCCCGCATGAATCTTGAAGAGTTAACAGTGAGCGGTAAGCGGTGAGAAGTATTTGACTAAAGGCGGGCGGCGGGTCGGGCCTCTTTTAACTGCTCACTGCTTACCGCTCACTGCTCACCATCCTTGCGTGCGAGCGGCGGGGAGCTTAGGGCTTGGCGGTAGCTCTCGGGCATGGAGATGACGCGGTTGTTCTGGTCGGTGACGACGTGGCCGGTCTCGCCCTCGGCGATGATACGGCCGTCGTCGGCGCGTATGATCTCGTAGCCGAAGCGGACTGAGCGGCGGCGTAGTTCCGTGATGTGTGTGCGGACGACCAACTCGTCGTCGTATCGCGCGGAAGACTTGTAGCGGCAGTAAGATTCGGCGACGACGAGGAAGGCGCGGTCGTTCTCTTCCATGTCCTTGTATGCGAAGCCGCGCGCGCGGCAGAACTCCGTGCGGCCGATCTCGAACCAGATGAGATAGTTCGCGTGGTAGACTACGCCCATGCGGTCGGTCTCGGCGTACCGCACACGTATGGTCGTCTCGTGCCAGTCGTCGAAGAGTGCGTCTGCCTCCAGAGGTTGCATCATTTGTAGGGTCTTCGGGGAGGCCCGAAGTTCTTCGAGGTCAGTTCGGTTTCAGCGGACTATAAGAGCGAAGGGTCGGAGATGTCAAAGGAAATCAGTTCGCGCAAACTCTCCACGTTGCTTCTGACCGCGGCGCTCGCCGCGCTCGTACTTTCGACCGGCTCGGGCGCGGGCGCGCAGAAGGCCAGGCCCGTAGCCGTCAGCCCGAGGCCCGCCGCGCTCAACCCGAAGACTACGGCCGTGCGCGAGGCGACGGCCGAAGTGCTTCAAGAGACGAGCGAGCTTAGGAAGCTCTCGATACTTCGGCCCGTGCGAAGCGGCGCGCAGTCGCGCGCGGAGATTGAGCAGATGCTCGTGCGCAACCTCAACGAGAGCGCGAGCGCCGAAGAGATGCACGACTCCGAGTTGGTGCTCAAGAAGCTCGGCCTCGCGCCCGCCAATTTCGAGCTACGTCCCTTCATCATAAAGCTCCTCGCGGAGCAGGTGGCGGGCTACTACGAAGCGAAGACGCAGGAGTTCTACCTCGCCGACTGGATTGACATCGACGGCCAGAAGCCCGTCATCGCTCACGAGCTGACGCACGCCTTGCAAGACCAGCACTTCAACCTGCGCCGCTTCGAGAAGTGGCCGAAGCACGACTCGGACGCGGAACTCGCCGCGCACTCGCTGATAGAGGGCGACGCGTCGTTCCTGATGATGCAGTACATCGTGCGCAACCCGGCGCGTCAGCTCGCCTTCATGAAATCGATGGGCGCGA
>JBJMGR010000039.1:0-2391 GCA_045807805.1 Pyrinomonadaceae bacterium | reverse complement strand
GGTGCGAGACAGGCCGCGCAAGGAACTGCGCTCGTGATAGGCGCGAAGTATTTGCTCACGCTCTTCTTCGGTGTAGCCGTTGGCTTGCGGGTCGTCACGGCTCATCCGCCCACAGTCGGAGCAGAGGTAGCGCTGCTTCCCGTTTTGCGTGAAGCCGTTGCGGACGAGGCGGTCGCCGCCGCAGTGGTAGCACTTGAGTTTGACCATACGAGCGAGTCTACCGTCTCTCTCGCAGTTGAACCACTACCACATCGTGATGAGCACGGCCCTCACCACGAAGAAGCGATCCAACAGGACGAGCTTCCTCAGCAACAGGATGCCGAGAATTATCAGCGCCGCTGCGTTGAGCGCGTCCACTACGATTCTCCCTTCCGAACGCCGTGCGCACGCGGCTTAAGCCTCGCGCCTTCCCGAAAGTTTAAACGTACACTCATGAGAAACCTTTCCGGCGGGTTCAGCGGAAGTTCTTGATGAGGACGACGCTCGTTGACTCGACGCTGCGCGTCGCGGCGAGGCGATTGTCGCGCGACCAGTCGTAGGCCGCGACGCCGTCGGAGTTGAACTCTGTGAGTTGGACGGGCTTTCCGCCCGAGAGCGGCTGCATCCAGACGTTCGTCGTGCCCGTGCGTGAGTCGAGGAAGGCTATGCCGCGGTTGTCGGGCATCCAGACCGTGTTCGCGTTGAAGGTCGGAGGCACGCCGAAGAGCTTCGTGGGCTCGCCGCCGTCAATCGGGATGACGGCGAGCTTCGGGGCGATGAAAGGGTCGTTGCCGCCGTAGGTGCAGACGAAAGACTTGCCGTCGGGCGAGACGAAGGGCCAGGACGCGGGCTTGTCCGTGAGCTTGACCGGCTCGCCGCCTTCAACCGGAACCTTCCATATCGCGTTCGCCTGCCCGAAGCCGATGGTCGCGTAGACGACCCATCGGCCGTCGGGCGTGAAGTGCGCGAAGTTCTCGCCGCGCCCGCGCGTCAACTGCAAAGGGTTCGAGCCGTCCGCGTCCATCCGCCAGATGTTGAATGCGCCGCCCGCGCGGTTAGAGACGAAGACGATGTGGCGTCCGTCCGCGGAGACCGAAGGGCCGTAGTTCGAGCGCGCGCCGACGGTCAACTGCCTCTGCCCCGTCCCGTCCGCGTTCATCGTCCAGATGTCCCAACTCCCGCTCGCGACCGACGCGTAAACAATCCTCCCGTCAGGCGTCCAAGCCACGCCGTAGTAGCCGTCGAACTTACCCGACCCCGTGGTTATCTGCCGCGCGCGCGTCGCGTCGCCCGAGGGCGCGGCCCAGATGTTCGGCACGCGGTCGGTCTGCACGGTGACGAGCGCCGTGCCGTCCGAAGTCAGGCTCGCGCCGAGGTACGTGTTGAGGTCGTTCGTGACGCGGCGCGCTTCGCCCGAAGGGAAGTCGAGTTGCCAGATTTGCGAAGGGCTCAACTCCTCTTCAGACGCGCTGAGCACTAACCCCTTCGAGTCTGGAAGCCATGAGATTTGCGAGACGCCGACCCAACGCTCGTTCGTGACGCGCGTCTCCGCGCCCGTCGAAGCGTCGAAGGCCGTGACGCCGAGGTATGGCGTGCTGCTCTGAATGTGCTCGACCGAGCCGTAGACGCACGCGATAGTTCCGCCGTCGGGCGACCACGCGGGCAGTCCGAAGAGCGCGGGGCCTTTGCGCGTGACGAGCGTGCGCTCGCCCCCGCTCGACGCGTCCGCGACGACGAGCGAGAGGTCTTCGCCGTTGCCTCCGCGCACGAAGGCGAGGCTTCGTCCGTCGGGCGAGAAGGCGACGGGCGAGGGGCCGGGTATGTTAAAGGCTTCGAGAATCTTCTCGGGCGGGCCGCCGAGCACGGGCACGCGGAAGAGCGTGGGCGGCTGCTGCGGCTGGCCGGGGCGCGCCGCTCCGTAGTAGACGTGAAGGCTGTCGGGCGAGAAGGCGAGTCCGCCGTAGAAGGTCTCTTCGGCGGGCGCGACCAACTGCTGCACGTTGCTCGCCGCGCCGACCTGCCGAATCCATACGCCCATGCTCTGACGGCCGGGCTCGCTCGAAACGTATGCGAAGTATTTTCCGTCGGGCGAGATGACGGCCTCGGAGACCGCGCCGGTCGCGGGCAGCCGCGTCACCTTCATCGACTGGAACGCGGGCGCGCGCGCGGTCTCTGTCTCGGGCCTGATGGAGAGACGGAAGATTGCGTAGACGAGGACTGCAACGCCGACGAGCGCGACGGCCGAGATGATGACGGCCGCGCGGACTGGATGGTGACCCTGCGCCCCGCGTCGATGAGTTGCGAAGGCGTGCGCTTCCGTATTCGTCGAGTGCGTCGGCGCTTCGACGGTTGATGAGAGCGTCGCTGTACGGGCGTCAACTTCCGGGGCGTCGTGCGGCGCGGCCTCTGCGC
>JBJMGR010000038.1:0-17881 GCA_045807805.1 Pyrinomonadaceae bacterium | reverse complement strand
CCGCCCGTCGAGAGCCCGAGTTCCTGCGTCTGCGTGTTCGTGTTCGAGATGAGGTGCGGCTGCGCGTCGAAGAAGACCTGCGTGCCGCCCTTAGCCATCACGCGCGGGGCTGTCGCCATCGCGCCGAGGCTCGCCGTGCCGGGGCGGAAGCGGAACACGTCCCACACGCTCAGAACGGTCGGGTCGTCGCCGCCCGATTCGGAGACGAAGCCGAGCGCGTGGCCTATCTCGTGTGTGACCACGGCGTCGAAGTCGGTCAGGCCCGGCGTGATGCCGTCGTCGGGGTTGAAGTCGAAGCCGAAGGCCGAGTTGAAGCCTATGCCCGCGTCGCCGCCGCCCACGGCGATGGAGCCGGGGTTCGTGATGTTGGGCGAGAGGCCGAGAGCGCGCGCGTTGGCCCTCGTCAACACGACGCTCAACGCGGTGGAGCCGCCCTCGACGGGGACGTTCGAGGCCGGGAGCGCGTTGTAGAGGTTCAACTCGGTGCTGGTCGGCGAGTTGGCGATGAGACGCTGCCGGAGGTTGGAGAAGCTCGTCGAGTTCTGGCGCGAGCCGGTCTGCCCGAGTATGTTCGGGTCGCCGTAATCCTTGCCGAAGTACTGCGTGCCGTAGTCAACGTCTATGACGACGTTGATGGGGTTCGAGATGAGCGACTCCCAACGGTTCGCGGCGACGATGAATGCGTTCTTCGCGGCCTGATTCTGTTCGAGCTGCGCGGTGCCGTGAAGGAATATGTGGAGTCCGGCCGACGGCAGCAGCGCGGGCAGAGAGCCGGAGGACGTGGCCGCGCTGGTCGAAGAGATGTCGTCGCCCGTCGAGTCGTCATTGCCCGTCGAGTAGTTCTCGACGACGCCCATGGGGGTGCGCATGCGTGGCGCGCCCCTGTAGATGAGGTGTAGGCCGTCGCCTTCGCGCGCTTCCATGATGCGGCGGCGCTCTTCGGCCGTCGCGACGCGGCAGGCTATCTCGCCCGAGGCGTCGCGGTAGACGACGAAGGTCGCGAGATTACCTTTGACGACTGTGGGGGAGTCTACGGTCTGGGCGCTCGCTACGACAGAGACGAGCCCTGCGAGGGCCGTCAGGGACGCGAGCAGGCAGGCGAGTATTCTGTTTCTAAACTTCACTTCAAACTCCAGGATTGCGAGGGGCGCGCAAATAGGCTCTCTCTGGCGCGCCGGAGTTCACCGGCCGTCGGCACGCCGAAAAAGCGCGCGTGCCGTGGAATATGGGCGACTTGATTAAGAGTTGATAAAGCCTTGCGCGCGCGAGGAGGTCTCCTCGGCGTGCTTCACTACGGAGCAGGCCAGCGCTCCGTCACCGAAGCGCAATGGGAGCGACCGTGCCCGGACGTTAAAACGCCCGCATTTTGACGCTTTTCCAGCCCCTCGCGTTGCACGCAAAATCGCCGTGCGAGTCCCCCGGAAGCGCTAATTCGGAGGGACTGGCGAGGCGCTTCTCTTACGTACGCGCCCGACGTGTCAAAGACCGAAGCGTTTGATGTACTCGTCCGAGGTCAGGAAGGCTTTGACCATCTCGGCCTGAACGAAGTTGCTGTTGAACCCGTTGAGCTTGTCGAGCCAGAACTTCCAGCCCGCGAAGTTGAGCCCCGGCTCGGGCGCGTCGTCGGGGTTGCGCCGAAGGTAGCCGTAGTACTGCATCAGGACAAAGGCGCGGTTCCTCTCCTGCGCCTGTAGCCGCGAGTCTTCGGCGACCTGACGCAGCACCGACGCGCGCCCCACCGCCACGTCGGCCGACGACGCAAGCTGCGAGACGAGTTGGTCGCGCTCTCCCTGCGTGAAGCCGACGCCCGAGTTCTGTATGAGCTTGTCCACGAACTGCGCGGCCGTCATGGAGAACGGGTAGGCGTCCGCGAAGCGTTGGCGCAGTACGAACTCAAGCGCGTAAGCCTGCTTGTTCGCTTCGAGCTGCGCCTGCCAGTTGCCCTGCCCGACTATCAGGCCGCGCCCTATCGCCTGCGTGTCGGGGAGAAATTCGTTGAGGCGTATGACGGGCACAGTGCCCGCGACGCCCGGCGAGGTCGCGTCGCCGTACGCGCTCTTATACATGCGCTCGACGAGGTAGCCCGTGTTCTGGAACTCTATCGAGAGGAAGAACGCGGCCGAGACGTTTACCCTCTTCACCTCCGCGCACTGCGCGTTCGCTCCGCACGTGTTCATCTCGCTCTGCCAGAAGCCGAAGCCCGAGGTGTCGGGCTCGCGGTTGAGGAAGTCGAGGTACTGCTGGCGCACGAAGAAGGAGTTGTCGAAGCTCTCCGCGCGCACGGGGCTTGAGGCCGAGGCCGAGTCGTTGCTGTTTATCGTGAGCGTTGAGTTAGGAGTCGTGCCGAGCGTCGTCCCCGTTGGGTTCGAGAGCGTGAGGTTCAACGTCTCCGACCCTTCGGCCAACGCGTCGTCGTCAACGAAGACGTTGAAAGACTTCAACGCCTCGCCGGGGCTGAAGACGAGCGTGCCGAGCGTCTGCTCGTAGTCTTTGCGCTGCTCGGCCGTGCCGTCCGAGGTCGCGAAGTCCACGGTCGCCGTGCCCGACGTGTCGCCCGTGCGCCTGACGTTGACGACGCGGAAGCCCGAGCCGTCCGCGCCTAAGCCCCCCGCGCCCAACGACTCGGAGACGGAGAGCGCGCCGCTCTCGAAGGCGACCGAGCTTGTCGAGGCGCTGCCGCCCGAGGCGTTGTCGCTGAGGGTGAGCGTGTAGCCGCCCGTCACGCCGTCGTCGAACGAGGTCGCCTCAACGGTGTAGACGCCCGTCTGCGGGAGCGAGAAGAAGCCGTCGAGTGGGATGCGCGAGTTCGTCTGCGTCCCCGAAGTTATGTCGTCGTTGGCGGCGATGATAGTTCCGTCGGGGCTGAAGAGGTAGAGGAACGTGTCCATGCCGGAAGTCGCGTTCAACTCTATCTTGACCTGCTGGCCCGCGCGCCCGGCAAACTTGTACAAGTCCATGAAGGCATCGGGCCGCTCCGGCACGCCCGAGCGGCAGTCGCTCGTCTCAAGGCTGCCCGAGATAGTCTGCCCGACCCGTATCGTGCTGGTGCCGCAGGTGGGCGAGGCCGCCTGCCTCACGATGAGCTTCTGCCCCGCCACGTCTAACGTCACCTGCCGCTGCCCCGAGTTCGTGTTCGCGTGCACGTTGAAGGAGCCCGTGCCGGGGCCGCTCGACGAAGTCGCGCTCGTGTCTATCCATTCCGCGCCGTCGGCCAGCCCCCACTCGCACCCGCCCGCCGTCGAGACGTTGACGCTGCCCGTGCCGCCCGTGGCCTGAAAGTACTGCGAGGCGGGCGAGATGGAGTAGCCGCAACCCGTCTGCGCGAGCCTCGTCAGACACGCGCCCTGAGTCGCGACGTGATTGACTATCTGGTCGCGCGAGTACTGGCAGAAGTTCGAGGTCGTCTGTATGAACGAGTTCATGATGTTCGCGACGCCGTCGCAGCTCGCGGGAACCGGGTTCTCCTGATTCGGGTGGCTCGCGCTGAAGTTGTGGCCTATCTCGTGCGAGGTGAGCGCGACCCTCGAAATCATCACGCCGCTGCTTCCGCCGTTCCACTTGCTCTGCGAGATGCCGTAGGCGTAGTCGGATATGCTGCAAACGACGCTCGTGTAGGCGATGCCGATGATGCTGCTGTCGAGGTCTTTGCCGGTGAACATGTGTACGAGGTCGTGGTCGGGCAGCCCCGCGGGCGGGCTCGCCTCGTAGCTCGACCGAAACTCCGCGAGCGCAGGGCTCGCGGCCGTCAGCGTGTATGGGTCGTTGTTCGCAGTCCACGCGCGCTGGAAGACGACGCGAATCCTGATACCGGTCTGCGCGTCGTAGATGGCGTCAACGCCCACGAGTATGTCGAGTATGTCGTTGTTCGCCGCGTCGGCTTCGGCCTGACCGACGTTGTTCGGGTTCGCCGCGAAGCTCTGCGTGAACTCGAAGTCCGACTCGGTCGCCACGTCCGCCTGCGGCTTCGGCGCGAAGGCCGCATCCGTCCCCGGCCCCTTCGCCGACTGTAGCGTCTGTGCGCCGCCCCGACGCACGGCCTCGGCACCGACGCGCTCGGCCAGAGTCGTCCCGCACACACCTCCGTCGGCCGTGGGCTTGACGCCCGACGCGGCGTAGAAGACGAAGTCGCCGCGCGCGGCGGCCTTCGAGAAGTCGGCGGCGGGCTCGACGAAGTAGGTCTCGTCGGGAGTGACGATGATGCCCTCGAAGCTGCCCTCGTCTAAGACGAAGCGCGCCCGCGAGTCTTCCAAGCCTTCGACCTTACCCTTGAGCCAGCGCGCGGGCGTGCGCGCGAGTTCGATTGCCCGACCGTCCGAGCCGACGGCGACGGCGCGGTAGTCGGCGGTGCGTATATCGAAGGGCTCGACGGTGAGGTCGAACGTGCCGCGCGAAGTTGTGAGCGAGAGGCGGCCCTCTTTGCGCGCGCGTTTGAGGAGCGCCGCGGGCTCGAAGCTGAGCTGGTCGAAGTCTCGAAGGACGCGGCCCACGTCTTCGCGCATGCGCACGCGGTCTTGACCCGAGGAGGCGGGCGAGACGAGGACTGCGGCGGCGACGACTATTACGATGAAGAGCGAGAGCAGGGCCGCACGAGGGAGCTTACGATGTCTCATCTTTGACCTCGGGCGCGGAGAGAGCGCCTCAACAACTTTTTAATTTGGGGCTTACTTCAGGAGGCGAGCCCTTCGGCCATCGCGCGAAGCCCTGAAAGTCTATCACTCGGAAGGATGAAGGCGGAAGGCGGAAGGGGTGCTTGGGTGTTAGGTGCCGGGTGATGGTTGTGACCAGAACCTAACACCCATAACCCAGAACCCTCTTTGCCTTCATCCTTCATCCTTTAACGGAAGCGCTGGCCTATCTGTTCGGTGCCGAAGGTGCCGATGCCGTTGAGGCGGAAGCTGAAGACGAAGCGGTTCTCATTACGGAGGCCGACGTTAAAGGTGAAGTACTGCGCCGTGACCGCGCAGCAGTCCCAAGAGTTGCCGATCGTGACGACGGAGCTTATGAGTGAAGAGCTTCCCTTGCCCGGCCGGTTCTGGAAGTCGAAGAAGAAGGACGCGCCGCCGAAGAGCCCGCGCTCGCGGTCGCCCAGGAAGACCGAAGGGCTCCACTGCGACCCTTGCAGCGTGCCCGGCTCCTTGCCGAAGCGGTCGCTGAAGCGCGCGAGCGACGGCGCGAGCGTGACGGCGCGCGTGTAATAAAAAGTCTGGTAAGCCTCTATCACGCGCAGCACGGCCGCGTGCCTGCGCGTGCCGAAGGAGACCGCGAGGTCGCGTAGGCCCCCGCCCTCGCCGAGCGTATCCAGGTCCGTGCGAACGTCGGCGAACAACTCGCTCTCGGCGGAGGTCGGCGTGCGCAGACGCGCCTCGACGTTCAGAGGCGAGAAGCGTCGCGGCACGCCTCCGTAGGTGAAGCCCGAGAAGGTGTTGATGGGGAAGAACTGGTTGCGCTGTCCCGCGATGAGCGCGCCGCCGAAGTTCGGGTCGAGGAAGTACTTCTGGCGGAGCGTGATCGAGAGGAACTCGTAAGGCTGTTTGGTGAGCGGCGACTGGTTCCTGAGCGCCGTGAGCACGCCGCTCACGCGCGTGTTCTTCGGCACTCCCGTCTGCGTCTTGTCTTCGCCCTCGTCCGTCGGCAAGTCGGGTTTGTTGCCCTCCCTGAGCCTGCCCGAGTTTTTAGTCGGCACGCGCTGGCGTCCGCCGACGCTCTCGGCCGAGCGGCGTAGGAAGAAGCGGTTCGTGACGCCGTACTCCAACTCGTTCGTGTCGGCGATGGCGTCCAACTCGTCGAAGCGTATGACGCGCGCGAAGTCCGAGACGCCGCCTATCTTCCGATAAGTGAGATAGGGCTCGATGACGTGGCGGAAGCTGAACGTGCCGTCGCGGTGATGGAAGTTGCGCGCGAGCGCGGGCGGGCGCACGTCCAGAGTGAACTCGCCGTAGGCGCGCGTCACGTTCCGCGGAAGCACGAGCCGCGTCAGAGGGTCGATTGAGTTCGAGTAGAAAGTTCCGCGCACGCGCGCGGCGGCGGTTACGTTCCAGCCGCCGAAGTTGAGCGGCAACTCCACGCGCGGGCTGAAGTCGAGGCGCTGCACAATCGAGGGCGTGATGATCGGATTGACGATCCCATCCAACGCGAGCGTGGCGGCGTCCTCGACCGTCTCCTTGCGGCTCACGCCCGCGACGCTGCTCTCGAAGGAGAAGTAGACGGGAAGTTTGTCCTTGAGCCAGGAGACGAGGGTCGGTCGCTTGTCAACGGAGATGCCCGGCAGTTGCCGCGTGCGTATGCGCTCGGTCGGGATGGAGATGACCTGCGTGCTCGCGATGAAGTTGAACGAGTACGCGCCGAAGTTTTTGTTGACGAAGACCTGCGAGCGCTCCTCCGGCGAGATGGCGAGCTGAATCGAATCGGAGAAGACCTGACGGAAGGCGAGATTTGAAGTGATGTTGACATCGGCGGCGGCGAGGAAGCCGTTCGGGAAGTAGTGAACGCCGTCAACGTAGAAGCTTGAGCCGCCCTGATCAGGATGGTCTGCGTCGCGGGCGGGGCCGAAGACCCTGTCCTTCACGGTGTAGAAGCCCATGTTGAGGTACGAGCGCGAGTTGGCGCGCGTGCGCAGGTCTGCGCCGAAGCCCATGCCGCGCTTCGTATAGATGTCGTTGCGGAAGGTGATGTCCGCGGAGCGGCCGAGCGTCTGGTAGTAGGCGTTGGAGAGTCGGAAGCCCTTCTGCCCCGAGCCCGAAAAGGTCGGCGTGAGAAAGCCCGAGGCGCGGTCGCGCGGCTTGATTGAGACGGACGCGTAAGGAAGCACGAAGACGGGCACGCCCTTGACGAGGAAGCGCGGGCGCTTGATGCGTACGCGGTCTGCGAGCTTGATGGTGGCGCGCTTCGTCTTGAAGCTCCACTTCGGCACCTCGTCGTCGCCGCAGGCCGTGACCTCGCCGTTGCGGATGACGATGGTGTCGCCCGAAATCTTCTCTACGCGGTCGGCCGTGAAATACATGATGGTGCCGTCCTGCGTTTGATTCGTAAACCCGGTAGAGTTCTCGAAGAAGCCGGTCTTGGTCGCGTAGTTCCACTCCGCGCGCGCGCCGGTGATGCGCTGAAACTCGCCCTGATCGAAGACGACGTTCCCTTCGGCGACGACGCGATTCTTCGCGGTGTAGACCGACAGCTTGTCGGCCTGTAGACGAAAGATGCCTATGCGCGCGTCCACGTTCCCCGTGTAGACGACGACGCGCGCGTTCTCCGGTCCGGAGACCTCGTCGTGGTCGGCGCGAACCTCAAGTTCGTCCGTGGCCTGCACTCCCGTGGCTGACGCGTCCTGCCCCGCCGACGTTGTGGGCGTGCGGCGCGGGCGCGGGCGTATGGGCGGCTGATCCTGCGAGAGGGGGTTGACGCTCGGCGTGTCCGTGATGGGGTTTTCGACCTTGCGGTCTACGGGATTGGTCTGCTGCTGCGCGCTCGCGCGCGACGCCGCGAGCGCGAGCACGACGGCGACGCAAGTGACGACAGTTAGCGTCCGTGCTTTAAGAGGAAAGTCAGCGCGCAAGGATTTCTGGTCGTAAGCCTCCGAGAGACGAAACGCGCCGATGCTAACACGCGCCCACGGCGAGGGCAAAGGATGAAGGCCGCGAGACCCGGACGAAACATTTCAACGCGTCCGGATATTTAATTTGCGAGGGCTCGAACGGAGTCTGAGATACCGCTTCTACGTCATCATGGAGGCGCTGCCGTAAGGCTAGGTAAAAAGGCAAATAGTTAAGAGGTAAGACAGCGCGGCCTTCATCATTCGCTGATGAAGGCCGCGCCTCTTCTTATCTGCCCTCTTTTGCCTTTACCGTTTTACTTCTGCCTTACCTTACGGCGGAGGCCGTAGCGTGCCGTGAGCGCGAGGCCGAGGCTTATGACGATGAGCCCGAGGACGAGGAAGGGCCATGCGTATGGAAGCGCGAGCGCGATTGACCAGAAGACCGCGCCGAACAGGAGCGCGACCGACTCCGAGCGGCGCTGCTCACACAGAAGCATGCGCTGAAGCCAGCGGCCTGTCGTCGCGTGAACGACGACGCGCCCGAAGAGATAAGAGAGCAGCAGGAGCAGCGTCGCCGTCACGAAGACTAAAGCGCTCAGCGCGCCCGGCAGGTAGTTCAGAGATGCGACCACGCCCGCGCCGACGACGAACGCGCCGAGCAGTCCTATGAGCGCGACGTGACTCAACGTGAGTTGAAGTCGCGCCGCCGCGCGGCCGACCGCGCCGGGCGAGACAGAGGTGAGCGCCCATGACGCCGCGAACCAGAAGAGCACCGCGAGCAGTCGCCAGCCGAGGAACGAGAGTGAGAGTTCGGGCGTCAGTATCGAGGCGGGGTTGCGCGCGAGTTTCCTCAGTTCCTGCTCGTAGCCCGCGAAGAGGAACGTGCGGCCCGCGGGGTTGTGCACCGCGTCGCCCTCGTGCCTGTACTCGCCGCCGATGATCATCACGTCGCCGCCGACGTAGGAGCCGGGCAGTTGCACGACCGAGCCGCCGAAGGCCGCCACGTCGCCCTCGACGCGCCCCTCGATTATCACGTCGCCGCCGAAGGCGAGCGCGCCGTTCTTAACCTCGCCGCGCACGCGCACCGTTCGCCCGAGCCCGAACACGTCGCTCGCGTAGCTTCCCTCTATCAAGACCTCGTCCGCGGCCTGCGACTCGGCAGTCGGTGGAGACTTCTCCCGCGCACCCACCGGAACGAGCAAGGCAACAGTTAAGAACAGAACCGCAAGCGGTAGCGAGCGGGTATAGGTTCCGACAGGCTTGCCTTCATCGGAGCTTGATACCCGCTCGCTACCGCTCGCGGTTCTGTCTTTTTCTTCTGCCTTCATAAAGACGAACGGCCGGCGCGCTTCGCTTCTCGCGAGTGACGCGCGCGGCCGCGTGGGTACGCCGCACGACTGGAAACCCTCAACTTCAGTCGCCCGCGCGTGCACGGTGGTACGCGCCTATCAGCCGGAGCAGCACGACGAAGGCGGCCGCTACAAACGCGAGTTCCACGAGCGCCAGCGTGCCCGATGCCACGAGCCGACCGCCGACCGCACGCAGCATTAACCCGGCGCCCGAGCCCGCGTCCGCCGCCGCGTGTCCGGCCGCGCCGAGCAGACGACCCGCGCCGAGCGCCGCGGCTATCGCAGGCCCGGCCACGGCCTCGAATGCCGCGAAGCCCAAGAGCGCGAAGACCGCCACCGCGAGCGCCGCGCAAATCTTCAACGCGCGCCGACGTTCGCGCTGCGCGCGCACGCCGCTCAGGTCGTTCTGCGCGCGGGCGCGCAAGCGGCGCGTGAAGTCTTCGGGAAGTGGAACGCGCTTGCCGAACGTCTCGTCGAAGGCCGTGTCGAGCAGGCAGAGGAGGCGTCGCTGTTCGAGGAGCGCGGCCGAGCAGGTAGGGCACGCGCGCACGTGGCGCTCGAACTCTTCCGCCGAAGGCGCGTCCAACTCGCCGTCGAGGAAGGCGGCCGTCAACTCTGTACGCGGGCAGGGCCCGACGCTCGCGCCTTCCGTCATAACGCTCACATGCCCGTGATGCCGCGCGCGACCAGAAGCTCTCGCATGGCCTCGCGCGCGCGGAAGATTCTGTTCTTGACCGTGCCCAGGGGGAGACCCGTCACCTCGGCTATCTCGTCGTAGCTAAGGTCGTGCGAGTGGCGTAGCACTATCAACTCGCGGTAGGCGGGCGCGAGTTGGCGTACGACCTCTTCTATCTCGGCGCGTCGCTCGCCGCGCTCGGTCTCCTGCTCGGGGCTGAGCGCCTTGCTCGCATAGGGCTTCTCGAAGGTCGAGCCGCTCTCGCCCGCGACCTCCATCTCCTCCGTGCGCGAGTTGCCCGCGCGCCGAAGGTGGTCTATGGAGGCGTTGTGCGCGATGCGGTATATCCAGGTCGAGAACTTGTACTCGGGGCGGTAGCGCCCGAGCGAGTTGTAGACCTTTATGAAGACCTCCTGCGCGAGGTCGAGCGCGGAGTCGTAGTCGCCTACCATCCGGTAGACGTATGCGACGATGGGGCGCTGGTAGCGCCGCACCAACTCCTCGAACCCATCCTCGCGGCCCGCGAGCGCGCGCACGACTAAGTCGGCGTCGCCCGCCGCGGTCGTTAAGCTCTTAAGGGAGGCTGCGTGTGCGGTCATGACGCAAATGTTTTACGCGCGGCGCGCGGGCAAAGTTTCAGGGGCGCGGCCCCGCGGCCGTGGACGGATTCAGCGCCTCCTTGATGCTCTTCCGGATTTGGGGCGGCAAGTTGTTCGAGTAGCCGAGAAAGAGCGTGACGACGCGGCCATCCGCGGCGACGACAAAGGTCTGCGGAATCGACGGACGCCCGCTGAGCAGACGCTCGGCCGTCTCGGAGTCGAGCCAGCCGAGCTTGTACTTCATCTCCAACTCGGCCGTGACCTGCCTGACCGCCTTCGCATCTTCCTCGGGCTTCTCCGTCGTCAGCACGACGAACTCGACGCCGCGCTCGCGGTAGTCGTTGTATATCCTGTTCAGCTCGGGAATCATCCTGCGGCAGGGGATGCACCACGTGGCCCAGACGTTGATGACGAAGACCCTGCCCCGGTAGTTCGAGAGGTAGAAGCTCCGGCCGTCGAGGTCTTTCAACTCGCGGTCGAAGACCTCTTCGGGTATGACTTCGAGCGGCTTCGGCCTCGTGCTCCGCGGCGTGGGCGAAGGGGTCGGCGTCGAGTTGGCAGACTCTTGTTGAGGAGCCGGATGTTGTTGTTTCCGCGTCCGCGCCGCGGCAGCGGGGAGGCAGCAGAGCGCGATGATTAAGATGAGCTTCTTCATTGCCGTACTCTTCGACGTTGGTCTCCACGCGCGAAGACGACCGGTTCGTGAGTCGCCCTTGAGTAAGAGTTCAGCGCGCGGCGGCGTTCGCCGGGTCGAGGCCACGGTCTATCGCGTCGCGCAGCATCGAGACGCCGCGCTCCGAGCCGTAGCCGCGCATGTGCAGAAGAACTCGGCCGTCCGGCGCGAGCACGTAGGTCTGCGGTATCGTGTTGCGACCCTGCATGAGTCCTAGGGCCGTCTCGCGGTCGGCCCACCCCAGACGGAAGCCGAACTTCACGTCGCGCAGAAACTCCCGGACGCGCTCTTCGTCCGTGCGCGGATTCTCGGTCGTGAGCCCGACGAACTCGACGCCGCGCCCCGAGTAGTCTCTACGCACCTCTTCAAAGTCAGGAATCTCCCTGCGGCACGGCCCGCACCAGGTGGCCCAGAGGTTGACGACCAAGACCTTGCCGCCGAAGTCCGCGAGGCGGAAGCTTCCCTTTTCGAGCGACCGAAGCTCGCGCTTCATAAGGCTCTCGGGGAGCGTCGCGGAGGCCGTGGGCGCGGGCTCGGAAGCTTTACGCTCCGGCGCGTCGGGCGCGGGCGCTGACTCGGCCGGAGGCGTGGGCGTGGGCGGAGCAACGGGCCTTCGACCCGACTGCGCGGCGGCGGCGATGAAGGCCGCGCACGCGAGTGAAAGTGTGAGCAGAGTCTTTCTCATAAAAACTTTTACGCGCGAGGAGGGCGACAATCTTAGCGGCTCAAAAACTTTCGCGCGAGGCGTGCGAGAGCGCGACGCGCGCGGCTGAACTTTCATCCCCAAGCGAGCGCGGCGAGGCCCGCGGGCGCGGCTATCTGCGCGAAGTCCAGGTCGCGCGACGGGAGCGAGAGATGCAACTCTTCGGCCCCCACGGCGCGCGGCGGAGACGCGAGCGTCTCTTCGACGACGGCGCTCGCCTGCGCCTCGTCAATCCCCGAACCCGCGACGAGCAGGCGGCCTATGCGGTCGGGCGCGAAGCCCATCGGACGCGGCATCATGACCGTCGCCTCGTCCGCGTCATCGGCGGGCGGCGCGTTGCGGTCGCGGTAGAAGAGAAGGAAGCGGTATAGCTCGTCGGCGCGGTCTTCGCTTTCGCACGAGACCGTGCGGAGGTAGAGCGGCTGGCCCGCGCGAAGTATGACCGCGGTGAAGCCCTCGGGGTGTGCGCTCACTAAAAGCGAGTCCGAAGGGTATGCGCCGGCCTCGCGCCCGCCGTCGCGCATAAGCCACCAGGCTTCGCCCATGTGTCGCGGCAGTATGAGCCCCGCGTTCCATCCCAGGTGCGCGAAGACCTGCTCGTACTCGGCGAGCACGGAGAGACGCACGGCCGTGACGAGATAGCGCTCGCGCCCCTGCGGGTCGGGCTTCAGTAGCTCGCGCGAGATGCGCAGCTCGTTGAGCGCCGCGCCGAGTGTGCGCTCTATCTTCCAGCGCAGCATCTCCTCGGCCTCCGAGCGCGAGGCGGGCTGCGTCTCCATCGTCAGAATCGAAGTGCGCGTCGAGGCTTCGGGCAGCGCGACCGACCAGCGGCGTCGCCGCCCGAGGCCCGCGCTCGAAGTAACGTCGGCGAGCGCCGCGGCGAGCGCCGAAGGCGCTTCGACGTTCAACTCGTCGAAGCCGGGGCGAATGAGGCCAGCGGGCAGGGGGAGCACGGCCGCGCTCCGCACAACGAACGAGCCGCCACGGCGGTCTAACTGTACGGCGCACGCGGCCTCGCCCGAGAGGCCGACCGCGGCCGAAGGGTATCGAGGCGAGATGAGACTCTTGAGGGGATTCATAAAATAGCCGTCAGCATTCAGCACTCAGCACTCAGCTTTTGCTCCTCGCAACGTACGTCCTTTAAAAGACGGCTTAGGTTCGGCCGGCGTCCGAAGCTGAGTGCTGAGTGCTGAACGCTTCCTTACCATTCGCTGTAGCGCTTCTCGTTGAGAGAGTCCATGTCGTTCGAGGAGCTGTGGATGTTGATTAACCCCTGCGAGTTGTCGTTCGAGCCCGCGTCGTCGCCGAACTCCACCTGCCAGTCGTTGCCGTTGTCCTCGGTCATGGGGTCGTCCGGGATGTCGTGGATGTAGCCCGCGGTCTTCAGGTCGTCGAGCGACTGCGGGAGCTTGCCCTTGTCGGCGGCGTACTGGTCTATCATCTTGCGCAGCGTGTAGAGGTCTTCGCGCAGCGTCGCCTCTTTGGCCGCGAGGACGGTCTTGTTGTACTGCCCCATCGCGATTAGGGCCAGTATGACCAGAATCGAGATGACTATCATCAACTCAAGCAGCGTGAAGCCTCTCGTCTGTTTACCAGTCACTGTACTTCTCTTTTTCGTTAAGCGCCGTCTGGCCTGACTTCGAGCGCACGTCGAAGACGTTGGGCGGGTTGGCGGAGCAGCCCTGATCCGCGGGCTCAAGGCTCGACATCAGGCACCAGTCGCGCTCGCCCGTCATCGGGTCTATCGGAATCTCGCGCAGGTATATCTTCTTCTTCGGGAGGAGGCCGCCGCTGTTTGCGGTCGCGCCGCCCGTCGAGGTGTCCACACTCCCCAACTGCTGCGCGGCCGCGGCCGCACGGGCCACAACGTCCACGCCGTCAACGAGCGTCTGCAAGTCGGGCGGGGAACGGTCGATGTTGTCTACGTTGAAAATCTTGCAGTCGGCGATGACGACGTGGCTGCGCGGGTCTATGTAAACTCCCGCGCCCGTCCCGCCGCCTGCTCCGCCGCCGACGACTCCACCACCAACTCCACCGCCGACTCCACCGCCGATTACCGCGCCGCCCGCCCCGCACTGCATCCCGACCGTGTCGCGCTTGAAGGCATCTATGGCCCCGCGCATCTCGCGCAGCGCCTCGTGAAGCTGCTGCTCCTTCTGCCTTCGCACGGAGGTTCGCACGAGCGGTATGACTCCGAGCGTGAGCACCGTGAGCACCGTGAGCGTGATGACTAGCTCGATGAGCGTCCACCCGCGCGCGGAAGAGTGGGAAAGGGGAAGAGTCGAAAGGGAGTTGCCTTCAACTTCCCTTTTCGACTCTTCCCCTTTTACTCTTTTCACCACAAGCCTCATCGGACTCACTCGCTTTACTGCGTCACCTTGATGCGGCCCATTGTGGCCTTCGGGCTGACCGTGCGGCCGTCCGTGGCGATAAGGTGCAGCTTGTCCGCGTCGAACTGTAGGACGGCGTCGCCGACCGCCAGCGCCTCGACCTCTATGACGAGCAGAAGCCCTTCGCCCGTGAGCGGCTGCGCGCCCGCGGCCGGTGTGACCGAGACGATGAGCACGCCCTTCGACGCGTCCACCGACTGTGTGAGCAAGGGCGCGGCCGCACTATCGGTCGAGAGCACGCCCTGCGACACGGAGCGCACGGCCAAAACGTGCGGGTCGAAGCGCAGCGTCGCGGTCGCGAGCCCGAGCGGCGCGTCCGTCTTCATGAAGACCATCACGCGCCTACGCTCGCCGACCTTCGCCTCCGGCTGCTCGGGCAGCAGAAGAAGTTCGGCCTTGCTCTCCGTCGGAGCCGTGCTGTTCGTCGCAGCCGTCGCGCTTGGTATCGTCGCGCTCGACGGCAATGCGTTCGTCGTCGTCGCCGTCGCGTCCACCGCCGGTCTACCCAGAGCGTTCGAGATGAACGCGGGCCTGGCTATCGGCGGCGGCGCTTCCGTAGTGCTGACGTTGACGGCCGGGGCCGCGCTCGCGGCCGTCGCGGGCGAAGTCGGGGCGGAAGCGGCGGCCGTCTCCGCGAGAGCCTTCGGCGCGGGCACGAAGGTCACCTCTTCGGTCGTCGCGGGCGCAGACGGAAGCTGCACGTTCTGGTTGGTCGGGAGAGTGCGCAGCCGCGCGTACTGATCCTCCTTGTCGGCCTGATTCACCATCGCTTCGAGCGACTCGGCCTGCGGCGTCTGCATCGTGCCCGTCGGGCGCGCCTCCTCGTCCGCGGGGAGAATCTCGGGCGCGCGCAGCACGCGCGGCGTCATCGTGATGACGATGTCGGCCTGCTGGTTGTTCCTGTTCGGCGCGGTGAAGAGGCGGCCGATGATGGGCAGGAAGCTGATGAGCGGAAGACCCGCGCGGCCGTCCGTCTGGCGATCCTGCGCGATGGAGGCGATCAACATCGTCTTGCCGTTCGGGATGCGCGCGACGCCCTCGACCTTGCGCTGCGTGAAGGTCGGCGTGAGCGGGTCGGGGCCGGCGGCCACGTCCTTCGACTCGATGGTCATCGTGACCTGCACGTCCTGATTCGGGTAGACCTTGGGCTTGAAGTCGAGGTTGAGTCCCACGTCTTCGTACTGGATGACGGGGTAGCCCGAGCCGCCGAAGACGTTTCCGACGCCGCCGTTGTTAGAGCCGCCGTTGCCGGTGTTGTTGGTGATACCGTTGTAGACGCTGGCGGTCTGCACGGGAACCTTCGAGCCGACGCGCGTCGAAGACTTCTCGTCGTCGAAGGCGTGAACCTGCGTCGAGAAGAGCAGGCGCGTATTGGTCTTGCTGTTGAACATCGAGATGGACGAGGCCGGGATGAGGAACCCGAGCGGCGAGTGGAGCGCAATCGCACCCGGAATGAGCGCGGCGTTGCGGCCCGAGACGATGGTCGAGGGCTGAATGCCGCCGAGCGCCTCAAGGGTTGACTGCGAGCCGAGCTGGTTGCCTATCTGGAGGAGGTCGTTGCGCGAAATCTCGTAGATGGCGACCTCCATCACGACCTCCGCGCGATCCTTGTCAACGCTCTTAAGCAACTGCTCGATGATGCGTATGTTCTCGGGCGTGTCGCGAACCGTTATCGAGTTCGTAGACTTGTTCGAGATGAACTGCGGCTGCCGCCCCGCGTTCGCGGGGAGCGCGCCCGTCAAAAGCGTCCGCGCGTCGTCGGGCGTGATGTTGTAGAGGTAAAAAGTCCTCAAGACCAACTGCTGGTACATCGGCCGCTTCGACTGGTCCGCGACGAGGATGGTGCGGCGGTCGAGCTTCTGGAAGAAGAGGCCGTTTGCTAGAAAGATGTAGTCGAGAGCGCGCGCGGGCGTGATGTCCTTCCAGCGGACGTTGATGTTGCGCTTGACCTGCGAGAAGTTCTGGTCGAAGACGACGTTGAGGCTCAACTCGTCGGCCAGCTTGCGTATGAAGCCTTCGAGGTCGCCGCTGTACTGGATGGTCTGAAGCTGCTCGGAGCGCACGGGGCCGACGCCGTCGGCCTGCCCGTCGGGGCGCGCGCCGCCCTGCTGTCCGGGCCGGTAGGTCGCGGGCGAACTCTTCGACGGGTTGGCCGCTCCCTCCTTCTCGCGCTGTAGGCGGAGCATGTGATCCATCTCCTGCGCCGCGAGGTCGTTGACGGGGTCGAGCCCGTACGCCTGCCGGAAGGCGTTATAGGCTCCGACGTAGTCGCCCTGCTCATAGAGCGCCTTGCCCTTCAGCATGAATACCTGCGAGGCATTGAAGACGGCGCGGCGGTAGTGCAGAAGGTACTCGGTGTCCGAGGGCGAGGCGGCGAGCGCGAGCGCGAACTCCTGCGCCGCCTTCTCCCACTGCTGGGCCTTCTCGTAATCGATGCCCTGCCTGTAGTTCTTCTCACCCTTCTTCGCCAGCACCGCTATCGGCGAGGCGAGCAGGACTGCGGCCATGAGGAGCGCAGCCGCGGGGCGCACGAGTTTTAACGACTTCATATCTGACCTCATTCTGGATTAAGACCCCCGGCGGGGCCGTTTGGCAGTCTGCGACCCGCTTAAAATGAAAAGCCTGTGCTTTTAAAGTTGTGTCGGGAGCGGCCGAAAAGTTCGCGCGAGAAGCCCGCAATCTCTTTTGGCCCGTGCAGCGCGGCCGAACCGTGGCGACCGACCCTTCGGCCGCCGCCCAACCTCTCGGTCTCCCTCCAACGGTCAGCTTACACGCCGGGGCGTAAATAATAGTTCCTGAAAGGCGAATCAACAAGTGAGCAGTGAGCGGTGAGCGGTGAGCAGTTATAAGAAAAATTCGCGTCAAAATTCAAGCTATTGCTTGCTGCTCAGCTCTCACCGCTCACTGTCGAGACACAACCATCTCGTCGCCCTTCATCTTCACCTCTTCGACGAAGGTGACGCGGTTTATCTCGTGGAGAGTTGAAATTCCCGCGAAGACTTTTTCGAGCGCGGCCTCGCGAAGCGAGCGGAGTCCCTCGCTCTCCGCCGCGCGTCGCACTTCCGAGCCGGGACGGCGCGCGATGATCATCTCGCGTATGTTGTCCGACATGTTCAGAAGCTCGTGTATGGCCGTTCGGCCGCGGTAGCCCGTGTGGTTGCAGGCGTCGCAGCCGACGCTCATGTAGAACGTGCGGTGGCCGTGCTCCGAGGGCCTGAGGCCCGACTCCATAAGCTCCTCGTCTGTGGGCTTGTAGGGGCGCTTGCAGACGTTGCAGAGCATGCGCGTCAGCCGCTGCGCGAGCACGCAGTTGAGCGACGAGACGAAGTTGTAGGGCTCGACGCCCATGTTGAGGAAGCGGCCTATCACGTCGATGACGTTGTTCGCGTGGACGGTCGTGAAGACGAGGTGGCCCGTGAGAGCGGATTGAATGGCGATCTGCGCCGTCTCGTTGTCGCGAATCTCGCCGACCATTATCTTGTCGGGGTCGTGGCGGAGGATTGAACGAAGGCCGCGCGCGAAGGTCAGACCCTTCTTCTCGTTGACTGGAATCTGCGTGACGCCGTGGAGCTGATACTCCACGGGGTCTTCGATGGTGATTATCTTGTCTTCGTCGTTGCGTATCTCGTTCAAGGCGGCGTAGAGCGTCGTCGTCTTACCGGAACCCGTTGGCCCGGTGACGAGCACCATGCCGTAAGGCTCTGCGATGTAACGGCGGAAGTCGCGCACGTCGCTCGGGAGGAAGCCGACCACGTCGAGCGTGAGGTTCTTGAACTGGTCGTTAATCTGCTCTTTGTCGAGGATACGTATGACCGAGTCTTCGCCGTGGACGGTCGGCATTATCGAGACGCGGAAGTCTACGTTGCGCCCCTTGTAGCGCACGCGGAAGCGGCCGTCCTGCGGGATGCGGCGCTCGGCGATGTCAAGCTCGGACATGACCTTGATGCGTGAGATGAGCGTCTG
>JBJMGR010000037.1:0-2586 GCA_045807805.1 Pyrinomonadaceae bacterium | reverse complement strand
GTCTGCGGCGCGGGCGGCGGCGGCTGCATCGCCTTTCTATGCGAGGAGGGCGCGAAGGAGTCGGTCGAGCGAGCGCTCGCCTCGCGGGAGGGCGCGGAAGTCCTCAAGTGGAACTTCGCACGCGACGGCTTAGTCGTCAGAGAGTTCTAAGAGCGCAGTTAACAGAACCGCGAGCGGAAGCCTCGCGGGTGTGAGTTACTGAGCACATACGCTCTATGTAACTCACACCCGCGAGGCTTCCGCTCGCGGTTCTGTCTCTGCTCACTTCGGGAGGCGGAGGATGAAGTCGGTCGTGCGCTGGCAGGGCTGAAGCTCGACGGGTGAGTTGGCGGCTTCGGCGTAGCGACGGAGTAGGGCGCGTGATTCCGTGTCCCACTGTGGAGAACGTGCGGGCGCGTCGGCACTGGGCTCGGGCGTGGGACGCGCGACGACGAGGTAGCGGCCGGGCGGCAGGCTCTTGAAGATGAACGCGCCCGAGCCGTCGGGCGTCGCGTCGAAGTATCGGAGCGGGTCGTCCGCGCTCTCGCGCTCGGCGGGCAGGAGATAGATGCGCATCTGCTGGAAGGGAGACGGCGGGTAGCCTTCCGCGATAACGATGCGGCCCGAAAGCATCGCCGCGCCCTGCGCGAGTCGCACCTCGACGCCCGAGACCTGCTGGCCCGCGCGCACTTCGAGCGCGTCGCGCATGGCCGTCGCGCGTCGCGCGTTCTCGCCCTCTATAGACCTCCCCATGATTCTACCCATCGGGCTTTTGTCATAGTTGGGCGCGGGCGGGCGCAGAGCCGAGGCCGAAGTCGGAATCTGTACGGAGCGCACGTAGAGCGCCTCGTCGAAGGGGCGTACGACGAGTCTGTAGCGGCCGGGTTCGAGTGCGCGCAGCGTGAAGGCGCCGGACGAGTCCGGCGTGGCCTCGCGCGAGAGCGAAAGGCGCGTGGCGGCCTGACCCTTCGCGGGCGCTGTGCGGTCTGCGGCGAGCGTGACGAGCGTCTCCTGCGGGAGCATCGAGGGGCGCTGCTGCTTGCACGTCGCGCTCGCGCGCTCGGCCTCGGTCGCCTGTTCGATGACGAGAGTGCCGCTGACCGACGAGAGCGGCACGAGCGCGAGCCTCAAGCCCGTCACGTCCGCGCCGCGAACCGACACGCGCTGCGCGGGTGAGGATGCGGTCTGACCTTCGCGCCCGCCGACCCACGCCTGCAAATCGTAGTCGCCGTCGGCTACGCCCTCGATGGCGAAGGAGGGCGTAGCCGACGCGGGCGGGACGTAGGCGCTTGCGGCCTGTATGCCCGAAGAGGCATACGCGAGCGTGACGTTAACGCCGAAGCTCGGGTCAGCTTGCGCGCCCGGCGCGGGCAGCTCTATTCGCCCCGTGACGCTTCGGCCCTGCTCGTCGCGGTAGCGTATGTCAACGCCCGCGTTCTCCTGTCCGGCGCGCACCGTTATTTCGCTCGCGGTGTCGCGCGTGGCCGAAGGGTAGAAGGTCGCGACGTTGCCCGCATAGGCCGAACCGAACCCATAGAAGAAGTCCCGGCCCGAGCCGACCGCGGCGACGACGTAGACGCCGGGAGTCAGCCCGTACATTCGATAGACGCCGCGGTCGTCAGTGCCGTCTTCGCCGAGGCCGCCCAAGCCGAAAGGGGTCGGGCGGCCGTCGAGGTCGCGCACGCGGTAGGCGCGAACGTTTATGGCGACGACGGGCTCGCCCTGCGGGTCTGTGACGGTGCCAGTGATGACGCCGCCCTTTATGAGCCGCACCGTGGCGGTGTCGCCGGGGCGATACGCGTAGGGGCGGCTGGTCGATGGGTCTGTGTCCATAACGTAGCCGGGCATGTACGCGTTGACGGTGTAGAGGCCGGGGTCGAGCGCGGTTATAGTGAAGTTACCCTCCTCGTCCGTAATCGTCCGCTGCGGGCGGGAGAACTGTGTGTAACCCCTCGGCATGACGGCGACGGAGACGCCCGGCAGCGGCTCGCCCGCCTCGCCCACGACGCGCCCGCTGATAAAGCCCGAGCCCTTCTCGCGCGCCTCACCTTTGCGCGCGCCCTCGCCCGCGTCCACGGGACGCGAGGCCGACTGCGTCTGCGCGGGAGTCTGCGGCTGCGTCCGTGCGGGAGTCTGAGACGGCGGCGCTGACTGCGCGCGGCACACGCGTGCGGACGCGTGCGCGAACAGCGCGACGGCGGCGAGCGTCGTCACGAACGCGAGAGCCTTCGGTCGCGCGAGAGCCTTCGGTTGCGCGAGAGTCTTCAGAAGCGCCCGAGTCTTCAGAAGCGCCTGAGTTTTCGTGAGCGCCCGAGTCATCGACATTGAACGCGTCAACTTATTCACGGCCTGCCCCCCGGCGGCGTAATCCTGTCGGGCGGGGACGCGAGCGTCAGGGAGATGGTCACGTCGCCGCCCTCGCCGACCGATATGCGTTGCGACTCGCTCACGAGACCGGGGCCTCTGCTTGTTGTGTTGAAGGCGCGCGCCTGCACTTCATACTCGCCCGCCGCGAGCCCCTCAAACTGGAAGCGCCCGCGCGCGTCCGCCTCCGCGCCCTTCGACCATTGGTCGTCGTTCGAGCCGACGCGACGCGCGACGACTATC
>JBJMGR010000036.1:0-11118 GCA_045807805.1 Pyrinomonadaceae bacterium | reverse complement strand
GAAGCGTCGCGCGTCGAGGAAGGCTTCTTGTCGTCCTTCTTCGGAGCGTTCGAGGCGGGGCCGCCCGAGCCCTTCTCCTCCGCCTCCGGGCCGACGCGCACGCCTTCGGACTGAGAGGCCGACGCGCGCGCGCAAGGAGCGCACAGTGCCAGCGCGAACGCTGCGGCAAAAAGATACTTCTTCATACGAGCACTCTTCCTCGCTTGTCCCTTTACGCCCGCTCCTGCGCCGCCGACGGGCAACGTCGGCCGGGTGGCGGCTTCCCGAAAGGGACGCCCTAACTCCTTGTTCTTAGACGGCACTAATGCCGCGTCTGTCGGCGGCGACGGCCGCGCCGTCGTCTCGCCATCATAAGTAAACGACTAAAGCGGCGCGATTCTCAGTCAAACGTCGGGCTTCGTGTCGCATCCCCCACGCGCCCGTTTGAAAGTCCGGGCGGGCCTCTAGCCGCGTGCCGTTTGGGTTGTGGAGGCTAAGGTTTTCGCGTGCGCGCGTTCGCACAGTCGAGAGTGGAATCGAAGGCCAAATAAGCGGGCGCGCCGCACGCCGCGGCTCGTGTCCGATTCTACCCTCTGCCTTTCGGCGGAGGCAAGATTTCCGGCGGGAAAAGATTCGGCCAGCGGCGGCCGAGCCACACGCGCACAAGCTCCTCGACCTCGTCCGCGCTCGCGCGCGTCAGACACTCTCGCGCCAACTCCTCAACCTCCGTAAACTCGATTCCGGCCACCATGCGTCGCACGCGCGCGAGCGAACTGGGAGCCATGCTCAACTCGCGCGCGCCGAGCCCGATGAGCATGGCCGCGTACGCGGGCGACGCGGCCATCTCGCCGCAGACGTTTGAGGGTATCCCGGCCGCGCTCGCGGCTTCGAGCGCGCGCGAGATTGATTGCAAGACGGCCGGGTGCAGAGAGCGGAACCAGTCGGCCACGTCGTCGTTGCCCCGGTCAACGGCCAGAGTGTACTGCACGAGGTCGTTCGTGCCGAGGCTGAAGAAATCCACCTCGCGCGCTATCACCGGGGCGATGAGCACGGCCGAAGGAACTTCGATCATCGCGCCGACGCGCACGCGGCCCACTTCGCGCCCCTCGCGCTTTAAATTCTCTATCTCCTCTTCGAGGATACGTCGAGCGCGCCGCACGTCGGTCACGTCAGAGATCATCGGGAGCACGAGGTCTATGCGCCCGCGCGCCGCCGCGCGGAGCACCGCGCGCGCCTGTGTGCGAAATACGTCCTCGTGGCGCAGGCAGAAGCGTATCGCGCGGAGACCGAGCGCCGGGTTGCGCTCTTCGGCCCCGTCCGCGCGCGCGTTGGGCATCTTGTCGCCGCCCACGTCGAAGAGGCGCACGTTGACGCCGTCTTCGCCCGCGATGCGTGCAAGCTCTTCGTAAGCCTCTCGCTGCTCCTCCTCGTTCGGCATCGTGCTTAGGTGCGAGAGAAGGAACTCCGAGCGGAAGAGCCCGATGCCGCGCGCGCCGTAACGCCCGACCCACTCGTACTCGAACGGAAGCTCCACGTTCGCGCGCAGAATGATTTCGACTCCGTCGCGCGTCAGAAGCGGCGCGCGCAAATCCTCCGACGAGACGGCGCGCGCCGAAGAGACGGGGCGCGACTCAACCGTCAGAAGCCCCGCAGTCTCCTGCGTCGGATGCAGAATGACCTCGCCCTTGCGCGCGTCAATGACGCATGTGTCGCCCGTACGCGCGGCACGGTAGAAGTCTCGAAGCCCTACGACCGCAGGGATGCCCAAACCCCGCGCGATGATGGCCGTGTGCGAAGTCCATCCGCCCACGTCGGTCGCGACGGCCTTGATGTGCGCGAAGTCCAGCTCGGCGATGGTCGAGGGCATCAACTCTTCGGCGACGACGACCGCGTCCTCCGTCAGACGCCGCCCGCCCATGCTCTCGCCCGAGAGCGCGACGAGGAGGCGTCGCGTCACGTCTTCGATGTCGGAGCTTCGCTCGCGCAGGTAGTCGTCCTTTATCTCGTCGTAGACAGCGAGCAGCCTGTCGGTTACGACCTTGACGGCCCACTCGCTCCCGACCTGCTCCGTGCGTATGACGGCCTCGACATCTTCGTTCAGCTTTCTGTCTTCGAGCATGAGCAGGTGTGCGTCGAAGATGTATGCGTGCTCGTCGCCGAGCGTGCGCGCGGCGCGTTTCTTTAAGGCGAGCAACTGTCGGCGCGACAGGCGCACGGCCGCGCGGTAGCGGCGGACTTCACGTTCGACCTCCGGGGCTTCCAGCGTGACGCGGTAGATGCTGTGGCGCGCGCCCGTGTGTATGCGCAGCACGCGGCCCGTCGCCACTCCGTCCGAGACGGCCACGCCGCGCCAACGCATCTCCTTCCTCTCCCTCTTCCTCACTCTTCCCCTTCCCCGAAACCCCCGGCGATGAGGCTGCACAGTGCGTCGAGCGCCTCCCGCTCGTCCTCGCCCTCGGCCGTGACCGTAAGCTCCGTGCCGAGCGAGGCCGCGAGCATCAGGACGCTCAGGATCGACTTGGCGTCGGCCGATGCACTACGGTCCGCGCGCACGAGCCGGAGCGCGCTTCGGAAGTTAGTCGCGGCGCGCACGAGCTTCGCCGCCGCACGCGCGTGCAGTCCCAGACGATTGACTATCTTGACGCCGCACTCGACCAAACCCTTTCAGTCCCCTTCCGTCACACTCAGCCCTTACGCCCGCCGCCCGCGAGCAGTTCACCCGCGAGGTATATGCCCTGTCGTCCCTGATCGCGCACGAGTCGCGCCAGCTCGTCGAGCGACTCGCCGCCCTGCTGGCTCGCGACCTTTATGACCATCGGCAGGTTGACGCCCGTCACGACCTCGACCTCGCCCTCCTTCAGAAACATCGAGGCGATGTTGGTCGGCGTCCCGCCGAACATGTCGGTCATCATCAGCACGCCCGCGCCCTCGGAGACGCGCTCCATCGCGCGGCGCACCTCGTTCTTCGCGGCCTCCACGTCGTCGTGCCAGCCGATGGAGACGGCCGTGATGTGCCGCACGTGGCCGATGATGGTCTCGGCCGCCGACACCAATTCGTTCGCGACCTGTCCGTGCGAAACAATGACGCACGCGACGCGCTTTCCCCCCTCACCCTTATCCGCGTCAGGCATTCGCCTTCCTCCTCTTAGTCTTGCCCACGTCGCGATGGACTGCCGAAGCGTCGTAGCCCGCGCGGCGCAGGTGGCGCGCGATGGTGTTCGCTATCATCACAGAGCGGTGGCGACCGCCCGTGCAGCCGATGCCGATGGTGACGTAGGACTTGCCCTCGCGCTTGTAGAGCGGGAGCAGGTAGTCAATCAAGTCTGTGAAGCGCCGCACGGTCTCGCGAACCTCTTCGCTCTCGTTGAGGAAGCGCACGACGCGGCGGTCGTGGCCCGAGAGGTCTCGAAGCTCGGGCACGAAGTGCGGGTTCGGCAGATGCCGCACGTCGAACAGTAGGTCAACGTCGCGCGGGCTCCCGTGCTTGTAGCCGAAGCTGTAGACCTGCACGCGCATCTCCGCGCCGTCCGGCCCCGCCGCGAAGCGCTCGATGAGCTGGCGTCGGAGCGTGTGCACCGTGTGCTCGGAAGTGTCAACGACCTGATCGGCGAGCGCGCGAACGTCCGCCATCGCCGTGCGCTCGCGCCTGATTGATTCGAGTAGCCCCGCGCCCCCGTCCGCCGGATGCGGCCGACGCGTCTCGCTGAAGCGGCGCACGAGCGCGTCGTCCGACGCCTCGAAGAAGAGCACGAAGACTCGCAGGCCCGACGCACGAAGCTCTCTGAGTCGTTCGGGAAACTCGCTCAAGAACCGGCCTTCGCGAATGTTTATAACGAGCGCGGCGCGCTCTATGTGCGGGCGGTTGTGGTCTTCGGGCTGGACGAGCCGCGCGAAGGTCGGGAGGAGCATGAGCGGCAGGTTGTCAACGCAGAAGTAGCCGAGGTCTTCAAAGGCGTTCGTGGCCGAAGACATCCCCGAGCCCGAGAGGCCCGTGATGATGACCACGTCGGGCGAGCCCGCCGCGCGCCCGTCGCCCGTGCCCTTGCCCGCGCTCCCGTTAGACCCCATCCGAAGCCCCGTCGTCTTCAGCGCCGCGCGCGCGCGGGTCCGCGCCCGTCGTCCCGGCGGGCGGGCGGAGCGTGCGGTCGTGTCTTGCCACGAACAACTCGGCGGCATTGTAACCGCGCAGGCGCAGGAGGTGAACGCGCACGGCCGTCTCGACGAGAGTGGCGAGGTTTCGGCCGGGGCTCACTGGCAGGATGAAGTAGGGGACGGGTACTTCGAGTATGGGGACGGTGCGCGCGTCCAGGCCGAGACGGTCAATCTCCTTCGACTCGTCCCAGCGTTCGAGCCTGATGCCGAGGCCAATCTGCTTCGGGCCGCTCACGGCCGAGACGCCGAACAGCTCGCGTATGTTCAGGATGCCGAGGCCGCGAATCTCCATGTGCTCGCGCAGGAGGTCGGGCGTGGAGCCCAAGAGGTGGCCGGGTCGCGTGCGACGCACGACTACGAGGTCGTCCGCGACGAGCCCGTGGCCGCGCGTGATGAGGTCTAGGGCGCACTCGGACTTTCCGACGCCCGAGTCGCCCTCAATCAACACGCCGAGTCCGTAGAGGTCTAAGAGCACGCCGTGCCGCGTCTCGCGCGGCGCGAGCGCGTCTTCGAGATACTCTGTGACCTCGATTATCGCGGCCGAGCTTACGAGCGGAGTCTGCACTAAGGGTAGCGCCGCCGCCTCGGCCGCCTCCGTCAACTCTCTCGGCGGCACCAGTCCCTTCGTCACGATGACGCACGAAATCTTGTCGAGTTCGAGCCGGGTGATGGCCTCGCGCCGCTCGTCCGAAGTGAGCTGGCCGAGGTACTGAAGCTCGCTCTGGCCGACGACCTGCACGCGCCCCTCGTGTACGTAGTGCGTGAAGCCCGCGAGCGCGAGGCCGAGCTTCTGTATGCGCGGCACGCGCAGGTAACGGGACGATGCGCCGCGCTCGCCCGCGATGAACGAGAGTTGGAGACGCGGCGGTGCCTCCGCCACGAAGGCGGCGATGGTAAGGGTCGGGCGCTCGACGTTGTCAGTTGTCGAATCCATCTTTGAAGAAGGATGAAGGCGGAAGGATGAAGGATGAAGTTAAGGCTTGATAGCTTTCACTTCATCCTTCATCCTTCCGCCTTCATCCTTTCTCATCCTTACGGCTGTATGAGGCCGTAGTTGCCGTCCTTTCGCTTGTAGAGGACGCTCAAACGGTCTGTGTCCGAGTCGCGGAAGACGACGAACTGGTCGCCGTCGTCGGCCAGAGACATCACGGCCTCCTCCGCCGTCATCGGCTTCACCTTGTAGCGGCGCGCGGCGATGATGCGGGGCCGCGCGCCCGCGCGGTCGTCGGCTGAAGCGGCGGCCGAGGGCGGCTCGGTGTCGGGCGCGACCGCCGAGAGCGGGGCCGCGCCCTGCTTGCGCTCGACCATCTTCTTCTTGAGCTTGAGAGCCTGCTTCTCGATCTTGTCTATGCAGCGCGTGAGCGCATGATACATGTCCGCGTTCGTGTCTTTGGCGGTGAGCGTGTGCTCGCGCCAGTGCAGAAGTATCTCCGCGATGTGTCGGTTCTTGATCACGTCTATGATGACGTGTGCGCGCGCCGTCGTAGAGTTCTCGAAGAGGTGGCCGAGCTTGCCGAAGTGATCCTCGACGTGCGTGCGTAGTGCGGGCGTAACGTCTATGTGTCGCCCCGTGTACTCGAACTCCATACGTACCCTTTCCGCCCGCGCGGGCTCGGAGGCGACGGACGGGGGCTTACGTTATTCCCGCCGCGCCCTCGCGGGCTCTCCTGCCTGATTGTTCACTGCTAAAACTCTTCGCGCTGAAGCGCGGGATATTAGATATCAGATGCTAGATGCTGGTAACTGCTCTTTTCCAACATCCAGCATCCAGCATTCCGACATCCGTCTTCAAACCACCGCCTTGCGCTCGCGCGAGCCCGGAATCTGCATCTGGTCGCGGTACTTCGCAACGGTGCGGCGCGACAGCTTGATGCCTTCCTTGACTAAAATCTTGACGACCTGATCGTCCGTGATGGGGTTGTGCGAGTCCTCTTCCTCGATGAGCTTCTTGATGCGGAGCTTGATGATGCGGGTCGAGACCTCTTCGCCGTCCTCGTTCGTCATGCCCTCGGTGAAGAAGCGCCGAAGCTCAATCACGCCCTGCGGCGTGTGCGCGTACTTGCGGTTGACGACGCGCGAGACTGTCGAGAGGTGCATCCCCGTATCTTCGGCAACGTCTTTGAGCATCATCGGCTTGATGAACTGCACGCCGCGGTCGAGAAAGTCGCGCTGGCGGCGCACGATGCACTCGACGACGCGGTAGATGGTCTGCCGACGGTGCTCTATGTTTCGCAGGAGGTCGACGGCCGAGCGCATCTTATCCTTGATGAAGTCGCGCGTCTCCTTCGTCGTGCCCTCGCGGCTGAGGAGCGACTGCATGTCGCGGCTGATGCGAAGGCGCGGGCCGCCGTCGTCGGTGAAGTAGATCTCGTACTCGTCGTCAACCTTCTCGATGAAGACCTCGGGCGCGATGAGTATCGGCTCTTCCGAAGAGTAGCGGCGGCCCGGATACGGGTCGAGCTTTCGTATGTGCTGAAGCTCGTCCACAAGGTCGTGCACGTCAACGCCCATCAGCTTCGCGAGGTTCGGCAGCTTGTGCTGCTGAAGCTCGGAGAGCGGGTGCTCGCTGATGAGACGCGACGCGAGACACACGTGCGCGCCGCGCGGGCAAGCCTCCGCGCCGAGGACTTCGATCTGCACGAGCAGGCACTCGCGCGCGTCGCGCGCGCCGCAGCCGACGGGGTCGAGATGGAGGACGAGTTGGCGCGCCTCTTCGACGCGTTCGGGCTGCCAGCCGCCGAGTTCCGCGACCTCCTCGTTGGTCGCCTTGAGGCGTCCGTCGCCGTCGATGTTGCCTATGAAGCAGACGCAGATGTCCACGAGGTCTTCGGCGGCCTGCGTCATGTGGAGCTGCCACTCCAGATGCTCGGAGAGCGAGGGCTGGCGCGTGAGGAACTGCTCGAAGGTCGGCGCGTCCTCTTTGTACTCGTACTCCTGCGTCTTGTAGCCGGGGTCGAGGTAGTCCTGAAACTCGCGGCCGAAGTCTATCTCCTCGAAGGCGTCGGAAGACTGCTCGTGCGCGTCGTGTTCGTCGCCGAACTCATCGGTGCGCTCGGGCGCGGCGGTGTCGCCCGACTCGAATGCGTCGTGCGCGTCGAAGCTCTCGGTTGCGGGCGCGGGCGCGTCCCCCGTCCCGTTGGCCGAGAGGCTGTTGCCGTTCATGGACTCGGGCGCGGAGGCATCGACCGTGGGCGCGTCGTCGGGCGTGCCCGCGAGCTGGTCGATTATCTCCTTCTCAAGCTCGCGCTTCTCGACCTGCGACTCGACCTCTTCGAGGACGGGGTTCTCCAGCATCTGCTGCTGTATGAGGTCGGTCAGTTCGAGCGAGTTCATTTGCAGCATCTCGATGCGCTGGCGCAACTGTGGCGTCAGCACGAGCCGCTGCGAGAGATTGGTTGTGAGCTTTACCGACATGCTTTCAGCCGAAATACTAGCGTCTTAAATTATCGGGATTTGGTTTCAAAAACCGTCACGCGGTTCGGGAGAGATTATAACCGATTTGATGCCTCAGAGTGTAAAGAACGCGAGGCCGAAATAATTTTTGTCACATTCTGAACTTTTCGCCGAGGTAGAGACGGCGCACCTCTTCGTCCTCGGTCAAATCGCGCGGCGCGCCCGAGCGGAATATGCGGCCGTCGGCCATTATGTATGCGCGGTCTGTGACGCCTAGCGTCTCACGCACGTTGTGGTCGGTGATGAGGATGCCGATGCCGCGACGGCGCAGGTAGAGAATCATCTGCTGTATGTCGTCAACCGCCTTCGGGTCTATCCCGGCGAAGGGCTCGTCGAGAAGTATGAACTGCGGCTCGGTGGCGAGCGAGCGTGCAATCTCTGTGCGGCGTCGCTCGCCGCCCGAGAGCGCGTCGCCGCGCGTGTTGCGCACGTGCTGAATGCCGAACTCCGCGAGCAGCTCCTCGAGACGCTTCAAGCGCTCGCTCCGCCGGAGGCCCATCGTCTCAAGCACCGCGAGCACGTTCTCGGCGGCCGTCATCCTCCGAAAGACCGAAGGCTCCTGCGGCAGATAGCCGACGCCGAGGCGCGCGCGCAGGTACATCGGCAGCTTCGTGATGTCGCGCCCCCCGAGCGTAATGCGGCCGCCGTGCGGGCGTTCGAGCCCGATGATCATGTAGAACGTCGTCGTCTTCCCCGCCCCGTTCGCGCCGAGCAGTCCGACGACCTCGCCCGGCTCGACGTGCAGGCTCACGCCGTCAACGACGCGCCGCCTTCCGTAACTCTTCACGAGGTCGAACGCGGCCAGAGCCTCGCCCGAAGGCGCGCGTCTCTCGGCGGGCACTCGCGCCGCCGCCTCGACCTCTTTCTCGATTATCTGCTCAGTCGCCATTCCTGATAGTGAGCCGTGAGCGGTGAGCGGTGAGCAGTAGTCGAGTGAAGGCGTGCGCCGCTCCTACTTCTCTTAACTGCTCACCGCTCACTGCTTCTTAATCTTGTGCGTCGTGCGGACGCGGCCCGTGGACTGGCCGGGGTCGCCGCCGCCATCGCTGACGACGCGGTCTTCGCGGAGGTAGACCGTCATCCGGCGGCTCTCGGAAGTTCCCTTCTCGGCGTCCTCTACGTGCGCGGGGTTGCCCGTGAGCACGACCGTCTCGTCGGCCGCGGTATACTGCGCCCAATCGCCCGTGCCCTTGCGTCCGGGCTGCGTAACGACCACGTCGCGCTGCGCGATGGTGCGCTCGACCTCGTACGACTCCTTCAAGAGATACACGTCCGCGACGCCGCCGGTGATGCGCTCAGTGCCCTGCTTTATGTCAACGTCGCCCTCGTAGTGCAGGAGGCGCGTCTCGTCCGTGTAGGTCATGCTGCGAGAGGAGGCGAAGACGGGTACGACCGTGCGCGTGCCGTTCGCCTCTTTGCGACGCGCCTGATAGAGCGCGCTCTGGACGTTGCCGTCGCCGTCCATGCGCTTCTGGTCGCGGTGCAGCACTATGCGGTCGGCCTTGACGAAATTATCGTCCTGCCACGCGCGCGCGTTGCCCGTGTAGATTCCTATCCCGGCCTCGTGCTGAAACTCCGCGTTGGCCGACGCGACGAAGACAGGGCTCTTGACGTTCTTGAACGGCGCCGCGCCGCCCGTCTGCTCCTGACTGTAGTAGGTCGTCAGGACTTTGCCGCGCGCATAGGAGATTTTGTTGACCGTGTCGGAATCAATCTCCGCCGCCTTAATGCGCGCGCGCGAGTCCCACGCGACGGGCTCGCCGCCGCGCATGTGAACGACGCCGTCCGAGGCCGTGTAGAATATCGTGGCCGACTGACCGTTGCGATCCTGCTCGACGAACTTCGCATCGCCCACAGCGTCAACGCGGTCGAGCGCCGAAGTCGCGGGCGAGAAGAGCGCGGTCATCTTCTGCGAGGTTATAACCCGCTCGCGCTCGACGAACTTCGCGTCGCCCGCCGCCTCGAAGCGCTCAACGTCCTGCGTCTCGCGCACGAAATGCGCGGCCATCTCCTGCGAGGTGAGCGTGCGCGTTCCGCGTCGAGGCGTCTCCTGCAAGGGCTCGACGACTGCGCGCGCGTCGCCCGAAGCGTTGAAGGTGCGCGCGAGGTTCCCGGACTCGTAGAACTGGCAGCGGATAATCGTCGCGTTAAGTCTCTTGCGGTCGGCGGTCGGCAGGGGCTGCGCGGGCTCGACGAGAAGCTCCGCGTTGCCGTTGGCCTCCGCGCGTTCGAGGTCTCGGCCCGTCTCGCGCCAGAAGAGGAGCACGTCGTCCGCGGTCAGACGCTTGTTCGCGGCCTTCGGGTCGCCCGCCTTCGACTTCGGCGCGGCGAGCGTCACGACGGGGCGGCCCCCCGCGCGAAGCTCCTTCAGAATGCTCCGCTCGTTCTGCACGCCGAAGTCGAGGTCTGCGTTCGCGGCCGAGACGAGTTGCGCCTCTGAGTCAGCGTCGAGCGTGCGCCCGTGGACGTTCTGCCGCGCCTGCGCGGTCTGTAGCTTCTGATTGTCATCGAAGTAGAAGTCGAACTCCGAGGCGAAGACTTCGGCCGCATGCCCCTGGCTCATCGAGCGCAGGTAGGAGTTGCCGCGCGCGGTTATGTGCTTGACGTGCTTCTGCTCGTTGAGAAGCCCGCCGAGACTGTCGCCGCTCATCACGTCCTGCCCCTGCTCGGCGACTGCTCCGCCCGTGAAATCGATACGCATCGCTATCTGGTCAAAGTCCGCCTGCGCCGACTTGACCGTCACGGGCTGGCCGCGCAGGTTCATGCGCGGGACGTTCGCGCCCTGCTGTTGCTGCTGCTGACCGTTGCCCGGCTCGACCGTTATCTCGACCGCGCCCTTCAGGGCGAGCTTCTTCGCCTTCGCTTCGAGGCTGCCCGAGTCGGCGCGGCCGTGTATGTTCTCGCGCTCGAAGTTGACGGGCGCGGTGACGTTCGCCAACTCCTTCTTGATGTCGTACTCGACCATCTCGGTCTTGACGACCAACAGGTCGCGCGTCTCAATCAGTACGTCGCCGGTGAAGAGGAACTGCGTGTTGTCCTCGTTCGTCAAGGTCTCGCGAGAGCTAATCTTGTCGGGGCGGTCGCCCTTGTCCGGGTAGACTTCGAGGTGGACGTTTTCGAGCTTGTGGTGGCCGTCGGAGAACTTCAGATCGTGGTCGGCTTTGAGGACGACCCAGAGGCGGTCGCCCTTCATCTCGCGGTGTTCGAGGTTCGTAATCTCGCCGACGACCTCGGTCGAAAGCTGCGCCTGTCCGGGCCGCAAGCGAAATTCTGTATTGTCCTTCAGACGCCAGTAGGAGATGACGACCGCCGCCAGGCCGCCCGCCAGAAGCAGCAGCGCCAGCACGCGCATGAGCTTCGGAGCCGCGATACGCAGCCCGATGCCCGCCACCTTTCTACGACGAATCTCTTGCATATAAAGCTTTCAGCTTTCAGCTTTCAGCACTTAGCTTAAAACCTTCGCGGTCTTCGTGCATTCTTTGCGTGCTTTGCGGTTAAGCATAGATTGTCTAACCGCAAAGAGCGCGAAGTAGT
>JBJMGR010000035.1:0-12368 GCA_045807805.1 Pyrinomonadaceae bacterium | reverse complement strand
GAGGCGGGCGTCTCGCCGCGCTTCGAGGACGTGAACCTCGTCAACGAGCGCGCGGGCAACGGCCGCTATCGCAGCCGCGCCACCGCCGCCTTCGATCCGCGCCAGTTCCAGTTCGGCCTGAAGCTGAACTTCTAACCGTGACTTAACGCAAGAGGTGGCAGAATCTGCCACCTCTTGCGTTAAACTCTCCTACAAATCAGTCCTCCTCAGCGGAGCAACGGTAGGGGGTTACTGCTCACGTGAGCAGTAACCCCCTACCGTTGCTTCTACTCCTGTGCTCGCCGTAGACCATATTCGCGGAGCCCTGGAGCGGCTTCTCGCTCAAAGGAGGAGTTGAGGCAGCCCGAGAGACGCTTCATAGAGCTTGCGCTCAAAGCCGCCGAAGGCAAAATCTCCGCCGCCGCGCGGCTGCTCGGCTTCAACCACAACGAGATTCTGACCTCCATAATCAAGAGTCGCTACCCTGAACTGCTCGCCGCACGCAAGCCCCCTATCCCGCGCCGCCGAAGCATCATCCGCAAGCCACAGAAGCCGAAACGCTGACTCGCCTTGTTGTATTAATCGGGACGAGGCGCCTACATGCGACAGGTGCCCGCTGCGCGAGTCACGACCGTCGGAGCGCGCGTGATAAGCTGTGCCCGAGGGGAGGGCGAGTCGCGTTGGAAGAGAAGAGGAGAGTGCCTTCGTGGTTGAGCGCGACGCTCGTCGTGGGCGCCGCGGGGCTGCTCGTGTGGCTTGAGCGCAGGCGGCCGTTGCGTCGCACGGTCGAGTCGAAGTCAACGCGAGAGGCGCGCAATCTCGCCGTCGCCGCCGGGGGGGCCGTCGCGCTGAGCGTGACGGAGAAGCCTCTGGCCGAAGCGCTCACGTCGCTCGTCGAGCGCAGGCGTTGGGGGCTGCTCAAAGTTATAAGGTTGCCTGAATGGATTGAGGTCGCGCTCGCCGTCGTGCTGCTCGACTACACGCTCTACCTCTGGCACGTGCTCACGCACCGCGTGCCCTTCCTCTGGCGTTTCCACCTCGTACACCACGTTGACCTAGACCTCGACGCCTCGACCGCCCTTCGCTTTCACTTCGCGGAGCTGGTCATATCGATCCCGTGGCGCGCCGCGCAGATTCTCTTGATAGGCGTCTCGCCGCTCGCCTTCTCAGTGTGGCAGACCTTCTTGATGGTCTCGATACTATTCCACCACTCGAACGTGCGCCTGCCCGCCGAGTTGGAGCGAAGCCTCTGTCGCCTCGTCGTCACGCCGCGCATGCACGGCATACATCATTCGGACGTGAAGGAGGAGACCGACTCGAACTGGTCGAGCGGGCTGACCGTCTGGGACTGGCTGCACGGCACGCTCCGACTCGACGTGCCGCAGGACGAGATAACAATCGGCGTCCCGGCCTACGGAGACCCGCGCGATGTTGGCCTCGCAGAGATTCTAAAGATGCCCTTCACAGAAGAGCGCCCCGCGTGGCGTCCGCAGGTCGGAGGCGCAAAGTGTATCAGTCATGGAGACGCGAAAGCAGAACCGCGAGCGGTAGCGAGCGGGTCTCAAGTCACGCCATGAAGACGCTCGGCGGAACATGCGACTCGCTCGCTACCGCTCGTGGTTCTGTCGTTGAGCCTTCGTGGTTAATTCTTGAAACTCTCACGCTATGCGAGAAGAGAAGTCACACGCGCTCTCGATAATCATCCCGACGCTCGACGAGGCACGCTCAATCGGCGCGACGCTCGACGCGTTAGCGCGCGACGTGCGCGGCGTCGAGGTGATCGTCGTTGACGGCGGGAGCCGGGACGGGACTGTCGAACTCGTGCGCGGTCGCGGCGTGAAGTTAATCGAGTCGGGGCGTGGACGCGGGCGGCAGATGCACGCGGGCGCGTGCGCCGCGGGCGGGGTCGCTCTGTGGTTCCTGCACGCCGACACGCTGCCTTCGAGGGAGTGCGCCCCGGCGATTGAAGTCGCGCTGCGCGACCCTTCGGTCGTCGCGGGAAACTTCGACGTGCTCTTCGACGGCCCAAGCAGCGCCGCGCGCTTCCTGACGTGGCTCTACCCGCGACTGCGAAGGCTCGGGCTCTGCTACGGCGACTCGGGCATCTTCGTCCGGCGCGACACGTACCGTAGAATCGGCGGCTTCCGTGACTTCCCAATCTTCGAGGATTTGGACTTGGTGCGGAGACTCTGGAAGGTCGGGCGCGTCGTGCATCTTCGAGAGAGGGTCACGACCTCTTCGCGCCGCTTCGAGGGGCGAAGCTTCGCGCTCACCTTCGCGCGCTGGTCTATCCTGCAAGCGCTCTACTGGCTCGGCGTAAGCCCACACACGCTCGCACGCATGTACGCGCACGTCCGCGTCGCAGGTTCAAAGACAGAGCGGCGCGGACGCACTTCAAAACGCGACGGCGGTCACACACATCAAGACGCGGGCAGAGAAGAGGCGTGAGCGCGAAGCCACTCGCGTGTGGAGGGGGCGCGCGTGCGCGACGCCTCATCAGAGAGCAGGTCGTCGCGCAGGCGCAGCAAGTCCGCGTGCGTGTCAACGTCGTACCAGCGCGGAAGTTCTAAAACACGTAGGCCCGGACGCGAGGCGTTATCGGCGGTCTGACGGTAGACGCGCGACGTACTCCACTCGACGTTACGGAAGAGTCCGCCGAACGTTTGACGCAACCCGACGAGGTAGTAGCCGCCGTCTTCGGTCGGCCCGAGCGCCACGTCAGTCTCTCCGGCGGAGAGGGACGCGACGGCCTGCTCTATGAATGAAGGCGGGAGTGTCGGGCTGTCCGTGCCGACTATGACGACGGGGCCGTGACCGCGCGCGAAGGCGTATGAGGCGGCCGACTCGATGCGCGCGCCGAGGTCTTCGCCGCGCTGCGCGAGCCAGAGCAAGCCTTCGTCCTTGAAGAGAGCTTCGAGCGTGCCGCGCCCGTCGCCCGGCGCGTAAGCGACCAGAACGTCTCGCACGACTCGACGCACCGCGGCCACTGTGTCACGCGCGAAGCACTCGGCGAGCGACGCGGCCTCCTCACGCGCGAGCGGCGGCACGAGCCGCGTCTTCACCGAGCCCGCGCGCGGAGCCTTGACCATAACGACGCAGACGGAAGAAGGCATACACATACAACAAGCATCTAACTACTATTGTGCCGAATGATTCGGCGTGACTGCGTAATGAGGTCGTACGAGCCGAATCGCCGACGCCTGCGTCCCCTCTACTCGATTATAATTGCCCGCCCCGCCCCGGTAACTCAAGGAAGTTTATACGCCGGGGTGAAGTCGTTAAGCGGCTGTAGTTGCTGCGGCGCTCGCGTGCGGGTTGTGGGACGGTCGTTTATAATTGGGGGCAATCAGTTCATAGGAGAATGCGTGGGCATTTATAGAGGAGTGGAGATGGCTGAGGAGAATGCGGGGAGGCGGCCCGAGAGTTTGAGGTTCGCGGCGCGTGTGCTGTTTTTGACGGAGGACGTGTCGCTGATCAGGCGGCAGTTGGAGGCAGGCGAGGAGTTGGAGTACGACCCGTCGCGCGCGTTGATGAACAACATCTCGACCGACGAGATAACGCCGGGGTGGGTCTGCTTCTATTACGACGAGACTCTGGGCGAGTACGTATACGTCGGGATGCGCGAGGGCGCGGTCAAGAAGGACGAGGTTAAGCGTGGCGAGTTCGGCGTGGTCGTGTCCGGGCTCTCGAAGGGCTGCGGCTCTTCGCGCGAGACGGCTCCGTTCGCGGAGAAGGCCGCTGGCGTCGAGCTTGTCATCGCGAAGACCATCGAGAAGATTTACGGGCAGAACTGTCAGAACATAGGACTCCTGACCTCGACCGACTTCGGGCTGATAGAGAGGATTAAGCGCGGCGAGGAGATTCCGCTCGAAGAGTTCACGCGCGGGCTCGACCCCATCTCGAAGCAGATCGTCGAATACGGCGGACTCTTCAACTACAACAAGGCGAGGCTCGCCGGAGAAGTCACCCCGCCCGCACTCGAAACCGCGAAGCGGCCGATGAACATCGTCGAGAAGATCATCGCGCGGCACGCGTTCGTGAGCGCCGGGCGCGTCGGGCTCGAAGCAGTCAAGCCCGGCGACGCGCTCTTCGCCGTCGCGGACGTTCGCTTCTCGCACGAGTACGTAACGCCTATGGCCGAGAGCCTCTTCAACCACGCGCTCGGGCGTGAGGCGCGAGTCACGGAGCCGGAGTCGGTCTACGCCTTCCGCGACCACCTGACGTTCCTCGGCCGCGTGATGCCCGAAGACAAGAAGAGGATGGGACTGCTCGAACGCGCAAACGGGCTCGCGACCACGCAGGAGAGCTTCACAGACCGGCAGGGGATACGGCTCTACGGCGGGACGGAGGAGCGCGGTAGCGAGGCCATATGTCACAACGCCGTGGTCGAAGACATCGCGCTTCCGGGTCAGTTGGTCATCGGCACCGACTCGCACACGTGCATGGCGGGCGTGCTCGGCTGCTTCGCCTTCGGCGTGGGCTCGACCGACATGGCGAACGCCTGGTACACGAAAGACATTCGCGTCAAAGTCCCGGAGGTCGTACGCTTCGTTCTTAAAGGCGAGAAGCGCTCGGACGTGTCCGCGAAGGACGTGATGCTCGTCATACTCGCGACCGAGTACATGAAGCAGGGCAAAGGCATCGGGCAGGTCTTAGAGTTCGCGGGCGAGGGCTTGAAGGATTGGCCGATTGACGAGCGCGCGACCTTAACGAACATGGCGGTAGAGGCCGGAGGCTTCACAGGCATCATCGAGCCCGACGAAGTGACGCTTCGCTATTTGATGCGCACGCGCGGGCTCGACGCCGAGGAGATTCGCAAAGGCTTCCTGCGGAGCGACGTTGACGCAGAGTACGCCGCGAGCTTCGAGATCGACCTCTCAGAGATTCGCCCGATGGTCGCGACGCCCGGCGACCCTCGAAACGGCATCCCCGTCTCCGAGTTGAGCGAGCCCGTCCAGATCGACATCGCATACGGCGGGTCGTGTACGGGCGGCAAGATGGCCGACATGGACATGTACGCGGCCGTGCTTCGGCGCGCCGTGGAGCAGGGGAAGCGCGTCGCGCCCGGCGTACATCTCTACTTGCAGTTCGGCTCGCAGAAGATAAAGGAGTACGCGCGCTCGCGCGGCTACATAGAGCTTTTCGAGCGCGCGGGCGCGGAGCTTATAGACCCTTCGTGCGGCGCGTGCATCAACGCGGGGCCGGGCGCGTCGAAGTCTCCCGACCAAGTGACGGTCAGCGCGCAGAACCGTAACTTCCCAGGACGCAGCGGCCCCGGCAAGGTCTACCTCGCCTCTCCCTTCGTAGTCGCGGCCTCTGCCGTCGCGGGCCACATCGTCGAGCCGCAAGAGTTCCTGAAGGAGCCGGAGGGCGAACTCGTCGGGGCCTGACGCGGCCTCGCTTCACTCCCTGCGGAAGAGGATAAGATGGGCGTCGTCTCCCCCGCTGACATGAAACTGGCCGCGCCCGGCGGAAGCCGCTACGCGCGCGTCGAGCGCGAGCGCCGCTACCTTCTGCGCGAGTTGCCGCCCGGCCTCAAGCTCTCCGACCCGCACGCGCAGATAACGGACAACTACGTGACGGGCACGCGGCTGCGGCTGCGAAAAGTACGCGTCCCACAGACCAACGAGTGGACGCTCAAGCTCACGCAGAAGCACGCGCCCGCGCCGCCCGACTTCTCGCGCACGCTCATCACCAACATGTACTTGAGCCCGTACGAGTACGAGGTGCTATCGGTCTTCGAGGGCAACGAGCTTCGCAAGAACCGTTACCCCTACGAGCACGAAGGCCGCCTCTACTCGGTTGACGTTCTCCTCGGCCCTTTGCGCGGCCTCATCCTGGCCGAGACCGACTTCGACACGGACGAAGAGCTGGACTCGTTCCCCGCGCCTTCGTTCGCCCTGCTCGACGTGACGCGCGAAGAGACGTTCATCGGCGCGCGCCTCGTCGAGCTTACGGCCGAAGACCTGCGCGCCGAACTCGCGCGCCGCTCCCTGTACTGAATAAACGCAAATGACTAAGACCCTCGGACGAATCGCGGCGGCGCTCTCAATCGCCGCGTGCGTTTTTGCATACGCGAAAGGGCAGAGCGTCAACGCGTCTCAAGGGACGACGGCGGCGCGTGAGGGCGTCGTCACGTTCCACGGCACGTTGGGCGGGAAGGTCGCGATACAGATGCGTCTGCGTCGCGAGGGCGACAAGCTCGCGGGCTCATACTTCTACGAGAGCGTCGGCAAGGACTTGAGTCTGCGCGGCACGATTGACGCCGCGGGCAACTTCAACTTGCAGGAGTTCGACGCGGCGGGCGCGCAGACCGGCCTCTTCAAAGGAGAGTGGGGCGGGCCGGAGCCTGACTGCGGCGAGTGCGGCGACTCTCTGCGCGGCAAGTGGACGCGGCCCGACGGAACACGGCCGCTTGAGTTCATGCTCGGCGAGTATCCCGTCTACTTCAAGAGCGACGCGCGGCTCGTCTCGAAAACTTTTAAGGAGTCGCGCCGACGCGGCAAGTTTGGCGGCTACGAAGTCGCGGCGGAGTATCCGCAGTTGCAGGGCGGGGGCACAAACGCCGCGAAGTTCAACGAAGAGGCGCGAGCGCTCGCCCTGAAGGAGATTGAAGACTTCAAGAAGATGGTCGCGGAGGATGGCGATCAGGGCGGCGAGCGCGACGTGAGCTTCTACATCTCTTTCGCCGACGACTCTCTCGTCAGCGTGGACTTTAGCGACTACTTCTACTACTTCGGCGCTGGCTCGCGTAACGCCTTCTCGACGACCTTCAACTACGACCTCGCGCACGGCCGTGCGCTCAAGCTCGCGGATGTGTTCAAGCCTTCGTCCGATTACCAAAAGGTCATCTCCGACGTGTGCAACAGAGAGCTTCGGAAACGTTTCGCGGGCGAGAGTTTTCCCGACGCGGAGCGCATCGCGGGTTCGGTCGAGGGCGTGGTCGGGGACGAAAAGAAGTGGCTCGTGAGCCGTGAAGGGCTTGTCGTCGTCTTCGATTCGATGGAGTTCGGCCCATCCGGCTCGGGCGAGAACACCGTCACAGTCCCCTTCGCCGCGCTCAAAGAGATGATTCGGCCCGACGGCCCGCTCGCGCGCTTCGTGAAGTGAGGACGTTTTTGACCTGAGACTTCGGACGCGAATCCATACATGACTTCGACGCCAACGACGATCTACACAATCGGCCACGGCCGACACTCCTGGGCCGACTTCCTCTCGCTGCTCGCTCGTTACGAGATAGAGGTCGTGTGCGACGTGCGGAGCGCCGCGCGCTCGCGCTGGCCGCAGTTCAACGGGCAGGTGCTCGCGTCGAACCTGAAGGAGAACGGGATGGGCTACGAGTGGCTGCCCGAGTGCGGCGGCAAGGTCGTCGCGCCGACCGAAGAGTTGAACCGCGGGCTCGAACGAATCATGGAGTTGGCCGCGGACGCGCGCGTCGCGCTGATGTGCTCGGAGTCGCAGCCTCTCACTTCGCACAAAGTGCCGCGCGCCAACTGTCACCGCATCGGGCTGCTCGGCCCGCCGCTCCGCGCGCGCGGCGCGCGCCTCATACACATACTCCCGAACGGCGACGCGCTCGAAGTTGACGAGTCTTCGTTCCCCTCTATCTGGTAAGGCGAGTTCAAAGTTAAAAGTTGCAAGGAAGGCCATCGAAGAGGTGAACAAGGGCATCGAGTACGACCGCACACACTGAGACGGCCGGTAACGTCTAACCACAAAGAGACGGAGGCACGGCTTGATGGTTAAGCCGTGCCTCCGTCTCTTTGTGGTGAACCTCTCTTACTTCACACGCAAGTTAAAACTGCGATGGTCAAGCGCCACGCGCGGGGACTGCGTCGTCGCCGCCTCGGTACTCCGAGGCGTGCGCCCGCGCGAAGTAGGCGGCGATGAGGAAGGCCACGAGCATTATCGCGGCGGCTGCCCAGAAGGTGTGCGCGACGGAGGCGTCGCTCATGTTGTGCGGGTGTCGGTCGTTGCCCTGCGTCACGACCGCGCTGTAGATGAGCGCCGCCGAGATTAAAGGGCCGACCGCGCGCGCAAGACTCGCGACGGACTGCGTGACGCCGAGCACGCCGCCCTGCTCACCCGCCGACGCGCTCTTCGACGCGAGCGACGTGAGCGAGGGCGTCGCGAGCCCGTTGCCGACCGCGAAGAGCGCGCCCAAGGCAAGGAGCGCCGCGGTGCCCGTGTACGGCCCCGTCAAGGGGATAAGCAGGAGGCTCAACGCGAAGAGGAGCGCGCCCGCGATGACGAGCGGCGGCTCGCCGAACCTCTTCACGAGTCTTCCAATCAACCCGCCCTGCACGATTGCGCCGACGACTCCGACGAACGCAAATATCCATCCGGTGTCGTGCGCGTCGAAGCCGAAGCGGTAGAGCGTGAAGAGTCCGAACGACGAAGTCATTATCGAGAAGGCCGTGATGAAGAGGAAGTAGACCGCGAGTATCGTGGCCAGCCTCGACTGATGCAGCGCCTTGAAGAGCTGCGACCATCGGCCCGTCGCCGCCGACGCGCGCGCGGGGTGGTCGGGCGTCACGGTCTCGGGCAGAACGAAGTATAGGAGCGTCGCGTTGGCGAGCGACAGTAGCCCCGCGAAGAGGAAGGGGACTGCGATGCCGGGGACGTGCAGGCCCGCGACGTTTAAGTCCCACTTGCTCAGTATTCCGCCGATGGCGGGGCCGAAGATGAAGCCGAGCCCGAATGCCGCGCCGATGAGTCCCATGCCCTTCGCGCGATTCTCCTCGGTCGTCACGTCGGCGATGTAGGCCTGCGCGGTCGAGATGTTGCCGCCCGTTATGCCGTCGATGATGCGACCCGCAAAGAGCATCCAGAGCGTCGTGGCGAAGCCGAGTATGAAGAAGCCGAGGCTCGTGCCGAGCAGCGAGAAGAAGAGTATGGGGCGGCGTCCGTACCTGTCCGACATGCGGCCCAGTATGGGCGTGAAGATGAGCTGCATTATCGAGTAGGAGGCGAAGAGCAGGCCCACGACGCTGGGGCTCGCGTGAAAGCGCGACCCCTCGACGTAGAACGGCAAGACGGGGATGACTATGCCGAAGCCGACGAGGTCTATGAAGACCGTAACGAAGATGACCAGCAGCGGAGAGCGCTTCATTTGATAGCTTTCAGCGGTCGGCTTTCAACCTTCAGCTCTCCTTGTCCGCGCGAGTTGGCAGTTCCAGTCTGGACGCGCGCCCGACGAAAGACGTAAAGCTGAGAGCTGAATTGCTAAGTGCTGAAATCTTTTTTAGCACAGGCCACGCGCGCCGCGCCACAACTGCTGCCGGGTGTGCGCCTTCGTGCTACACTCGGCGCGTAAAATTAATCCCTAAAGAGAACGGGGCGACAAGGTCTTATGGAAGAGAAGGGGAGTCGCGCCCTCGTCATCAAGCGCGTACACGAGGAGGCGCGCGACATACGCGCCTTCGACGTTCTGCCCGAGGGCGCGTCGGACTGTCACGACATAGAGTTTGTGCCAGGACAGGTCGCGCTGCTCGAAGTCGAAGGGGCGGGGCGCGCGTACTTCGCCATCGCGAGCGCGCCCGAAGACGACGAGCTTGAGTTCCTCGTCAAACGCTCGAACGACTCAGCCTGCGGCGCTCTCTACGAGACGAAGCCGGGCGGGCGCGTGCGCCTCGTAGAGATAGCGGGGCACGGCTTCGACCTCAAGGCGCAGGAGGGGCGCGACCTCGTCTTCGTCGCGATGGGCACGGGCGTCGCGCCCTTGCGCTCGGCGCTGCGAACGGTTCTGCCGCGCGCGGAGAAGTACGGGCAGGTCGTAGTGCTCTACGGCGTGCGCACGCCCGACGATTTCTGCTACCGCGACGAGACCGACGCGTGGCGCGCCGCGGGCGCGGAGCTTCGTCAGGTCATCTCAAGGCCGGACGGCTACGAATGGTCTGGACAGACGGGCTACGTGCAGTCGCTACTCGACCACGTGCTCCCCGAACTCTCCGACCCGGTCGCACTCGTCTGCGGCTCGCGCGAGATGATCGAGCAGACGCGCGACCGCCTCCAAGAGATGGGCTTCTCGCCCGAGAGGATTCTGACGAACTACTAACAGAACCGCGAACGGTAATGAGCGGGTGTGCGATTCGATGAGAGCCCGCTTGAAGGGAGTCGCGACCCGCTCACTACCGTTCGCGGTTCTGTTGAAAGACGAAAGCCCCGCTCCTTGAATGGGAGCGGGGCTTTCGCGCGTCGGGGCCGCGTGGGGGAAGTGTTACTTCTGCTCCTGACCTTCGGACTGCTTCCGTATCAACTGTTCGAGCGCGGCGAGACGCTGCTCCAACGTGTTGACCTTCGTGCGAAGCTGCTCGACCTCTTCTGACTTCTGCTGAAGTTCGAGCGTGCGTGCGTCGAGCGCCTTGACGGCCGCGAGCGAGACGCCGACGGCGTCCTGTATGCCGATGGCCTTGTCGGTCGTGCCGAGCTTGAAGGCACCGTAGAAGTCCTCGGCCATCGGCCCGAGGTGGCGCGACTGCTGACCCTCGGCGATGTAGTTCCAGGTCGAGACGGGAACCTTACGAAGGGAAGCGAGAACGTCGTCGCCGGAGACGAGAGAGAAGTTCTCCTTCGTCGTGCGGCTCGAAGTGCAGTTGAAGACGCCACTTCCTGCGGGCAGGTTGCAGCCCGTCGTGCCCGTCAGGTTCGTGCGGAAGCGGAAGCCGCCCGTCGCACGCGCCGCGAACTCGTTGTTCGCGGTGTTGCGGAACGTGTCGGCCGAGGCGGTGGCCGAGCCGTCCGACCAGATGAACGTGCCGCTGAAGCCGTTGTTAGAGGCGAACTTGCCCATCGCCGTCGTGTGATCCTGGTCGGCCGTCACGTTGTAGCCGATGGCTACGGCCGCGAGGCCGCGCAGGTTGAAGCTGTCAGGGTCGCACTTGCCGTTGATGAGCGGGCCGCCCGACTGCGCCTTGTTGCCGAAGGCGACGCCGTAGGTATCGCACACGCGGTTGCCCGCGCCCGCCGAGAACCCGGCCGCGCCCTTAACCTGATTGCCGCTGCCGAAGACGATGGACGAAGTGCTCTCGGCCGAGTTCGTGTCGCCGAAGGCGAGCGCGTAGAGGCCGATGGCCGTCGAGTTCGAGCCGCCCGCCCAGGAGAAGAAGCCTACGTTCGAGTCGTCCCACTCCGCGTCCGCGTAGCCTGAGCGGAACGCGCCCTTGTAGGAATCCCAGGAGGTGCGATAGCCCTTGCCCTGCATCGGCGAGACGCCTATGCCGAGGTTGCCGGTGGCGACGAAGCTGCCGTTCTGGAAGACCTTGAACCATGCGGGCGTGTGACCGCCGGGGCCGGAGCAGCAGGTCGAGCCGCCGCGAAGGTTTATCATCGGCGCGGTGCCGTTCGCGTCGCCGACCGAAAGCTGCTCGGCGGCGGGGACAAACTGAACGGTGGTCGCGGCGACGAAAGCCTTGTTCGTCGCGTCGGTGGCGCTGACGGGGTTGCCGACGTTCGTTATCGCCGCGCCGTTGGCCGACAGACCGTTGACGAAGGTGTTCTGACTCGTCCAGGCGTTCGCGCCGTTGAGCTTCGCGACGTTGGGCGACAGTCGCGCCTCGCTGATTAGCCCGGAGGTCGCCACGTCGTTAATCGCGGAGACGATTGCCGTGCCCGTCATCGTGCCGCCCGCGCCGCCCGCGGTCGTCTGCTTCGTGCCGTCGGGGAAGATAAGGCCGTTGCCCGCGCCCGTGATCTTGACGTTGCCCACCACGTCGAGCTTCTGCGCGGGCGTGACCGTCCCTATGCCTACCAGCGGGCCGACGACCGCCATCGTCGACTTGTTGCTGCCCCGGCCGAAGAGGATGCTGTTGCTCTCGCTGCGGAAGACGAGGTCGCCCACCGCCGAGTCGAGCAGATAGTTGCCGGGACCCGTAGGCATCGCGAAGTAGCCCCGCACCGTCCCGTTGGTCTTCAAGGTGAAGCCGGGGTCCGCGAGGCCGTCAACGGTCAGCCCGTCGGTGCTTGCGGTGCCGAAGATGTGCAGCTTCGACTGTGGGTTGGTCGTACCGATGCCGATGTTGCCGTTCGACTCCGTGAGCGTCGAGTCGCCGAGCGTGCCCGCGCCGTCGAGCCACTTCGTAACTCTGCCGGTGGTGCCTGTCCCGGTCGCGCCTGCGACGCCGAGGGTCGAAGAGGTCGTGACGCCCGCGATTGAGCCGCCCTTGATGTCGTTGGCGGACTTGAGGACGGTGCCGTCGCCGAAGAGGATGCCTTCCTGCGCGCGCACCTGCCCGGCAACGTCGAGGGTGGCCTGTGGCTCGTCCGTGCCGATGCCGACGCGGCCGTCGGGCGTGAGGCGCATCTGCTCGCGGTCGTTGCCGGAGAGCACGTCGCCGGTGCGGAAGGTGAGTGCGCCCGTGGTCGAAGTGACCTGCCCGTTCCGGCCGTCG
>JBJMGR010000034.1:0-14494 GCA_045807805.1 Pyrinomonadaceae bacterium | reverse complement strand
GTAGAGCGCGAGCGGCACGACCCACAGCAGCGGCACCGCGACGAGGTCTGTCGTCACGTAAGAGGTCACGCCCAGCACGAGGCTCGAAGGCACGAACGCGAGCAGCGCCCAACGCAGACGCCGTCTCAACGTCAACCTCGTCGCGCCGTCGTCATGCTCATGAACATTCGGTACAGCGTTGCTCTCATCATCCGTCAATCGGGCGTCGTCTTCGTCAACCGTTAATGCGCGTGCGCCGCGCGTCGCGGCTCTTCCACGACCCGCGCGGAGCGATACGGCCGCGCACGCGACGACGAGCAGGACGAGCGCACCGTAGCCCGCGGCCCACGCGCGCCCTTGGCCGCCGAGCGTGAGCGTCGGCTCGAAGAGTACGGGGAACGCGAGGAGCGCGAGCAGGCTTCCGGCGTTGCTCGCGGCGTATAGAAAGTATGGGTCTTTGGCCGAAGGGTCACGCGTGCGCGAGAACCAGTTCTGCAAGAGCGGCGCGCTCGCCGACAGAGCGAAGAACGGCGGCCCCGCTCTAAGCGCCAGCGTCTTCAGAAGCCACCACGCGGGGTGCGCCTCGTCGGGCGCGCCCGCGTGCGCCTCGTCGATTACTAAGGGGAGCGCGAAGGCCGCCGCCAGAAGTAGCGCGACGTGCAGCAGGACTTGGGCGCGAGCGGAGAGCCAGCGCGTCGAGGCGAGCACGTAGCCGTAGCCCGCGAGCAGCGCAGCCTGAAAGAGGAGCAGGCACGTGTTCCAGACGGCGGGCGCGCCGCCGAGGAGCGGCAGAATCATCTTCCCCGCGAGCGGCTGAACCCAGAAGAGCAGCAGCGCGCTCAGGAAGAGCGTGATCGCGAAGAGGAGGGACATCGAGCTACAAGTTACAAGTTGCAAGCTCAAAGTTCAAAGTTAAGAACACGCGCCTTCAATCTTTGAACTTTGAACCCGCAACCTGCAACTTTGAACTTACTTGACTACCTCGAAGTCTATCCACTGCGACGCGACGCGGCGCTTCTCGGGCGCGTTCAGGTCTGTGACCGTGACTTGCAGGACGTACTCGCCGGGCTGTAGCGCGCTGAGGCGCACGCGCATTCCCGCGTGCAGGTTGGCCGGGTCTGTCTGCCGGGCCGCGTCGAAGTCCGTCAGAGCGCCCTCGTAGACCTGCTCGCGGTCGCGGAAGAGGCGCATCTGCGTCTGGACGTGCGGGCGTCCCGTGGCCTTGTCGGGGCGCGCGTTGTAGATGTTGTAGAAGTAGTCGATCTCTTCGCCGGCGTGGAAGCGCCGCACGGCGGGATTGCCCTGCGGGTCGGACTCGCTGCCGACGCCCTCGGCCGACGCGGCCGCGCCCCCCGACTGCATGATTATCCCGGAGAGCGCGAGCCTCTCCTTCTTCAAGTCGGGGACTTCGATGAACTGGCTCGCCGAGCCGAGCCTCTCGGTCGAGGCGTCGCGGACGGCGACGCGCAACTGGTACGCTCCCGGATTCTTGACGGGCACGCGCATCGTGTAGATGAGCCCGTCGCGCCGCGCGCGTTCGAGCGTCTCGCCGCGCGCTCGTATCGTCTCGGTGCGGTTCACCTCGTCAACGACGCCGCCCTCGCCGAAGGTGAGCGCGACGATGTCTATCACAGCCTTCCGCCAGCCGTCGGCCTCCTCGGTGAACTTCACGCCGCTCATGTCTATGTGCATGAGCGAGCTGACGAACGCGCCGTTCGCGCGGTCGCCGCCGACGAGCGAGGTCAGTCGCAGCCGCACGTCGCCCGACGCGAACGGCGAGGAGAGCGCGCCGACAAGTTGTTGCAGTCGCGTCGCGCGAGGCGGCCGTGCCTCCGCGTCCGTCATGCCGACGAAGCCCGAGCGCGAGCGCACCTTCAGGCCCGAGCGCTTCACCTTCACGTCGAGGTCGTTGAAGCGTCGGCGACCCTTGACGGGCGCGAAGACGCTCTCGTCGGGACGGAAGCCGATGAGGTAATAGCCCTTCTGGTCGTCGAGCACTTTGCGCACGGCGCCGCCGATGTCGTTCGTGTCGTGGAGGAAGAGCCCGCCCGTCTCCGAGGCGAGATAGTTCAAGCCCTCCTGCGTGTCGAAGTATTGCAGGCTGCGGTCGTTGAGCGCGTCGCGAATCTGCGCGGGCGAGCGCCCGAAGGTGTTGTCGGCGGCCGTTAGGTTGAGCGCTTGCAGGCCGCGCGCGTCAACCGTGTAGATGACGACGGAGGCGCGGTTGGCGAGGTCTACGAGTCCGCGTAGCGTGCTCATGATGGGCAGCGTGCCGGTGTTGTCGTGGCGGCTCAGTATCTGTAAGCCGTCGGAGAACATCACGACCGACTTGCGGCCGGGCAACTCCTCCATCCCGCGCACGATGAAGTTGAGCGCGCCGAGCGTGCCGACGGCGAAGAGCTGTTCGCGTGACTCGTTCGCCTCGGAGATTGGGTCGTCGCCGCCGAGGGACGAATGTTGGCCGCCCATCGCCGCGAAGTCGTCGGCCTCCATCGGCGCGAAGGGGCTGACGCCCGAGCGCCCCTGCGGGTACCAGCGCACGCGCTCGATGGCGCGGTGGAGCATGGCCTTGTCGGAGGTGAACTGTTGCAGCGCGCCCATCCCCGCGCTCGTACGCATGATGGCGACGAGGTCGCCCGGCTGCATCTGCTGGTCGACGAACTTCTTGAGAGCCTCGCGGACGTGAACCATTGACTCGAACGAAGTGCCGAGGTCGTCGACGACGAGCGCGAACGTGCGGCGCACCTCGCCGGGCTTGATGCGCGCGGGCGGAAGCGGCGGCGGCGGCGCGGACTTGTCGGCCGCGCGCGGCGTCGTGGCCGGGGGCACGTTCGCGGTCGTCGCGCCGCCGGGCAGCGTGGTGATGTAAGAGAAGTTGGTTATCGTCTGGCGCTTGTTGTCCAAGGAGATTTCAAAGTCCTCGGGCCGAAGGTCTGTGACCGGCTGCCCCTTCTTGTCCGTGACGACGGCGTCGAACTGCACGAGGTTCGCCGTGATACGAACCACGTCGCCGTCGTCCGAGTCTTCCTGCGGCGTCGGCGCGGGTGTGGCCTGCGTACTCGGCGTCTGAGCCGGTTGTTGGGTCGGGGTTTGCGCGAGCGCGTGAAGCTGCGCGAAGAGGAGTGCGAGGGTGAGCGAGAGTCTTTTAGTCATCCGCAACACTTCCGTTGTCTTTGCCGCATAGGCCGGGGCAGTGCGGCTGGCCTTTGCAAACGGGATATGCGATGCTTCGTAAAAACGTCGGGGCGGAGGGAGATTATGACAGAGCAGGCTAAAAACGGCGACCACGTGCGCGTCCACTACACGGGCAGGCTCGAAGACGGAGAGGTCTTCGACTCTTCGAGGGACGGAGACCCTTTGGAGTTCACCGTCGGGGCGGGCGAAGTCATACCCGGCTTCGACGAGGCCGTGCGCGGCATGCAGGTCGGCGAGACGAAGACGATAGAGATAGAGCCCGACGACGCATACGGCCCGCGACGCGACGCGCTCGTCACGCAGGTCTCGCGCGAGGCCGCGCAGTTCCCCGTCGAGCCGCAGGTCGGCATGCACTTCGGCCTCCCGCTCCAAGACGGCAACCAGATAGAAGTCATAGTCACCGAAGTCACTGACACACACATCACCATCGACGGCAACCACCCGCTCGCCGGTGAGAAACTCATCTTCGACGTGGAGCTGGTCGAGACAAGTCAAAAGTAAGAAGGTGAAAGGCAAGAGTTAAGAAGGGTGATGAGAGTAAGCCTTACTCTCATCACCCTTCGTTTAGAACAGCGCGGCCTTCATCAATCATGGATGAAGGCCGCGCCTCTTCTTATCCTTCACTTCTGTCTTTTGCCTTTTACTTCTGCCTTACTCGTCGTCCTCCGGCGCGACGCCGAAGTAGTACATCCATTCGTCCATCTCCGACTCTTTAACGCCGCCCCGTCCCGCGTCATCTTTCGCGGACGCCCGCTCTGCCTCCTGCGCGTCGAGACGCTTACGGAACTCGCCCGAGCGTATGACCTCGACGCCGCAACGGCGCACGTAGTCCGCGAGCGCGCGGTCTGACGTGATGACCTTGAGCGTCCTACGCTCGCGCGACGCTTCGACCAACTCCTTGATGCGCGAGTCGGCGTCGCTCCCGCGCTCCGCGTAGAAGAGGCGCACGCCCATGAAGTACGACCCGTCCGGAAAGAAATCCTCCGGCGCGCCGTCGAAGACGACCTCCACCGTCACGCCCGCCCCGCGCGCGAACCGCGACAACTCCCCCATCAAACGACGACGCGCGCCAGCCTTGTCCCTATGCCATCCCACGCGCTGCGCCATCACGTTGTTGCCGTCAACCAGATATGACATCTTTCGTTCAGCGGCACTTGACGACACGGGCCTCGCGGTCGCGCGTGAGCGTGTAGGTGCCGACCCTTGTTCCGCCTCGCGTGACGGTGAGTTTCATGAGGCTTCCGCCGACGCTGCCGTCCAGTCGCACGCGTTCGCCGCGCGCCTCCTCCTCTTCGCGCACGGGGCCGCCGTGCTCCCGATAGTAAGTGCCCGCGACGCCGAAGCGGCCCGCGCGGTCAACGTAGATTTTGCCCTCGACCGCCGCGTGTGCGCAGTCCAAGTCTATCCTCGCGCCGCTCTCCGTGGCCTCGAAGCGTATGTGTTCGCCGCCCCAGATGCCGGGCGTCAGCGCGTCCGCGAGGCGCAACCGTCGGTCGCTGCTGCTGCTGCGTCGGCGTCGGCGGCGGCGCTGGGCGCTCGACGGTTTAGACGTTCCAGAGACTGTTGAAGCGGAGCCGAACGCGCCCGCCTCGCGCGGCATCTGAGAGCCGACGGCCTGCGCGGCGACCGCGCACGCGTGCGCGGCGAAGAGTTGAAGCGCGATGACGGCCAATGTTCTTTTATAGCTTCGACGCATGTGATGTTCCCCTCTCGACGGAAGTATAGGCCAAACCCCTTCGGTTAGGGCAGAAGGAGAAAGGCAAAAGTTAAGACGAAGGCAAAAGTTAAGACGAAAGACGGGAGCGGCCTTCATCAATCTAAGGATGAGAGCTACGCCGTATACGGTGAAGGGGGATGAGAGTCAGGCTTACTCTCATCCCCCTTCATAAGTTTGCCTTTTGCCTTTCAATCACCGGCGGGCGCTGAGCTTGAAGGAGTAGATGTATAAGACTACAGGGTTTTCGCGCTCGCGCGCGTCAACCCGCGTGTGCGGCTCGACACACGGCGAAAGCGTTGGGGGGGGCGGCGCGCGCGGGATGGGGCGCGGCGCGCCGCTGCTGGGGTAAGTCGCGTGAGGTGGACTGCGCGCGCGTGCCGTATTTGAGGGGCCGCGCGCGCAGTCCTAAGTGGAGCGTCGCCGTGGCGGGTATCACCTGAACCCGAGGACTTCCGTCTCTTTGTTCTCGACGAAGATGGTCTCGTCGAAGATGAGTTGTCTGCCCTGCGACAGTTGATCGGCGATGAGCGAGGCGGTGCTCCCGCCCTTCGACGCCGCGACGAGAACCAGGTCAGGCACCTCGTCTTCGATTTCGACTTCGACGAAAGAGGCCATGTTCCTGCGTTTGTCGTTGACGATGGGCAGCTTGCGCAGGTGGACGAGCTTGCAGATTTCCATATTCTCCGTCGTCCCGCAGGTCAACCTGGTCTCATCCAAAGTCGCGCTGCCCGCGATGGGAAACTCGATCATGTCGGTGCTCCTTCCTCTAACGTTTACTGAATCTTCAGAGCCTTGACGAGCGGCCCGAAGCGGTCGGCGTTCTTCGACCTGTTCGCCTCCCTGAACTTAACCACCAAGGCGTCGAGCAGCTCTGCGTCCGTGGCGTCTTCAGGCGGGGCCTTGTCGCCGTTGAGTTCGGTGAGCGCGCTCCTGATCTCGCCTCTCGCGCTCGCCTGTTTATCCGCGTCGTCCGAGTGGAGAGCCTTGCTCAGGTCTCTCAACTTGTTCCTGAGTTGCTTCGAGGTGTCGAACTCCTCCTGCGTGGCGATGCGCATGTCCTCGGCGACGACCGCGCGCTCTTCGGCGGCGGCGGCGTCCTGTCCGGCGTCCTGAGCGAGTGTTTGCAAACCGCTCTGGAGCGTTCCGGCGTAGAAGTAATTGATCACATCACCGTAGGCACGCTCCAGAGAGTAGACCTCCACCGACGCGTCCAGCCTATCGTTGATACGCGTGCCGACCTCCGCGCGCCCCTCGCGCATCTTGGCGACGATGGCCTCGGTCGTGCGCTCCCTGAAGACGTTCTGGTCGATTGACTTGCGCGCCCCCTTGAACCCCGTGAGCGCCGCCGCGATGATAGTCTTCGCGCGCTCGCCGTTGGTGATGGTGGCCGCCGCCGCCGCGCCCAACTCGGTCAGGTCGAACAGTATGTTCTCCCCGTCCCGACGCCTCGCCAGGCGGTCTTCAAAGTCGAAGTAGTTCTGATCGACCATGTTCATGAGGCGCTCCACGATTCGGTTTCTCAGCCTGCGCGCCTTATCCAGATTGCCTGCCACGTAGGCATTGTTGTATTCGGTCTCGTCGGCCTTAAACTTACTTAACTCGACGGCCACTAACGCAGAGAGGGCGGAGGGCTTGCTCGGCTTGCTCGGACAGCCCGTGAGAAGTAGAACCGGGAGCAGGGCTAACGCGAGCAGTCTCTTTTTCATTGTCGGCGCTCCTATTCAGTCGTGGGGTACTCGTCCCGGTTCTCAAAACATCCCGACCTGATTGTGTTAGGGTGTTTGGCCTTACGCCGCCAGCGAGGGCAGGTCGGGAACGGGTTAAGGTTAAGAATCTGTTTTGCCGACGGCCCGCCGGGTCGAGGCGTTGGCGGAAGCGCCGGGTTAGCGCTCTTACGGGAATGGGCCGCCGGGCAGAGCGGCTGGCGCTTCTAAAGGCTCGTTCAAAGCCGCTTCGACAAGGACGCTCCTCGGAAGCCTTCAGGACTTTGCAATTTCACCGACGAAGGCGCTATATATACCGCCGTCCAAGAGGTCTGGCTGGCGAGAAGCCCAAATCAACAGCGAGACTGCGATTCAAGAATCGTTCCCTGTCATCACCTAACGAACCAACACGGCCGGAAAACTATCAAGGCGAAGCAACTCTTTCCGCACGGGCGGACTTTGAGCTGACCCTTTTTAAAGTGATTCGCCGACCAAGGATCAGGTAAACGTTGCCCCCACCCTCAGATATCACGAGACTCCTCATCGCCTGGAGCGAGGGCGATAGGGCCGCGCTCGAAAGCCTTCTGCCGCTCATCGAGCGCGAGCTTCACCGCATCGCGCGCCGGTACATGCGCAGGGAAGACCCCGGCCACACGCTACAGACCACCGCGCTCGTCAACGAAGCATTCTTCCGTCTGATAGACCAGACGCGCGTGCGCTGGCAGAACCGCGCACACTTCTTCGCCATCTCCGCGCAGATCATGCGCCGCATACTGCTCAACTACGCGCGCGACCGAGGGCGCGCAAAGCGCGGCGGGCGGGCCGTGCAGGTCTCGCTCTCAGAGGTGGCCGTCGTCGGCGAGGAGAGGTCGGTCGAGTTGATCGAACTCGACGAAGCGATGGGGCGTCTGGCTCTCTTCGACGAGCGCAAGTGCCGCGTCGTGGAGCTGCGCTACTTCGGCGGCCTGAGCGTCGAGGAGACGGCCGAGGTGCTGGGCGTGTCGGCCATCACGGTCGAGCGCGACTGGAAGGCCGCGAAGGCATGGCTGAAGCGGGAGATGAGAGATGAGCACTGAAGACTGGCCCCGCGTCGAAGAGTTGTTCCACGCGGCGCTCGCGCTCGGCGGCGCGGAGCGCGACGCCTACCTCGTCAGCGAGTGCGGCGGCGACGCGGGCCTGCGCGGCGAGGTCGAGTCGCTCGTCGCGGCCTTCGAGTCCGAGCGCAGCTTCATCGAGCGGCCCGCGCTGAGCCTCGGCATGCGCGTACTCTCCGAGGGTCTCGCTGGGTCGCTCGTCGGGAGCACAATCGGCCACTACAAGGTCGTGCGCCCGCTCGGGCAGGGCGGCATGGGCGAAGTCTACCTGGCGGACGACAGCGTGCTTGAACGCCCCGTCGCGCTCAAGTTCATCTCCGGGGGCTTGGTCGGCGACGAGTGGGCGCGCGAGCAGTTGACGCAGGAGGCGCGCGCCGTCGCGCGGCTCGAACACCCGAACATCTGCGCGATCTACGGGTTCGAGGAGGACGACGGCCGCCACTTCATCGTCATGCAGTACGTAGAGGGCGAGACGCTCTCGGCTCTCCTTCGCGCGTCGCGACCCGAGGCCAAACGCGCGCTCGACCTCGCCGAGCAGGTCGCCTCGGCGCTCGCGGCCGCGCACGCGCGCGGCGTCGTACACCGCGACGTGAAGCCGCAGAACATCGTCGTCACTGCCGACGGGCAGGCCAAGGTGCTCGACTTCGGCCTCGCCAAGTTCGTACGGCCGCCCCAACAGCATCTTCAGGGCGCGGCCACTCGCGCGGCGGGCGCGCCCGGCGTTACCGCGCACGCGGGACTCATCCTGGGCACGCTCGCATACATGTCGCCCGAGCAGGCGCGCGGCGAGGCACTCGACTGCCGCAGCGACATCTTCAGCCTCGGCGTGCTCCTGCACGAGATGCTCACGGGCCGCAACCCCTTCCTGCGCGAGACGGAGGAGGAGACGGTCGAGGCGGTCAAAGGCGAAGAGGTGCCGCCGCTCGACTGCCTGCCTCAACCCTTACGCGGCCGGGTCGAGCGCGTCATGCACAGGTGTCTCGCGAAGGATCGCGCGCTGCGCTACGAGACGGCCGACGAACTGCTGCGCGACCTGCGCGCCGCACGCGCCCCCCGGCTCCCGCTCAAGCGCATCGCCGCGGTCGCGCTCGCACTCGTCCTCGCGCTCGCCTCCTTCGCCGCGTACGTCTACGTGAAGATGTCGAAGGTGCACACGCTCGCCGTGCTTCCCATCACCAACGCGAGCGACGACCGCGAAGCCGACAGCCTGAGCAAGGGTCTCACGCGCGACCTCTTCGACAAGTTCTCATACCTGCCTCGGCTCAGAATCAAGCTGCCGAGCGTCGCCCCGCCCGGCGCTGACGTGAGGGAGAGCCTGCTCCGGGCCGGGCGCGAGTTGCAGGCCGACGCCGTGCTCTCCGGCAGCATCGTCAAGCAGGACGGGTCGCTACGGCTCCGCCTCACGCTGCTCGACACGGCCAGCGCGTCGCCCATGTGGGACGCCTCCTTCGACCTGCGCTCGGCCAACATTTTCGCCCTCCAGGACGAGGTCACGCGCGAGGTCTCCGCGAAGCTCGGCCTGTGGCTCGTAGGCAACGAGAGGAGCCTCCTGACCAAGCGCCAGACCGAGAGCGACGAGGCGATGCGTCTCTACATGGAGGGGCAGAGCTACTACATGAAGCGCGACCGCGATAACGTTAAAAAGGCCATAGACCTCTTTGAGCGAGCGCGGGAGCTGGATCACTCTTTCGCCAAAGCCTACGCGGGACTCGCCATCTCATACGTGCTCGCGGCCAACGTCGCCTCCGGCCCTCTGCTACAGCCGAAGCTCGCGATGGAGAAGGCGCGTTGGAATGCGCGACAGGCGCTGGAGACCGGCCCGCTACTGCCGGAGGCGCACGCCTCGATGGGCCTCATGAAGATGAGTTATATGGAGGGGCGGCAGGAGGCGGAGCAGGAGTTCCGGCGTGCCATCGAGCTTGACCCGGACTACGCACAGGCCCGCTACTGGTACTCGAACCTGCTGGCCGCGTCGGGCCGCTTCGACGAGTCGATCAGGGAGAGCGAAATCGCGCGCAGCCTCGACCCCTACTCGCCCGTCGCCGAGATGAACTACGGACGCGCCCTCTACTATGCGCGCCGCTTCGACGAGGCCGAGACCTACTTCCGCCGCCTGCTCGAAAGGAGCCCGGACAACGAGCAGTTCCAGCACATGGCGGGCTACCTATTCCTGCGACAGGGGCATTACGACGAGGGTGTCGCGATTCTCGAAAAGCTGCACGCGGAGGACCCGCTCTACGGCGCGGCCGCGCTCGGCTACGCCTACGGCAAGGTCGGAAGGTACGAGGAGGCACGCGCCGCACTGCGCGAGCTGGACGCGCTCTCCACCCCGGAGAAACCCGTCCCGCAATTTGAGAAGGCGGTCGTGTATATCGGCATGGGTGACAGGGATGCGGCCTTCGCGATGCTTGAGCGGGCCTACCAGGAGCAGTTCGGGCAGTTGCTCATATACTTAACGATTGACCCGATCTACGACGACCTTCGCGCCGACCCAAGGTACGCAGACCTCGTGCGCCGAATCAACCAGACGCCCTGACGGCGGCCCGGCCTTCCGACGCGTCGGCGTGACGGCCGCGCGCGGACGTTGTGTAGGCGCGGGCGGCTTCAAGCCTCCGCGCGGCCTCGCACGCGCCCGGACGTTGAGACGGGTCTGGGTCGAGCAGCTCCGAGATGACCTTCAGCGCGTGCGCGGGGACGCCCCTCCTCATCTCTCCGAGCGGCACGGGCGATGCCGCCTCGTACGGGCGTCCTACGAGCAGGAAGTATACGACCGCGCCCAGCGAGTACAGGTCTTCCGGCAACCTCGACTGCCCACGAAACTCTTCCTCGCCCTCGGGCGGGGCGAAGACGGGCGTGCCCCAGGGCAGCGTGTCGGGGCTATCGACCGGGCACGCTCCCTCGAAGTCGAGCGGGCGTAACTCGCCGCCGGTAGTGATGCAGACGTTGCCGGGCTTGCAGTCACGCCAGACCCACCCCGCGGCGTGTATGCTCGCGACGAGCCGCGCCAGCGCGGCCCCGCACCCGAGCGCGACCGCGACCGCGAGTCTGCGCCGCCTGCGCCCAAGCCACTCGCCGATGCTCTCACCCGCGATGAACTCCTCTACGATATAGTAGTTCCCCTCCGCCTTGAATGAATCGTAGAGTCGCGGAACGTTGACGCCCTTCTCGCGCAGCGCTTCGAGCACGCGCCCCTCGTGCCTGACCCGCCAGAAGCCGTCGCGCCCGTCGAGGCTCACCTCGCCCGCCCTACGCCCCTCCTTGAGTATGCAGAGGCGCGGCGGCGCGACGCTCAGGTCGAGCGCCTGATAGACGCCGCCCCTCCCCCTCTGCGCCAGCGCGCGGAAGGCCCTGTAGGTCGTCTTCAAAGGGGTCTCGGCGCGCGCGCGGCGCGTGCGGCGCGCGCGCCCTTCGGCGAGAGGGTCTGTGGCCCAGACGGGCTGCGTCTGGCAGTCGCGCCTGTCCGGCACCAGGTTGCCCGCGGGGTCGCGTATGGCGTAGGTGCGCCCGCCCTCCCCGTCTTCGACCTCAATCGCCCTGAACGCGCCGTAGCGGTAATAGACGCAGCCGCCCTCGCGGTATCGCATGTCGAAGGGGACGGCGGGCGCTTTCATCCCGCGCGTCAGCCCGTGGAGACGCTCCGCGAGCAGCGCCGCCTCGGCGTCCGTGCGCGGGTAGACGGTGATGAACTTCCCCACTTGGCTGTAGCCGTAGTGTATCCCGCTGTTGAGCTTCTCCAGCTCCGCGAGCGAGGCCGCCGCTTTATAGAGAACGCCGTGACCGCGCAGCAGAGGCGCAACCGCGCGGAGCACGTCGCCCGCCGTCAGCACGGTCGCGGGCACGTGAAGCTTCCAGCCCTGCTCCGGGTCGCCGGGTAAAAAACCGCGGCTGTATCTCCAGATGGAGTTCTCCGGCTTGACGGGAAGATAGCTACGGCAAAGCTCGGCCCACCGATCTCTTAACGAGAGCGACAGCGTCCGACAATCCCCGCGAGGTTGCTCCTGTTCTAAGTTCATATGTTTGAGATGTGCCCGCCGTCGCCGCAGGAAAACGTGCCGTCTCCCGCGGCGACGGCGGGTCGTCTTTGAATGCTTGGGGCTCGCAGCGTCGTCCGCCGGAGATTAAACTTGCGGGGCGATTGGGAAGTCCGGCAAGTCGGGGATTTCGACTGCCCTGAGATTGACGGTAGCTTCATCAACCGCTTCGTCAAGAGGCTCGCCGTTCGGCTTGGGAGCGTCTATGTTGCCGAGCCCCATGAGTCCCTTGATGGTGGCTGCGTCGGTGCCGGGGGCGCAGACCCCGTTCACTGCGATGTAAGCCCTTGTCTTCGGCAGATACGTGTTAGTGCCGTCCAGATTGTTCGTCGTCAGCCGCGTCAACTGTTCGGCGCTGCTGGCGAAGAGCGCCATGTACGCCTTCCCCTTGGGCGAGTTTATCCCGTCCCTTACAGCCTCCTCGGCCGCGTCCCCTACCGCCTTTCCGAGGTCTCCATTGCCCTTCACCTTGTCCAGAACCACTGCGGCCTGTACTTGCAGAAGCCTGTCTTTGATATTCATGTTCTTCTCCTCTGCGTGCCTCTGAGTGTTGTTAGTTGGCGGCCTGAGCCGAACGCTCGCCCGGTGCCGCCGCATCCCGGCGATACTCCTTGATATTAGCGTCCCCTGGGTAATGACCTTGGTGCGCGGCCAACGGCGCGACCACGTCGGCGCAGTACAGCAGATCTATAATCTCGAACTTCGCAGGCGTACCCGCGGCAGCGTCGGCGGGTCGGCCGAAGCGCGGACGCCAGTCCTTGTCTTTGAATATCGAGTGGCGGCTTTGCCTGATAAGGCCGAGCAGGGTGCTGGCTACGATGCGCCCGCCGACGGGGCCGAGTCTGTTGGCAGGGGTCTTGCCGTCCCGCCCGAAGCCCAGCAGCTCAGACTCTTTAAGGACGTAGTACCAGAGCGGCGTTCTCCCGAGCAAGAGCGGGTCTTCGAGTAGACTCCGGTGCGGCCCCTCCGCTACCTGTTCGGGTGTCAGCGGCGTCACGCCCAGTCTCTGCGCCGCCTCCTCGCCAGTCACCAGCCCGAGATAGAACCCGCGCAGGAGGTTGCGCACGGTAATGGCCTTCTGCATCTTGTCTATGTTCTCGTCGGGGAAGCCCGTTATCGTATCAAGGTGCATGTCGAATATGGTGTTGAGCTTCGCGGCCATGTTGCGCTCCACCGGCTTGTAAACGTTGAGGGGGTCGAAGTCGTAGAAATGCCTCCAGTCTATGACCCAATCGCTCGTCAGGCCGAGCTGCCCGTTGAAGCCGTTCTTATTGGAGCCGGTCTGCGTGAAAAGGTCTGTCAGGCGGGCTGCCCGGTCGAGACCCCCGGTTCGGCGTCGCGAGTTCCATTGGTAAACGTCGCGCACCATGCTGTGGCCGATACGGAAGGCCGCGGCCGAGAACTCCAGGGGCATGTAGAGGACGCCATCGGCGTCGCCCTTGAACCAGCTCGCCTCGTCGCTCATGACGCTTTCGAGCACGTCGGTTCTCACGAGCTTCGGCAGGAAGTCGTGCACTATGATCCACTGGTAATGGAGTATGACCTCCTCGCGCGCCGTCTTGAAGAGTTTGTCCGCGGGGCAGCCCTCGTTCTTGAGCTTCTCGACGACACTGTTGTGGAAGTATATGAAGGCCACGTGGGTCTGCGCCACGGCGAGGTTCTCGTCGTTGCGCGCGTCGCCGATCAGCGCTTTAAGAGGGCGGTCGTTCGTGCCGCGCGGCAGGTCGTTCATGAACGTTTTGCTAAAGTCGCCCGGCACCGTCTCGCGCGTCATCAGGCGGACGCCGTCCTTCCAGTACAACTCCGGATGCGTCGTCGGCCCGTCCTCCCCGCCGTAGAGGCTGTCGAGGTCTACCTCGGGCGTGCTCAGGTTAGTGATGTCCAAATCGGCCGCGAGCTGGTTGTCCTTCTTGTCGTGTGTTATGTCGTGCGCGATGAACTGCCCGAGGTATGTGTAGCCTGCGAAGATGTCCGAGTCGCCGTCGCCGTCGTCGCCCCCCTGCGGCTTGTTCATGAGTGTGCCCAGAGCGATTAGCTTATCCTTCATAGCCTGGTTGTCAGCGGGGAGCGGGACGCGCGTCCTCCCGAACATCCAGTCGAACCCAATCGGAGACACCGTAAGCGGCGTGGCATCCTGCGGCCCGCCGTTCGGCGACACAGACGGCTCCTCGACCACGCGTTTCTCGGAGACAATGAAGTAAGCCAGTCTACAGCCGTGCATGAGTCCTTCTCCTTTGCGGCGCGGCGCGGGCCGCACGTTGACGGACGCGGGAAGCTACCGACTAGGGCCCCCCGCCCTTACGATCCGACGCCCTTAATCGCTCTTGTTGTTTAACGCACTGAAAGAAACTGAAAACTGTCAAGCTTGCTTACGCGGTCGATACTTGAGTGCGCGCGGCTCTCAAATCTTCTCGCGGCCGTAGTCGCAGTATTCGACTATGGGGCAGCGTTCGCAGAGGGGATCGCGCGGGCGACATAGGGCGCGGCCGTGGCGTATGAGGTTGACGTGGAACGAGTAGAATTTGCCTGAGGGCACGACACGGTTCATCAAGGCGTGCGCGAACTCGTCGGAGCACTTCGGCGGTATGAGGCCGACGCGGCGAAGTACTCGGAAGATGTGCGTGTCGAGCGGAAATATCTCCGTGCCGCACGCGAAGAGGAGCGTGCAGGCGACGGTCTTCGGGCCTATGCCGCGAAACTGCGAGAGGTAGCGCGCGGCATCTTCCGCCGAGGCGTCGCGCAGGAAGGAGAGGTCGAGCGAGCCGTTGCGCTCCT
>JBJMGR010000033.1:0-14939 GCA_045807805.1 Pyrinomonadaceae bacterium | reverse complement strand
TTGAGGACGTAGCAGACGGCGTTTAAGACCTCGCGCAAGTTCAGGGGCGGACGCCCCCGTGGCTTGGGCGGAGGCAGTAAGCCTTTGATAAGATGCCACTGACTGTCAGTCAGGTCGGACGGGTAGCGTTGGCTCATGACACCCAAAGCTTACCCGCACGATACGACTGGCAGTCACCTTTTTAAAACAGGCTCTTATCACTCATCACTCCCGTCGCCGCAGGCGACGAAGAGGTTGCTGCTGAAGCGTTCGGCCGAGTCGAGCCAGGTCTCGGCGCGCTCGAAGCCCGTCGCGGCGGCGAGCGCGGAGAGGCCGTCGAGGTCGTACTTGTATGAGTTCTCGGTGTGTATGCGCTCGCCCTCCCGGAAGTTGACGGAGACGGCGAGCGCGCCGAGGTTGGCGGTCTGTTCACGCGCGCTCTCAAGATGCATCTCGACGCGCCCCTCTCGCTCGTCGTAGAGCGCGACGTGGCGAAAGTCGCGCACGTGGAAGTCCGCGCGAAGCTCCCGGTTGATGCGCGCGAGCAGGTTCAGGTTGAAGGCCGCGGTGACGCCGAGCGCGTCGTCGTACGCGGCTTCGAGCACCGCGCGCTCTTTCTTCAAGTCAGCGCCGAGCAGTAGACAGTCGCCCGCGCGCAAGGTTCGCCGAACCTTCTTCAGAAACTCGCGCGCGCCTTCGCGGTCGAAGTTCCCGACGTTCGAGCCGAGAAATAGCACGAGCGCGCGCTCGCCTTCGCGCAGCTCCCCTTCGAGCAGCGGCAGCGCCGCGTCGTAGTCCGACGCGTAGGCGGAAACGTCCAGGCCGTCGAAGTCTTGCAGGAGCGCGTGCGCGCCCGCTTCGAGCGCGGCGGGCGAGATGTCAACGGGGACGTACTTGAGTTCACCCTGTTTCGCGACGAGCGCCTCGACGATGCGGCGCGTCTTGGTCGCGCTCCCGCTCCCAAGCTCGAAGAGCGTGACGCGCGAGCCTTCCGAAGCGCGCTCGACTATCTCCGCCGAGCGGCGCGCGAATATCTCCGCTTCGGCGCGCGTCAGGTAGTACTCGGGCAGGAGGCATATGGCCTCGAAGAGCTGCGAGCCGAGTTCGTCGTAGAAGTATTTCGGCGGAAGAGACTTTCTCTCCGCGTTGAGCCCGCGGCGCACGTCGCCCGCGAAGTCGTCGGCGGCCGCGCCGTCGCCCGGCCTCTGAATCACAAGGCGCTCGCCGTGCTCGATGCTCGGGGCATGAGGCATTGGTCGGGTTCACTCCTCTTGTTTTAAGAGACGGCTGGTATAATAACCCCGCGTTCACTACCGCACAAACTCTTCAGCCGAGCGAGCAGTTGACGATGAAAGAACAGGCCGAACCCATAGCACGCGCGCTCGCGGAGACTCGCGCAGCCACACTCCGGCTCTTCGACTTGTGCGACGAGCGAGACCTTCACGAGAGCCCCGGCTTCGGCTACCGACCCATCATCTGGCACCTCGCGCACATGGGAGTCTTCGAGGCTTACTGGCTCATGCAAAAGGCCGGAGGGCAGCCAGCGCCCGACGCTCGATACGAGCGAATATTCGACCCCATCTCGACGCCGCGCGAGGAGTCGAAGAACTTGCCGACGCGCGCGGAGATGGAGTCCTACCTGCGGCGCGTGCGCGACACGGTGCTCGGCTACCTCGAAGGCTTCGACTTCGACTCGCGCGACCCCTTAAAGCGCGGCGGCTATATCTTCCGACTCGTCCTCGAACACGAACAGCAGCATCAGGAGACGCTCTGCTATCTGCTTCAACTTCTCGACCCGTCGAAGAAGATGCGGCCCGCAACACCTGTCGATGACAGGGGCGCGGTAGTTACGAACGCCGTCGGCGAGATGGTCTCCGTTCCGGCGGGCGAGTTCCTCATGGGCGCGGCTTGGGACTCGTTCGCTTACGACAACGAATATCCCGCGCGCGCGGTCTTCGTGCCCGAGTTTCGCATCGCGCGCGCGCCCGTGACGAACGGCGAGTTCGCGCGCTTCGTCGGGGAGGGCGGCTACGAGCGTCGGGAGTTCTGGACGGAAGAGGGCTGGTCTTGGCGCGAGAAGGAGGCTTGGACTCAACCGCTCTACTGGCGTCGCGCGGGCGCGGGCGGCGCGTGGGCCGAGCGTCGCATGTTCGACGAGACGCCGCTCGAACCTGAACAACCCTTGACGGGCGTGAGCTTCTACGAATCGGAAGCCTACGCGCGCTTCACGGGCAAGCGCCTTCCGACCGAGGCCGAGTGGGAGAAGGCAGCCTCCTGGGACGCGCGGACTAACACGAAGAGACGCTTCGCGTGGGGCGACGAAGAGCCCGACTCCGCGCGCTGCAACTACGCGATGGAGCACTGGGGCACGACCACCGTCAAACACTTTCCCGCGGGCGCGTCTCCTTACGGTTGTCTCGACATGACCGGCAACGTCTGGGAGTGGACTTCGACCACCTTCGACGCCTTCCCCGGCTTCGAGCCATTCCCCTACCCCGAATACTCGCAGACGTGGTTCGACGGCGACCATCGCATACTCAAGGGCGGCTCTTGGGCCACGAGCGCCTCAGTCCTACGCACCTCCTTCCGCAACTTCTTCCGCCGACACTTCCGCATAGCCTTCGCCGGCCTACGCCTCGCCGAAGACGCTTGAGCCGACGACAGTTCTCCTGATTCGGCCCTCGTCTCTTAAATTCCGGCCGAACTCGCGGCAAATTCGCGTAAACATTACGCGCGGCGCGGGCGTATTAGAGACGAGTCAGGGCACGCCCGCGGTCTCGAATTAACAACCGGAAGAGTTCTTATGAAGACGATCTACACCTTCTACGCCGACGCCGCGCGCATCGCCTTGCAGTCCATATTCGCTCACAAGCTGCGCGCGTTCCTTACGCTCATAGGCATCATCATCGGCGTGGCGTCGGTCGTCGTAGTCGGCGCGGCCATACAGGGTCTGAACACGTACGTCATGGAGAAGGTGACGGCCGTGCTCGGCGTCAACCATTTCATGATCGCGCGCATGGCCCATCAGGGCGAGTTGTCCGAGGAGGATTGGGAGAAGATGAACCGCCGCAACAAGCGGCTTGAGCTGGAAGACTACGAGTGGATTCGCGACAACTGCGTGGCCTGCTCCGAGGTCGGCGCGCAGCTACAGAATCAGGTAGACCTCAAGCAGAACGGCGAGGAGTTGTTCGGCGTCCAGATCCAGGGATGCACGCCCAACATGCAGTCCATCGAGGACAAGACCATCGGCGACGGACGCTTCTTCCTTCAACAGGAGTACGACACGGCCGCGATGGTCGTAGTCATCGGCGACGACGTGAAGGAGAAGTTCTTCCCCGGACAGGAGCCCTTGGGAAAGACCTTGAGCGTGCGCGGCCTGCCGATGACGGTCGTCGGCGTGGAGGAGAAGCGCGGCTCGATGCTCGGCCAGTCGTTCGACAAGGTCATGTACGTGCCTTTGACGGCCTACCGCAAAATCTTCGGCGGCCGACAGAGCCTACAGATTCACGGCAAGGCCGCCACGCGCGACCGCTTCCAGGCCGCGATAGAGGACGCGCGCACGTCGCTGCGCAACAAGCACAAGCTCAAGGGCAACGAGGACGACGACTTCGGGCTCGTCGACACGCAGGGCGTCGCCGGGTCGGTAGACTCTCTCACGGGCGGCATCGCGACCGTCGTAGTCCCGATAACCTTCATCTCGCTCGTCGTCGGCGGCATCGTCGTGATGAACATCATGCTCGTCTCCGTCACGGAGCGCACGTTCGAGATCGGCCTGCGCAAGGCGCTCGGCGCGACGCGCAAGCAGATGCTCCTTCAGTTCATGATTGAGTCGTCGTTTTTGACAACGTGCGGAGGCATACTCGGCTTCCTGCTCGCCGTCGCGCTGGCATCGATAATCTCTCTGACGACGGGCGTGACGATGACCGTGACGCTCCTATACGTCGTGCTCTCGATAGGCGTCTCGGGCGGCATAGGCATGATCGCGGGCATCTACCCGGCCTTCAAGGCTTCGCGCCTCGACCCCATCGTCGCGCTCGCGAGAAAGTGAAAGGCGTGAACCGTGAGCCGTAAACCGTGACGAGCTAAGAACGGGTTTCGTCTCGTCACGGTTTACGGCTCACGGTTCACGAGTTAATTATGAAGTTGAGAGTTCCCGCATTCATCCCCGTCGAAATCCTGCGCATGGCCTTCGACTCTCTGCGCGCGCACAAGTTCCGAAGCTTCCTGACCGTGCTCGGAATCGTGATAGGCGTCGCGGTCGTCATCGTCATCGCGTCGATGCTGACGGGCGTGCGCCAGAGTATCGTGCAGGTCGTCGAAGAGTTCGGCACGAACAACATCTACGCCTTCCACCTCTCGACGGGGCCGTCGCTCGGGCCGCGCGACGCCGCCGAGCGCCAGCGCAAGCCCATGACGGCCGAGGACGGCGAGGCCATCGCGAAGTTCTCGCCCGCCGTCGAGATAGTCTCGAACGACCTCTTCGTCGCGTGGTGGGACTCGACCATCACGTATAAGGGCACGCAGTACAAGCGCGGCGGCATCGAAGGCGTGTCGTCAAACTACGCCGAGGCGACGAACGTGTCCGTACGCGACGGCCGTTTCATCACGGAGTCGGACGACACGAACCGGCGCAACGTGATGGTCGTCGGCGTCAACGTCGTGGACGCGCTCTTCCCCGGCCGTGACGGCGACGTGATAGGCACCGAGGTCAAGCTCGGCGGCCGACCCTTTGAAATCATCGGCGTGCTTGAGAAGCGCAAGAACGCAATCTTCGGCGAGAACAACGAGGACAACGCCGTCTACATTCCTTACCGCACGGCGCGCGAAGTCTCGCCCGGCAGCGAGTGGTTGATGCTCGTCATACGCGCGCGGTCGGGGCAGTTGCGGCAGGCGCTCGACCAGACGGAGGAAGTCCTCCGCCGTCGGCGCAACGTGAAGTTCAGCGAGCCGAACAATTTCGACCTCGGCACGGCCGACAAGATAGTCCAGCAGTTCGACAGCATCACGGCGATGATTGGTCTCATCGCAATCGCCATCTCCTCGGTCGGGCTGCTCGTCGGAGGCATTGGCGTGATGAACATCATGCTCGTCTCCGTCACGGAGCGGACGCAGGAGATAGGCGTGCGCAAGGCCATCGGCGCGCGCCGCCGCGACATCGTCCGCCAGTTTCTCTACGAGGCGATGACCTTGACCTTCATCGGCGGCGTGATAGGCGTCGTCATCGCCGTCGGCATCAGCAAGATAATCGCGTTCCTGCTCCCTGCGCTGCCCGCCGCAATCCCGCTCTGGGCCGTCGTAACGGGCCTCGTCGTCTCGGTCTTCATCGGCCTCGTCTTCGGCGTCTGGCCCGCGCGCAAGGCTTCGAGGTTAGACCCGATCGAGTGTCTGCGTTACGAGTGAAAGCAGAAGCCCGACCACTTCGGAAGGATGAAGGCGGAAGGGGGAAGGATGAAGTTAAGCCTTAACTTCATCCTTCCCCCTTCCGCCTTCATCCTTTGCCCGACGCCCTCCCTCACGGCCGGGCTTGTCTTACTTCTTCTGAAGCTCGCGCAGAAGCTCTTCGCGGAAGTAGCCCGAAGGGATTGTGCCCTGACGCATGAAGAGGAGGTGGAACTCTTTGGGCGAGAACTTGTCGCCCATGAGCGCGGAGGCTTCGGTGCGAAGGGCGTAAATCTGTGCCTTGCCGAGGCGGTATGTGATGGCCTGCGTGGGCCACTTCGAGTAACGGAAGATTGCCGCCTGCGCGCTCGTGCAGCTCGCCGCCTTCGCTTCCGAGAGTCCTGCGTCCGAGCACTTGCCGGGGAGGAAGTTGACGACCTGCGAGAAGAGGTCAACGGCCTCGTCGAAGGAGAGTCGGCCGGTGTGCAGGCCCGTGTCTATGCGCACGCGCAGGTCTCGGTAGAGCTGGCCCTGCAACTGGTAGAGGCGCTCCTCGGGCGTGTAGAAGCCTTCGGGCGCGCCTCCTTGCGGCTCGGCCATGAGCGCCTCGGAGTAGTGAGCCCAGCCTTCGGCCGCGACCGAGTCCTCCCACATCGCGGAAGAGTCTTCGACCGCTCCGGGAGTAAGCCAGCGGACGCCCGCGATCTCGTCGCGATACTGCGTCATGATCTTGTAGTGCCAGTCGTGTCCGGGGAAGCCCTCGTGGGCGGAGAGGTCTGCGAGCGCCGCGCGGTTGTTCTCTTTCAACTGCGCCGGGTCGTTCGTGCCCGAGGTCGTGACGTAGAAGAGCCCGACGCCGCTGTTCTTGAAGGGCGGCGCGGGGTAGTAGGCCGCGCCGTCAATCGAGGCGCGAAGGGGCGGCGGCGTCTCTATCACGCCGAGCTTGTAGTCGGCGGGCACGTCGAAGATGCCGGTCTTGCGCGCGTAATCGACCAGACGCACGGCGGCCTGCTTGTACCAGTCAACCTCCTCCGCATCCGACTTCGGGTAGTCTTTGCCCAACTCCTCCATCACGTCGCGCACGGCCTGCATGTCGTCGTCCGAGAGCTTGAGGTTACGACGCGTGCCTATCTCGCGCGCGAGCTTCACCATGTCTCCCTGCGTCTTCTGCACGACCGGCCACGCCTCTTCGTATAGCTGCGTGGCCGACTTGTCTATGCGCAGGTTGTTCTTGAGCGCCCAGTTGTACTCGTCCTCGCCGAGCACGTACTTGTCTCCGCGAAACTCCGACTTGACGTAACCGGACACGTCCGTGACCTTACTCAAGTCCGCGGGCAAGTCCGGGTTGAAGTAGGTCGCGCGTATGAAGTCGCCGAGCGAGCGGTAGGCCACGGCCGCACCCTTCGACGCGTCGGCCAACTGTTTGACCAGCTCGTCGTGCTGCGGCCCTCCGGCCACGTTCCTGTTCACCTCTTCGATGAACTTCTTGTCGTAGTACTCCACGTCGGCCGCGCACGTGTCGAGCCCGTCGCGCTTGAGCATGCGCCAGTCGGGCGTGTTGCCCGACTTCACCCCGGCCGCCAACTGCTCCTGCGCGACGCGCATGTAGCGCGGGAAGTCTTCAAGGCGACGGACTACGAGCGACCACTCTTCGGGCGTGCCGTAGGTGTTCGCGCCCGTCTGCGTCATGCCCTGCGTGAAGAAGCTGATGGAGCGGAAGGGCTCGACCGTGTATGTGTCGAGCGAGCGCTCCTGATAGCGGCGCGCGCCGTGCTGGTGTAGAAGAAAACTTATCTGCGCGAGCGCGACTTCGCGGTCTATGCGGCGCGCTGGCGAGAGCGTCGAGGCGTCCGTGCCCTCGAAGGCTTTGCGAGTCTCTTCGAGCCAGCGGTCTTCGTCGGCGAGCGCGGCCGAAGAGTGGTCGCGAAGGCGGCCGTCCGTCTCCTTCAAAGAAGGGTCTAGCCCGGCGCCCCCGAGGTAGGTGTTGACCGAAGGGTTGCGTCGAAGGAACTCTACGACGTAGCGGTCGTGCAGAGTCTTGAACGCGGCGTCGCCTCCGCCGGGCTGCGCGTTCGAGTTGGTGTTGGTGTTCTGCGGCGGCGGCTGGACACATGCGGCAAATGACAGGAGTAGGACTGCAAGGAACGGGAGTAGTCTTCTCATATCTCTTCTCTCGGGCGTGGGTCGCAAAAGGTTTATGGCACGGGTGTTGACTTTTGAAAGCCTTCAGGCGAGAGATTAACGCCGCGCGCGCGTGGGCCGCAAGTTCGCGCGCGCACGGCGGGCGGGCGCGCTTGTTCGCGCTTTCGTCAATCCGTTACACTTCCAGCCGAAGTCTAAGTCAAACAATGCGTGCCGGGAAAGTTTTCGGATGAGTGAACTGAACGAAAGGCTCTGGGCCGTGCTGAGCGAGCGCGGGCGCGAGGCCGCGGGCCTCACGTACGAGGAGGCCGCCGTGCTCGTGCGCGAGCTTCGCGGCGGCGGCGAAGGCGCGAACGGCCGTAAGGTGAGCGGCATCTGCATCGTCACAGACCGCGCGGCGTCGTTCGTCGCGCCCGTGAAGGTAAAAGGCAGAAGTAGAAAGGCAAAAGGCAAAAGTCAGAACCGGGAGCGGTAGCGACCGGGTAGTGGTTACGAGATGCGTTTGCATGTCGAAGCCGAGACCCGGTCGCTACCACTCCCGGTTCTGACTGAAGACGGAGCGGCCTTCATCAATCAACGTTGATGAAGGCCGCTCCGTCTTTCGTCTTAACTTCTGCCCTTTTTACCTCTGCCTTACTTCAGTTCTCCTCCATCTGAGGCGGCGGGACCATCTTCGAGCGGCGCATCGTGCGGACGCCGCCGCCCATTCCGGGGCCTTCCTTGACGGTGTAGTCCGAGGGCACCTGGAAGAGCGTCGCGGACGGTTCGCTGCGCGCTATGTTGGTCAGGCGATAGGTCGTCTCGCCGAAGCGCGGGTCGCTGTGGCGCGTCATGACGACGACCTGAAGCTCGGGCGAGTACCAGCGCTCGTCGACTATCTGTATCGGCTGCTCGTTGCCTATGTCGCCCGCGGGGATGGTCGTGGTGACGCGTATGCCTTCGGCCTGCACGCCCTCGATGCTGCGCGCTTCGAGCTTCTCGGACTTCGTCTCTGCCTTCGAGCCGCCGCCGAAGAACTCTACGTGGAAATCCTCGCCGGGGGGAGGCAGGCCCGGCCCGCCGACGGCCACGCCGCCGACCGGAGGCGGCATCTCAGGCCCGCCCGCGCCCGCGCCGCGCGGAGGGGCGGGCGCACTGTAGATGAACGTGTGCGACTCCGCCTCCCTCTCCTTGACGATGCGGTCGCCGTCGCGCGGGGCGGCGTTGCTCCCGCTCCCGGTTCCGGGCTTCTCCTCACTCTTCCAGCGAATCTCCATGCGCGGGAGCTTGCGCGCGACCTTCGAGCGCGGGTCGAGTATGTAGTTCGCGCCCGCGACGGGGTCGTTGATGAAGAAGGTCTGAATGGGGTCGCCCGCGGCGGCGTAGGGGCCGATGGCTCCGACCGTCTGGTCGCGGCGCACGCGCCCCTCCGAGTCGCGGTATATCTGCGCGGTGTTCTTGTGAACGATTCGGTTGCCGTCGGCGAGCGTCTGCACGCTCTCTGTGACGGCCTGCCCGGAGTAGGGCGCGCCCTTGACGACCTTGCCGCCGAAGCTCATCTCGGTGGCGTAGAAGACCATGTTGTCGCCGCCCATATCTATCCTCGGCAAACTCTCAGAGCCGTTCTGCTGGACGAAGACCTCGACCTGCGCCTTACGCTCGCGCTCCTTCGTGTCCTGCGCGCTCACGCCGTAGGTCGTGCCCAACAGCCCGAGCGCTATGGTGAAGGCCATCCATCTCTTATTCATCGTTCTTACTTTCCTTTCGCTTCTTCCGTTTGATTGCTCTAAAAGAACCGCGAACGGTAGTGAGCGGGTCGCGGTCTCATCGAGCGGGCGCATATCGAAGCGCACACACGCTCACTACCGTTCGCGATTCTGACTTTTGATTGAAGTCAGCGCCGTGGGCGCGTGCCGCACTCGCCGCCGCACGCGGAGGGAGCCTACGTGACCTTTGAAGCGGCGAGCCTTTACGGCACGCGCCCCGGCACTGTCCCTTGAAAATTTTTCAGCGCACGAAGCGTATCGCGCGCGCCGTGCCGTCCTCGCCGAGCAGCACGTCCGCCTTGACGCGCCCGCCCGACTGCTCTGCGTTGACGGGTATGCCGAAGGACGAGAGCGCCGAGCGCGGCAGCTCCACGCGGACGAGATGCATGCCTTCGGACTGCGCGAAGCCCCCGTTCTGCACGAGCGGAATGAACTCTGTCGTTATCTCGCGCGCATCCGCCGACTCCGCCAACGTTCCCTTGTTAGACGAAGCGCCGTGCGTCGAGTTGTAGCCGACGTTCATGCCCCGCACGACGTTGCGCCTCGGGGTTGACGCCTGCGAAGGCTCGTCTTCATCAACGCCCTTTGAAGTCGTCGAGGCCATGCTTTGTGAAGACGAACCGCCCTGTCCTTCATTCGCCCGCGCTGTCTCGTTCCGCTCCGCGCTCGTCGCCGCCGCCGCGCCGCCCGTAGTCTGAATAGGCCCGCCCTGAGACTTCTCCGCGGCCGACTCCTTCGCGGGCGGGGGTGAAGAGAGATACGGCGGCACGAGCATGAAGAGCGCGACCGCTGCCGCCGCCGCCAACGCCGCGACCGCGACGGTCTTGACCCAAGACCAATGCCTCTCGCCCGCGTGTTGTGATAATGACACGACGTTAGAGGACGTTGGCGTCGTCGAAGACGCGCCCGTCCCCGCAGCCGAGGTGCGCGACCTGAAGGCCGAGAGCAGCGCGACTTCGGCGCGCGCGGGCGTCTCCGCGTCGCTCATCTTCGCGGCGAGCGCGCGAAGGCCCGCCGTCAGAGCGCGCTCGTCCGCGAGGCGCGAGGCGCAGACTCCGCACGATCCTTCGTGTGTGGCCGCGTCGTCGCGCGTCCGCGCGTCGAGAAGCGCGCCGCGCGCCAGTCCGTCAATGTTGCTAAGGAACTCCTGACAGTTCATGCGAAACACCTCGCGGCCTGTAAGACTCCCGCACGCGCGTCGCCGCCGTCCGCGCCCGACTCCGCATCCTCGCCCGCCGCGCTCTCACTCTCGCGCTCGCGCCCGCGCATCTTCTCTCCGAGCATCGCGCGCGCGCGGTGCAGGCGCGACCTGACGGTGCCGACCGCGCAACCCAGAGCGCCCGCCGCGTCCACGTAAGAAAGCTCGTGCAGTTCGCAGAGCACCAGAGCCTCCCGGTAGTGCGCGGGGAGCGCGAGCACGGCCTGCCTCAATCTCTCGACCATCTCGCCGCGCGCCAGATCGCCGAGAGGGTCGAAGTGCGCGATGAGGTTCTCGTGCGTCGCATCATTCGAGTCGTCCGAGTCCGCGTCGAGCGGGACGAGCGAGCGCTCGCGCTCGAAGGCTCGCAGCACGTAGTTGCGCGCGATGCCGTAGAGGTACGCGGCGAGGCTCCCGCGCGTGGGGTCGAAGTTTCGTCCGTCGCGCATCAAGACCATGAAGACCTCCTGCACCACGTCCTCGGCCAGCGCCTCAGACCCGCTCATCTGCAAGGCGAAGCGGTAGACCCCGCCCTGCCGACGCCTGTAGAGCACGGTGAACGCGTCCTCGTCGCCGCACAGCATGAGCCTGAGCAACTCCGCGTCCGTCTGTACTTGGGAACCCGACATTCAACGCTCCGGACTAAACTCGAAGAGCACCGCAGACACAATAGATTCGCCCGCACGCCCCCAAAAGTTCCACGAAAAACCGAAGGACACCGGGTAGAAAATTCACCCTATAAATGTTGAGCCAATTCCGCACACGGCAGTATCATGCGGAAACGTTCCATGATGCTGAGATTTATGTGCTAGCGGAAGACTTGTCAATGGAAACTAGCATGATAATAGCCGCAATTTCTGCAACGACCGACGGCTTAAACCGGGAGATAACGCCGAGTCCTTTTCGTTTCATTTCATCGCCCCGCAAATAGATAAAGGGGCTGTCTAACAGCAGAGGTGCTTGACATATTTTTCCGGAATAGGAAAATGCTTGCGGAGGTGTTATGAAAAAGTTGAAGGCGGTTAAAGAGGTTAAGATCGAGCGCCCACCGCGGGCTACGGTGCCGGAGAAGGAAGCTTTAAAACGTATGAGAGAGTTCTCGAAGCGGAAGGAGCAATTCCTTGCCACTGCTCGAACGGGTAAGAGTCGAGGTGTACGTTCCTGACCTACCGGCCGCTGTCTACCGCGACCTCCTCCTGTCTTTCGAGGAGGAGTTCACATATGCCTTCGGCGGCTGCACGGTCTTGCGCGGACTCGATGGCAACTATCTTTCTCGCGCGGGCGCGAAGACTCCAGACCGCATTAACCTCATCTACACAGACTTGCCCGTCGCATTGTCCACTAATTTCGAGAGCGTAGCTCGTTACGCCGACGAGTTGAAGCAAGTGGCGATTGATGCTCTGGCCGAGGAGGTCGTCTTGGTGGCAGTGACGCAGGTTTATCACGCTGTGTGACGCCAACGGTAATCCTCTCGAAACTGAAACTTCAATCCAAACTCGCCTCACTATTCCCTGTTCATTCGTACTTCTACTGTCGCCCCAAACGCTCGGGCATGTCCGCGACGACGTAGGCCATGACGGCCATCGCGGCGACGCAGGCGGCGAGTTCCTGCGGGTTGACCTTGTCGAAGGTGTCTGCCTGCGTGTGGTGTATGTCGAAGTAGTGCGAGAAGTCTACGTTGAGCGAGGCTCCGGTGACGCCCTCTTTCATCATCGGGCTGATGTCCGTGCCCTCGCCGTCGGGGTCTATGTGGTCTGCGCGGATGTTCGATAAGAGCTTCGCTATCTCGACGAAGTCCGCGCGCGCCTGCGGGCTCGCCTTCTCGGAGAGGCCGAAGCCCGTCGGGCGGAAGACGCCTATGTCCGACTCAATCGCGAGCACGTGGTTCGACAGCTCCGTCTTGTGCGCGTCGCGGTAGCCGTTGCCGCCGCGCGCGCCGTTCTCCTCGTTGGTGAAGAGCACGACGCGAATCGTGCGGCGCGGCCTCAAGCCCAACTCTTTGAGAAGTCGCACGGCCTCCCAGGAGACTATGCAGCCGCCGCCGTCGTCGTGCGCTCCCTGCCCAACGTCCCAGGAATCTATGTGGCCTCCGACGACCACAACCTCGTCCGACCTCTCGCGCCCTTTAAGCTCGGCGACGACGTTCGCCGATTCGGCGTCGGGAAGAAAGTGGGCCTCCATCTTGAGACGAAGAACGGGATGCTCGCCGCGTTCCTGCATGCGCTGTAAAAGCTCCGCGCCCTCGATGGTGACGGCCGCGGCGGGAATCTTCGGCTGGTCTTCCGAGTAGCGAAGCGAGCCCGTGTGCGGAGTCTGTAGGCTGACGGGAGTGACGGAGCGCACGACGACGGCGACCGCGCCGTACTTCGCCGCGCGCGAAGGGCCGACGCCGCGATACGCGACCGTCTCGCCGTAGGTCGTAAACGGCACGTTGTAGACGACTATCTTCCCGCGCACGCGCTCGCCCAGAGCCTCCAACTCGTCGAAGCTTCGGACGACGACGGCCTCGGCCCTGACCCCTTCGGGCGGCGTGCCCACGCTATTGCCTAATCCGAGCATCGAGAGTCTTCGGCCGACGGGCTCGATTAACTCAAGACTCTCCTCGCCGCGTACCCAGTGGGGCACCATCACCTTCTCGGCGCGCACGTTATCCAACCTGTCGCGCTTCATCTCCGAGACGGCCCACTCTATCGCGCGCGTCAGAGACTCGGAGCCGCTCAAGCGATTGCCTATGCGGTCTGTGAGCCACGCGAGACGTTTGTACGCAACGTCGCTCGTCAAGGCCGCGCCGATGATGCGGCCCGCGCGCTCGCGGTACTCTTCGGCGCGCACGCGCGGCGGCGGCAGAGGCGCGTGCGCTGCCTGCGTCGCGGCACCCTCGCCCTGTCGCGCGGGCGGCGGCTGCGAGGGCTGCTGCTGCTGCCGCGCGGGCTGCTGCGCGAATACGTTGACGACGATCAACGCGGACACGATGAACTTTGACAGTAGACGCTGCACGACGCTTTTGTACCTCCGTGGTTCTCTAAAATTCACTCACTCTTCGTTCTTATCTTCGGCGAGCAGCCCCGGCGCTTGGAGGAAGTTTGACGAAAGACGCGTGCCGCCTTCGTCCGTGCCGTAGACGGGCGCGTACTGGCCCGTCTCTTCGGCGGCCTTCAGGTCGAGATTGAGTTCGCCGATGCGGCGCGAGACCGCCTCGAACTCTCCCGCGTCGAACTGCTCGGGCCCGCCCGCGAGCTTCATCGCCCAGTCCATGCGTCGCACCGAGGCGTTCAGGGCGCGCATGCTCAGACGCTGCTCGCGCACGGCACGCACCAACTCGTCGCGCGCCGCGATGACGTTCTCCTCGTGCTCGCAGATTAGAACCATGTCAGAGCCGGCCTCGATTGCGCGAAGGCATGCGGCCGGGACGGAGAGCGTCTGCACGACCGCGCCCATCTCCATGTCGTCCGTGATGACGAGCCCGTCGAACTTCAGCACGCGACGGAGCAGGCGCGTCGTGACGTTGCCGCTGATGGTCGCGGGGAACTCGTGCAGCCCCTGCATCGTCGGCGGGTCGCCCTGCTGTCGGAACAAGTCCTGCAAAAATTCCGAGATGTCGGGGAAGGCCGCGTGGCTGACCATCACGGAGCGGAGCCGCTCGCCCGGCCTGTGGAACATCAAGTCCATGAAGGGCACGAGGTCGCGCTGAAAAATCTCCTGCCACGTGTGCGTCACAACCGGCAGACGCCTGTGCGAATCGACCTTCGAGCCGCCGAGTCCGGGGAAGTGCTTGCCGACTCCTATCACCTGACCGCGCTGCAAGCCGTCGAGGTACGCGCCGCCGAGCAGTGAGACAAGCTCTGGGCCGATGCCGAACGTGCGCGCGCGCAGCCCGTTATCATCGTTGTCGCCCGACAGGTCGAGCACGGGCGCGAAGTTCATGTTGAACCCGAGCAGGCGAAGCATGCGCGCCGTCAGAAATCCGAAGCGCTCTGAGAGGTCTGCGCGCGCGGCCTCGCGCACGGCCTTCGCGGAGGGCGCTGGCTCGCAGATGTCGCGGAAGCGGTCGACGAGCCCTCCCTCCTGATCGACGCCTATGAAGACGTGCCCGCCCGCGGCGTCGCGTATCTGCGCGTTGAGGAGCGCGACCTGCTCGGCCGACTCGACGTTGCGTCCGAAGAGTATGACGCCGCCCGGACGGACTTCGCGAAGGAGCGCGCGCCAATGGCGGTCGAGCCGCTTGACGGGCAGGCCGACGAAAAGAAGCCGCCCGGCCTTCGCCTCAAGCGACTCCCCGCCCCCCCCCTTCAAACCCTTCGGCGGCGTCGAACTCAAATTCCCCTCCTGCCCCCGCGACGACACGGAAACCCCCACGGCACCGACCATTATTCTCCGCCAAGCGTATGTCTTGATTACGTCGATTGTAACACGCCGGGGCCGCGCTCGGGCGCGAGGCGTGAGCCGGACGGGCGCGCGTGCTGTTATAATTTTCCGGGCTAAAGAAGGTTTTCGAG
>JBJMGR010000032.1:0-9511 GCA_045807805.1 Pyrinomonadaceae bacterium | reverse complement strand
GATGGCCCTCCTGCGCGGCGTCGCGTGCGTCGAGTCCTTCGAGTCCTTCAAGTGGTCGAACGGGGTGTGAATCGCGGGCGGAGTCTCAAAGGCCGTGACGGAGAGGGGGACAGTCTCCCCGTCATGAATCTGCCGCACGGGCGCGATGAAGCGATAGCCGCGTTTGGGGACGGTCTCTATGAAGCCGCCCGAGCCGGCGGCGTCGCCGAGTATGCGGCGCAGCGTCGAGATTTGGCGGTTGACGTTACCCTCCTCGACGAAGCTCCCCTCCCAGACCGTGCGAAGCAGCTCCTCTTTTTCGAGCAGGTGGCCGCGCGCGCGCACGAGCGCGAGCAGGAGGTCGAAGACCTTCGGCGGCATCTCTACGGGACGGCCTTCGCGTAGCAGAAGGCGCTCGGGCGGGTTGAGTACGAAGGAGCCGAACTCGAAGACGGGGGTTGGGTTGTTCATTCCGATTCGGGGTAGTTCGGAAGAAATTCGGAAATCTTTCGGGGCGACGACAGTACGCGCGCGCCGCCTTGTTGGTAAGTTGTGTGCCGTCGTCGGGCCGCGCACTTAGAAGGGCTTCGACGGCCGTGGCCGGTGCGGCGATTGTAAGACAACGCCCCGGCGACAGGCAACACGGCCCCCGTGAGGCCCGTCGAAAAATTATCTTTGCACAGGAGAAGAAGATGATCCCCGATAAGAACTTAATTCGCTCCGGCGACACCGTGAGCGCGTACTCATCCAGACTCGCCTCCGTCCTCGCGTCGCTATTGCTGCTGGCCTCGCTCGCGCCCTCGACGCTCGCGTGGGACAACCCGCACGCGCGCACGCTCGGCGACTCGAAAATCTTCACGATGCTACCGGCGCAGCCCGGCTTCCCCGAGTCGCTCGCCACGAGCGGCGGGCGCGTCTACGTATCGGGCGGCGCGCAGTTCGGCTACTTCGTCCCGCCCGCAGTCCTCGCCTACGACATAGCGACGGGCCAGCAGGTCGCCTCCTATCCTTTGCAGGGCGAGAACCCGAGCTTCCCTATGGCGGGGACGGGGCTCGCCTTCGGCAAGAACGACATGCTCTACGTCGGAAGCCTTCAGCAGGGCGTCTTGCGCTTCGACGTTGACAACCCCGGCGGGCCGATGCAGCACTACGCCTCCGCGCTCCCGGACCTCCCGACCTGCGCCTTCATCCCCGCGGGCACGCCCTGCTCGCCGACCGCCGTTGACAGCCCGCCGCTCATCAACGACCTGGTGTTCGACAAGGACGGCAACCTATACATCACCGACTCATTTCAGGCGACCATCTGGCGCGTGGCGCCGGGCGGCGGCGCGCCCAAGATTTGGTTCCAGTCGCCCGTGCTCGACACCTCGTTCGGCCCGAACGGCATGCGCATCGGCCCAAAGGGCGACCTCGCCTACTTCTCTCTGACCTTCGACGCGACGGGCGCGGGCTACGTCTACACCATCCCGCTCGTCGCCAACCCGAAGCCTTCCGACCTGAAGGTCTTCCACGCCTACACGCCGGGCGCTGGCCCCGACGGCATAACCTTCGGCAAGTCGGGCAGGCTCTACGTCGCGCTCGCCGCATACAACCAGATAAGCGTGCTCGCACCCGACGGCACGGAGGAGGCGCGCTACAGCGGCCCCGCCGCGAACCCCGCAAACCCTTCGCAGCCTCTGCCGTGGGCGAATCCCTCGGCCATCGCCTTCGACGACAAATCGCGCTCGCTGCTCGTCGCGAACCACGCCATCTTCTTCCCGACGCCCGAGCAGTTCTTCGCCGTCTTCGACGTGTTCGTTGACGACAAGGCAGACCACCTCAACGAGCCGCACATCCCGTAAGCGACCGGGCAGGTTTTGTCAGAACCGGGAGCGGTAGCGACCGGGTATCGGCTTCGAGATACATACTCATCTCGGAGCCGATACCCGGTCGCTACCGCTCCCGGCTCTGTTTGCCAATCGCGCGCCGATGCACGAAGATGTGCGCGAGCTAGTTCCACACGCACACAACACGAGGGAGGCGAGATGGCAGGGGAATTAGACGGGAGGGTCGCGCTCGTCACGGGCGCGACTTCTGGGATAGGCCGCGCGACGGCGCAGAGGTTCGCGTCAGAAGGCGCGCGCATCGCGCTCGTCGGGCGCGACGCGGAGACTCTCGCAGAGGTCGCGGGCCACGTGCGCGACGCGGGCGGCGAGGCTCTGGAAGTAAGCGCGGACGTGATGAGCGAGGCGCACGCGCGCCGCGCCGTCGAGGAGACGGTCGAGCACTTCGGGGGCTTGGACGTGCTCGTCAACGCGGCCGGGATAATCTCGAACGGGACAGTCGAGAACACGCCGCTCGCGGATTGGGACGCGATGATGAACGTCAACCTCCGCTCCGTCTTCCATCTCATGCAGCTCGCCGTTTCGCACCTTGAGCGGCGTCCGGGCAACGTCGTCAACGTTTCGAGCGTGACGGGCCTACGCGCCTTTCCGGGCGTCCTCGCCTACTGCGTCTCGAAGGCGGGCGTTGACCAACTCACGCGCTGCGCCGCTCTCGAACTCGCGGCCAAAGGCATACGCGTCAACGCCGTCAACCCCGGCGTCGTCGTCACGAACATTCACCGACGCGGCGGCATGGCAGACGAGGCTTACGCGGCCTTCCTCGAACACTCGAAGAAGACGCACCCCTTGGGCCGAGTGGGCGCGGCCGAAGAGGTCGCCGAACTCATACTCTTCCTCGCCTCAGACCGCGCCGCGTGGATAACGGGCGCGACGCACTCGATTGACGGCGGCCGCGCGCAGACCTGCGCGCGCTGACCGGCGACGCGCGCCGCTCCCCGATGTGGCTCTTCTACACGCTCGCCGCGCTCGTCCTGCTGCAAAGCCTCCTCTCGCTTCGCGGCGGCGTGCGCTACTTCGACTTTTTCCGAAGGGGCATAGACGCGCGCCGCGCTCTCTACATGCCCTTCGCGTCCGTCTTCGTTCCGTGCCGGGGGCTCGATCAGGGCCTTCGCTCGAACCTCACAGCGCTCTTCCTGCAACACTACCCTTCTTATGAACTCGTCTTCATCTCCGACCGGGCGGATGATGCCGCGCTCGCAATCGCCGAGAGTCTCGCGGCCGAGTTCGATGGGCAGACGGTCGCGCGCGTGCGCTTCGTCGTCGCGGGCCGCGCGGAACACTCGGGGCAGAAGGTTCACAACCTACTCGCGGCAATCGCGGAGGCCGATGCGTCGAGCGAGGTCTTCGTCTTCGTCGACACGGACGCGCGGACGCGCCCCGACTGGCTGCGCTCGCTCGTCGCGCCGCTCGCGGACGAAGCCGTGGGCGCTGCGACGGGCTACCGTTGGTTTCTGCCCGTCGTGGGCGGCTTCGCCTCGCACCTGCGCTCGGTCTGGAACGCTTCAATCGCTTCGGCGCTCGGCCCGGACGTGTGGCGAAACTTCTGTTGGGGCGGCTCGACCGCGATACGCCGCGCGACCTTCGAGCGCCTGAACGTGCGCGGCCGCTGGCGCGGCGTCGTTTCGGACGACTACGCACTGACGCGCGCTCTTCAGAACGCGGAGATGCAGGTGCGCTTCGTGCCCGCGTGCCTGACCGCTTCGCTCGAAGACTGCACGTTCCGCGACCTCGTAGAGTTCACGACGCGGCAGTTGCAGATAACGCGCGTCTACGCGCCGCACCTCTGGCGGATAGTCTTAATCTCGAACCTACTCTTCGTCGCGTTCTTCTTCGGCGGGCTTGCGCTCACCGCTCTGCTCGCGGCCGAGGGGCTTCCATTCGCGTGGCCGCTCGCGCTCGTCTCGGTCGTCTTCCTGCTCGGCGTCTGGAAGGCTTTCTTCCGCCTGCGCGCCGTCGCGCTCGCGCTCGAAGAGCATCACGCGCGCATTCGCGCCGGTCTCTGGGCGCACCTGCTGCTATGGCCTCTGACGGCCGTGCTCTTCCTCTACAACGCGCTCGCGGCCGTCTTTTCGAGGCGCATCGTTTGGCGCGGCATCACATACGAATTGAAATCGCCGACGGAAACTGAGATTATCGAGCAAGCCTCGGAATAAGGCGGGACAAACGGAACCGCGAGCGGTAGCGAGCGGGTGTGTGTTCCGCGACGAGCCTGCAACTTGTAGCGCCGACCCGCTCGCTACCGCTCGCGGTTCTGATTTCTGGAATATGACCAACAACGCCGCACGGTTCGTCAATCTTTTGCGCTCGACGAAGAGGGAGCGCCGCCTCGGCACGGTCATCTTCTTCGTCACCTCGCGCTGCAACGCGAAGTGCGAGACCTGTTTCTATCACGAGGAGTTGAACCGCCCCGGCGACATGACGTTCGAGCAGATTGAGCGCGTCTCGCGCACGATGCCCGACGTGACAGACCTCTGGCTCTCGGGCGGCGAGCCGACGCTCCGCCACGACGCGCTCGAAGTCATACGCCTCTTCGTCGAGCACAACGGCGTGCGACGCTGTATCATCCCCACGAACGGACTTTTGAAGACGCGCACCTACGAGATTGTTGACGGCGCGCTCGCGCTCCACCCCGACCTTCATCTCTATCTGAACGTCGCGCTCGACGGCTACGGCGAGACGCACGACCGCGTGCGCGGCGTGCCCGGCAACTGGGAGCGCACGCTCGACTGCATACGCTCGCTCTACCCTCTGAAGGAGACTTACGGCGAGCGCTTTCGCCTCAACGTCAACACGGTTGTCTGCGCCGAGAACTACGCCGAGGTCGGCCGCCTCGCCGACTTCATGTGGGAGAACTTCCGACTCGACGGCCACTACTTCAACATCATCCGCGGCGAGACGAAGGCTGGCGACGCAATCAAGCAAGTCCCCGCGGGCGCGCTGCCCGCGATATACGCGCGCGTCTCAGCCCTGACGAAGCGCTACGGCGAGCGTATGTTCGCCGAGGACGACGCGGCCACGCGCTTCGTCAAATCGGTCGCGTACGTCGGCGCGATAACGACGCACTACCGCACGCAGCACTCGAACTTCTCCGGGCCGACCGCCTGGCCCTTTCCATGCACGGCGGGCGAGACGACGGCCGTGATTGACTACGAGGGCTCCGTCCGCGCGTGTGAGTTGCGCGGGCGCTTCGCCTCGCTCAAGGATTTCGACTACGACTTCGGCGCGCTCTGGGCTTCCGAAGAGCGCGACGCGGAGGTCGAGGCGATTGACGGCGGGCGCGCGTGCTGGTGCACGCACGTCTGCTTCATACACGACTCGATGCGCCACTCACGTCGGGGGCAGCTCTGGGAGATTCCGAAGAACTATCTTCGGCGCGGTAGCTGGTAGCGAGAAAGTTTGCGAACGCGCGGCGTCGCGCGGACGTTTATCCGTGTGAAGCGAAGCCCGTCGGGCGTTTGCGATTTTTCACGGAGGTCTTTCGTCAATGAAACTTTTCAAAGTCCTGCTCATTCTGCTCGCGCTCGCACTGGTCGGCGTCGGCGCGGTGGCGCTCTTCGGCGTCGTCGCCGCGCTGCTCAAGTGGCTGGTCATATTCGGCGTCATCGCGCTCGCGGGCGTCGGCGCGTACAAGCTCCTGACGAAGCCGGACAGAGACTCGCCGTTGGAGTTGAGTTCGGCCGAGGTGGAGATGATGAAGGCCGAGCGCATGCTCTCTGACCTGAAACGCAGGCATTTGACGAAGTAAGCCGCGCGCGCGTGGAAGAGTTAGAATGAATAAGACCGAAGGGGACGCGCCCGAAACGGAACAGCAGGAGGCGACGCGAAAGAGCAGCGTGGCCTATGCCGCGGGGCTCGCGATCTTCTTCTCCGTGCTCTCGTTCATGGGCGCGGGCTGGGCGCTCGACCACTGGCTCGGCACGCGCTGGCTGATGGTGACAGGCATCGTACTCGGCGCGGCGGTCGGCCTCTTCGAGTTCGTACGCATAATCTCCCGCATAGACAAGTGACGCGCGCACGCTCGCGCGTTCGGTCGGCCGAGGTTCGCAGGCGCGCGGCTTCCAACTCGACAGGCGCGCGCGGCTCCGTGTAAAATCATCCGTTCCGTGATGAGCGAAGGCTCGGACAGTGCGCGCCCGAGCGGTGCGAACGACGCGGGCGAAGACCCGCGAGCAGTCGAGCGGCGCGTCTTTCGGGACACGTGCGCGGCCGTTCTAATAGCCGTCGCCGCCTCCGCGCTGCTCACGCCGTGGCGCGTGACGACGGGGTTGCTGCTCGGCGGGCTGCTCTCGCTCTTCAATATGTACTGGCTGCGCACGTCGGTCACGGCCGTCTTCGAGGCCGCGCCCGAGGGCCGCCCGCCGCGTATGAAGGCCGCGCGTTACGTCCTGCGCTACGTCTTCGTCATCGCGGCCGTCGTCTTAGCGAACGCGCTCGGAATTGTCTCGCTCGTCGCGACGCTCGCGGGTATGTGCTTAGTAGTCGCGGCCCTGCTCACGGAAGGTCTCAGGCAGTTATACTTCGCCATCGTACGTCGAGAGGAAACATAAGTTGATGCTCTTCCTGTTTCAGGAACACGCCGCCGCCGCGACGGAGCACGCGGCCGCTGCCACCGAACACGCGGCCGAGTCGGGCGGCCACGAACTCCCCGCGCTCGTGCAGTTCGTCAACAACTACATAGGCGAGCCCGTACACAAATTCCAGATGGACTACACGCACCCCGTCTGGGCGAAGTTCTTCGGCTGGTTCGGGACGACGCCGGAGAACGTCTTCGGCCCCTACACGGTCGAGAACGCCGTGCCGTGGTACACGGTCATGTTCGTGCTCGCGGTCTTGCTGACGCTCGTCCTGATATTGGTGATGAAGCCGCGCAAGCTCTCGGTCGATGAGCCCTCCTATTCGCAGATGACTCTTGAGGCGGGCGTGCTCGCCGTGAGAAATCTGCTCATAGACAACGTCGGGCCGCACGGGCTGAAGTACTTCCCCGTGATTGCGACGTTCGGGATGCTGATACTCGTCTCGAACCTGATGGGGCTCATTCCGGGACTGATGGCCCCTACCGCCTCGACCTCGGTGACGTTCGCGCTCGGCATCTCTTCGTTCGTCTACTACAACGCGATAGGCATTAAAGAGAACGGACTCGTCGGCCACCTGAGGCACTTCGCCGGGCCTATACCGTGGCTCGCCGTGCTGATGTTCCCGATTGAGCTGGTGAGCAACCTTGTGCGCCCGATGTCGCTCGGCATACGTCTGTTCGGAAACCTCTTCGGCGACGAGCAGATTCTCGGCACCATCTTCGGGCTCGTGCGCTGGGTTCTACCCGCGCTCATCATGCCTCTGAGCGTCTTCGTCGCCTTCATGCAGACCTTCATCTTCGTGCTGCTCTCAATCATATACATCAGCGAGGTCTCGCATCACCACGAAGAGGGGCATCACGGCCACGAAGGCGAGCACGCGAACGTCACGGAAGACGGCGGCGTCATGACGCTGCCCGAGCACGCGTAAAAGTTTCTTTCAAGGGGAGTCGCGCCGGACAGGCGGCGCGGGCCTTACGAACGGCCCGCGCGCGTCGCGGCGCAAGGTGTAAGTCAGAGACCCGACCGGACGGGGCCGCGCCTTGAAGTTGACGCGCGGCGGTGCGTTGGAAGCGCGACGCTGGCAAGCATGGCTTTCGCGGTTTGAAAGCAAGGGGCCGAGACCGCTGGAGCGCCGTTGTAAGAGGGGCGGCGGATACCGGGTGGAGGCGAAATCATAAAAGGCGCGCGACGACGACCGACGGGGCCGCTGGTTGAAGTTCTAAGGCGAGTCCGGCGGTCGGGCCGAAACAGTCAGACGGAGAGACATCCATGAACAAACTGAGAACGGCATTCTTCGCAATCGTCGGCGTGCTGGCAATGGCCGCGCCGACGCTCGCGCAGGGCGGTGCCGCCGCGGCGGACAATGACGCGTCGGTTAATAAGTACAAGGCCATCGCGGCGGGGCTCGGCTTCGCGCTGGCGGCGGCGCTGGCGGCCATCGGCCAGTCGCGCGTCGCGGGCGCGGCCGCCGAAGGCGTCGCGCGCAACCCCGGCGCTGGCGCGCGCATACAGACGATGATGATTCTCGGCCTCGTCTTCATCGAGACGCTCGTGCTCTTCACGCTCGTCGTCGTCTTCGCGAAGCTGTAAGAACTTCGTCAAAGAAGAGGAGAGCGGGCGTGCGCTTCACTCGAAGGCACGCCCGCTCTCTTTTTGCGTCAGCGCGCGGAGGTCGTATTGTCAGAACCGGGAGCGGTAGCGACCGGGTCGCGAGCTACATCAGGCAGGCTCTCATCGTAGCTTGATACCCGGTCGCTACCGCTCCCGGTTCTGACCGGGCCGTTTAAGCCTTCTTGCGCGCTTCGTGCGCCGCGCGTATGACGGGGTCAATCGTCGGCGCGAAGGGCGGCGCGTAGACCAGGTCGAGACGTTCGAGGTCTTCGACTTTGAGGCCCGCGTGGAGTGCGGAGGCGTAGACGTTCGCGCGCTGCGCGACGCCCTCGCGCCCGACCAACTGCGCGCCGAGCAGACGGCCGCGCCTGTCCGCGACGAGCCGCGTGTGAATCTTCGACCCGCCGGGATAGTAGCCCGCGCGCGTGTGCGACGCCGACTCGGTCTCTTCGGCGTCGAAGCCTGCCTCGGTTGCTTCTTCGAGCGAGAGCCCCGTGCGCGCAAGCTCAAGGCCGAAGAGCTTGACGGCATTCGTGCCGACCACGCCCGCGTAGCGCGCCTGTGCGGAAGAGTCTTCGCGCGCGGCGTTGGCTCCCGCAATCCAACCCTGACGCACTGCGGGCTGGCCGAGAGGGTGCCAGACCCTCCGGCCCGAGACGCGGTTGATGACTTCGCAGCAGTCGCCCGCCGCATAGACGCCCGTCGCACTCGTGCGCTGTCGCTCGTCTGTCGAGACCGCGCCGGTCTCTCCTATCTCTATCCCTGCGCCGCGAGCGAGCGCGACCTCGGGCCGCACGCCCACGCCTATCGAAACAATGTCCGCCTCGATTGCGCGCCCCGACTCCGTCACGACGCGCGCGACGCGTCCGCGCCCGTCGCCCTCGAACCCCGCTGCGCGCTCGCCGAACAAGACCTCGACGCCGTTCGCGCGCATCTCTTCCGCGGCGATGTCGCGCGCTCGTCCCCCGAGCGCGGTCATCAACTTGTCCGAAGCCTCCACGAGCGTCGTGCGAAGCCCGCGCGTGCGGAAAGCCTCGGCCATCTCTAGCCCAATGTAGCCCGCGCCGACCACGACGGCCGAGCGCGGCCGCGCCTCCTCTATGAAGAGGAGCATGCGTAGGCCGTCGCGCATGTGTCGAATGACGAAGACGCCTTCTAGTTCGTGGCCGGGGAGCGGCGGGCAGACGGCGGCCGCTCCGGTCGCGAGCACGAGCGCGCCGTACGAGAGTTCGCGCTCCGCTCCGTCTTGGCGGACGCGCACGACGGACTTGGCGGGGAGTATTTCGAGCGCCTCTGTGTGAAGCAGCACGTCTATGTCGTGCTGCTCGCGGAGATATTCGGGCGTGTGAAGGACGAGGCGCGCGGGCGAGTCTATGAGTCCGCCTATGACGTAAGGCAGCCCGCACGCGCCGTAGGAGATGTCGCCCGTGCGTTCGAGCACTGTGATGCGAATCTCCGTCGAAG
>JBJMGR010000031.1:0-30898 GCA_045807805.1 Pyrinomonadaceae bacterium | reverse complement strand
GCGACCTCCGACGATTAAGTTATACGAGTACTCGGGAAGAGCCTTAAAGGAGACTTGGTGGCATTACTTTACACGCGCGCGATGTAGAGAAGCAAGCCAATCGTTAGTGATGAGAAGAGCCATCGGCACTCAGCACTCAGCTTTCAGCTTACATACCTTTGCGAGCTTCGCGACTACTTCGCGCCCTTTGCGTTTAGAGAGTCGGGGCTTAAACGCAAAGAACGCGGAGAAGGCGCGAAGGTCGCAAAGCTTTAGCTGAAAGCTGAGTGCCGAGTGCCGACAGCTTTTTAAGGCTTGCAGACGCGGCAGGGGCGGAAGCCCGCTGAGTGTGCGACGGCGGGCGAGTCGAACTCGACCCGGTTCTGGCGCGCGATCTTGTCGGCCCAGGCGCAGTCGGGCAGGTGGTATATGGCGAGGCTGCGGTTGCCTACGACGGGACGCGGCGCGGCGGCGGCGGCGTGCGCGGGCGTCGCGCTCTGTTGCTGCTGCTGCCTGTTCGAGAAGAGCGGCGGAGCATTGGTCGCACCCTGCGCGCCGAAGAAGGCGCGCGTGCCCGCGCTGTTGAGCGCCGTGCCGCCCTGCGAAGGCGGGAGCGTTGAAGCGCCGGCGGCGGCGGCGGCCGTCGCCGCGCCCGAAGCGGTCTCGGCCTCGTATATCGCGCGGAAGAGTCCGTAGAACATGAAGATTGCGAAGACTACGAAGAAGGAGATGAGCATCCCGACGACGGGGCCTATGCCGAACGCGCCCCAGACCTCGCCGAGCAGGAAGTTGTGCAGCGGTATCCACCAGATGTAGCCGTAGGAACTGCCGAAGAGGGTCTTCGCATAGTGGAGCGCGTTGCCGCGTACGTCGGTCGGGTCGCGCGGCACGACTCGCGCCTTCTGCGAAGAAGAGGGCGCGGGCGACGACGTGTTGAATATGCTCTGCACGCTCGCCGACTGCGGCGTCGTCGGGGCAGAGCGCCACGGCCTTTGCGGAGGCCACGGCGTCGTGGGCTCGGCCCGCAGCACGGACGAGCGCGCGACCTCTCGCGTGCGCCCGCTCACCTCTATGTCGGCGGGCGCGTTTACCCACGTCGGGAGTTTCGAGCCCGTGCCGACAAGCTCGGTCAGACGCGGCGTTTCCGTAGGCGCGGAGAGCGCGGCGAGCTTGAGCGCGGAGGCGAGGCGCGCGTGCTCTTCGCCTATCGCCTCGATCTTCTTGAAGAGCGCGGACGCTTCGGGGTCAACGAAGTCAGCGCGCGTGAAGAGTAGGTTCTCGTCGTGGTGCTCGCGCCAAAGCTCGGGCCGCTCCGCGAGGGAGATGAGCGAGAGGTATACGACGAGCGCGGAGAAGTTGTCCGTGTCGCGAGAGAAGTGTGTGATGTCGCGCGCGGGGTGCTGGTAGTGCTGGTGGCCGACCTCGCTCGCGCGGAAGCCTTCGAGCGCGGGGACGTACATGCCGTCGAGATCGACGAGTCGAAGCTGCCCGTGCTCGACGATGATGTTCCCGTGTTGCAGGTCTCCGTGCGCGACCTCCGCCTCTTCGAGCGCGGCGACGAGCCTGAGCCACTCGTCGGCCATGTGCGCGAGCGCCTCGCTACGGCCGACGGCCTCGTCTAGATAAACGTCGAGCGTCGGCCCCTCGACCCACTCCATGAAGAGGACGGGGTAGCGGCGGCCCGCGACGAGTATCCCCTTTGACATGTACTTGAAGCGCGGGAGCGCCGGGATGAGGTGCGCTCCGAGGTGCGCGTCGAGGGCGCTGTAACGCTCCGCGCGGTCGCCGAGATAGCCGCGGAAGCAGCGCACGGCCAGAGAGTCGTCGGACGCTGCCTCGGGGTTGAGCTTGAAGACGTATGCGAACTGCCCCGACGTGACGAGCGGCATGCCGAGCCGGTCAACGGCCGGAAGCATGCGCTTGAGCGAAGGCGCCTCGAAGCAGACGGCGGGACACTGGACGGCCTCTGCGTAGCTCCGCGCCGTCGGCCAGAAGTTTGTCGGCAAGCTTTGCATCGCTTCGCTAAAGTTCCAAGTTGCAAGTTCAAAGCTCAAAGTGAAGAACCCATCTTCCAACTTTGAACTTGCAGCTTGGAACTTGTAACTAGACTGTCAGGTGGACTCTGACGACTGCCACGTCGTCGTCCTTCATCCTCTTCGACTCGCGCTCGCCGCGTACTAACCCGGCGAGCGATTCATTCTCCGACGCTGCGAGCAGAGAATCAAACTGCGCCGCGCGCCCGTCCCGTTTCGCGAGCGACTCGAAGTACCAAGCCGAGAGCGCGTCGGACATGAGCAGGAACACGTCGCCGCGCTCCGCCTCGCCGCGCGCCGAGACGAGTCGAGCGAGCGCCACGTCATACGCCGACTCGTTCGAGGGGACGAGCGGCGGCGACGAGTTGAACTCCTCGTGCGTCGAGAGCGGAATGGCCGTCTCGATGCGTCCGCCGCGCGTCTGCACGAGGCACGAGTCGCCGAGCGCAACGGCATCCCAACGCATCCCGCGCCCGCGCGCTTCGAGCCTCAGCCCGACGAACGCCGCGAACGAGCCGACGCGCCTCTTCTCTTCCGCGTACCACGAGAGCTTTCGTCCCTCCCAAGACGCGCGCAGCCACTCGCCCTGCTCCGCGAGCCACGGCCGGAACTCCGCCGCCGTCAGCGGCGCGCTCTTCGCGCCGACCCAACTCTCCGCGAGGCGCGTCGCCCAACGCCGCGCGTCGAACGCCTCGGTCGCGCCGTCGGCCAGCGCGAACCTCGACGCGTCCACGTCAAAAGCGACCGCGTCCTCGCACTCGTCCGCCGCGCTCCCCTCCTTGGGGAGTACAAACTGCCGAGTGCTGATGCGCCAAGACATAGTGAGCAGTGAGCGGTGAGCAGTGAACAGTTAACAGTTAAGCGGTGAGCAGTCGAGCGGTGAGCAGGGAGCAGTGGTTGAGTGAAGACGTAGTGCGCGCCTTGCTCTTTCAACTGCTCACCGCTCACCGCTCGACTGCTCACTGTCAGCTCCCATCCAGATGTGCGGGGGCATGCCCGTTAAGCTCGTGCCTATCTCGTAGAACTGCACGACCGCGGACGGGTCTGCGTTGAAGACGAAGCCGCGCGAGCCTTGCGTGACGTTGACGCCGAGCTGCTGCGCCGCGCCGAGGAAGTTCTCGGGAAGCTCGCTCGACATTCGGAAGAGCGTGCGCGCGAACGAGTCGGAGAGCACGGACTCCTCGGACGGGTACTCCACCCTCCGCGCGCGGCTCGAAGAGACGTGGCAGTTGAAGAGAAGCACGCGGCCGTCGTCCGTGCCGAGAGACATAATCTCCGTCCCCAACGCGACGGGGTCGCCGTCGCTCGACTCGCCGTCGGTCAGGTGCAGAATGGTCGGCGGAAAGCCGCGTGGGTGCGCACGAAGCCACCCGTCGAGAATCTCTCGCACGCGCCCGAGCGCGCGGCACATGGGCGTGCCGCCGTCCGCGTGCGGGTGAACCCAGACGGGGTAGCGCACGGGCATCTCGACGAAGCCGCCCGTGCCGTCGGGCACGCGACGGTAGCCCGACTCGATGCGCGCCGGGTTGTCGGCGACGGCCGAGATGGGCGCGACCGGCAGACCGCCGAGCGAGCCGCCGAGCCCCGCGCCGACCGCTCGGCCGTAGCCGACGACGGCGACGTGGTAGTAGTCGCGCACCTCCTCGGTCTTCGTGCAGCGTATGACGAGGTCGTGGAGTGCGTGGTTGACCGTGCTCGCGACGAAGTCGGCCTTGCGCGCCGACTGCTCGCCGCCGAACGGGTCTGCCATCGAGCCCGAATGGTCTAGCAGGAAGACTATCAGCGTCGGATTCGCGCGCGTTATCTGTGCGGTGTAGGGCATCTGTAAAGTGTGGGTTCTCTCTCAGGCGGCGGGACGACTCAGCGCGCCGCGGCAGCGGGGTTAGGCGCGTAGGCCGGCGCGCCCGAGCGCTCTCCCCTCTCCTTGAGTATGCCGAGGAAGATGTAGACGGCCAGCACGTGCGTCGAAGAGCTGAGCAGCCCCGAGATGAGCATCTGTATGACGAGCCCCGGAATCGAGCCTCCGCCCGCGTAGCTGAAGCTACCGTTGATTATCAGGTTCAGGACTATTACGAGCACCCCCCAGAGGAAGTAGGTCAGGAAGATGAGCCCCTTGAAGCCCTTCGTAAGCTCGGCGCTGCGACTGAGGGATTCAAAGACGCCGCGATTCTCGATGACGGCCGCCGGCACCGCCACCGAGAAGGTCAGGATCAGCACGATCTCCGGCAGTATCATCAGCAGGAAGAGGATGAACCATATGGGGCCTAAAAGAATGGCGAACGCGAATGCCACCGCGAAGGGCGCGACGTAGATGAGCGTGCAGACCATCGTGACGGCGATGACCTTCAGCATCTTCCCGAGCCCCCAGCGCAGGCAGTCGGCCGCACGCACCGCGCCCGTCCGCTGCAACTCGATTACGGCGTAGGCGAGCGCGCCCGACAGTACCGCGCTGCCTATCACTGACAGCACCCAGTAGACCGCGCCGCCGACGAACATCGGGCCCATGAATTCGAGGGGGAATCTCCCACTGGCTCTGATGCCGTCGTCGAACATGCCGGTCTGCATGAAGTAGACGAAGGCCGCGTAGACTAGTGACGGCACGAGCGTCGTCGCGAGGACGAGCGCGCCGACGAGTAGGAAGTTCTTACCGTAGACTTCGAGCGTTGGCGCGAGGACATCGCCCACGCCCTGAAAGTGCGGCGCGGGGATGTCGGTCGGGAGCGCGCCCGCGCGTGGCCCTTCGCCGTGGAAGCCCGTTGGGTCGGCCGACTCCGCGCCCGGCTGCGCCGACCCATCCAGACGCGAGTCGCACATCTCGCAGACTTCCGCGCCGAGGCGGTTGACGTGGCCGCAGACGGCGCACCAGTGGTTATTCATGAGGCAGTTCCTTTGTCTATTTCTGTGACGAACCTTGAAGGCGCGGCGCGGGGAGCGTCGCCGCCGCGCACAATATTCAACGGCGCGGAGTTGCCTGTCAACGGCCGCGGGGCCGCTGTGCTAAACTCTCCGCTCCGTCAAACTTTTCGCGCTCTTAAATCTCCTAACCGAAAGCCGGGCCGAACCCACGATGCTGAAGCACATGCTCGCCTTCGCGCTGCTCCTTCTCTTAACGCCCGCGGGATTCGCTCCGCACGCCAACGCGTCGCACGCCGACGCGCCGCGCCCTCGCGCGACGGCCGCGTCAGTCCCCGCGCCCGAGGACGTACTCGGCTTCCGCCCCGGCGACGACCGCAAGCTCGCGTCCTGGGCGCAGACGGTCGAGTACTTCCGTCGGCTCGCGGCGTCGAGCCCGCGCGTCCGTGTAGAGGAGTTGGGCAAGACCACTCTGGGCGCGCCCTTCGTCGTCGCGACCATCAGCGCCCCCGAAAACATCGAGCGACTCGAAACCTACAAAGAGATTCAGCAGCACCTCGCAGACCCGCGCACCATCCTTCCCGCGCGCGAGCGAGAGGTTAAGGCCGAAGGGTACATAAGCAACGGGAAGACCGTCGTGCTCATCACGTGCGGCGTCCACTCGACCGAAGTCGGCTCATATCTCTCCGGGATGCTCATCGCTCACCGCCTCGCCTCGTCCGACGACGCGGAAGTCCGCGAGATACTCGACAACACAATCGTTCTTCTCGTCCCGTCCTTGAACCCCGACGGCGTTGACATCGTGAAGAACTGGTACGACCGCACGCTCGGCACGCCCTACGAGGGGACGAGCCCGCCCGAGCTTTATCACAAGTACGTAGGCCACGACGACAACCGCGACTGGTACGCCTTCACGCAGGTCGAGACGCAACTGACGGTCGATAAGATTCACAACGTCTGGCACCCGCAGATTGTCCACGACATACACCAGCAGGGCGCGTACGGCTCGCGTCTGTTCCTGCCTCCGTACATGAAGCCCGTCGAGCCGAGCGTGCCGCGCCAACTCGTCGAGGGCTACACGGAACTCGGCCGCTTCATGGCGGACAATATGCTCAAGGCGGGCTTCAAGGGCATCACGTGGGACTCGACCTACGACGCCTGGACTCCCTCGCGCGCATACTCGCACTATCACGGCGGCGTACGCATACTCTCCGAGACCGCGTCGGTCAACATCGCGACGCCCATCACGGTCACGTCGGAGCAGCTACGCGCGGGCGAGGGCTACGACGCGCGCAAAGTAACGCCCAACTTCCCCATCGCCTGGACGGGCGGCGAATGGCACATGCGCGACATCACGAACTACATGACGACCGCCGCGTTTGAATTACTCAAGCACGCCGCGCGGAATCGCGATGCGTGGCTCAAACGCTTCTACGCAATCGGCAAAGAGGCCGTGCGCCCGCGTCGGCCCGGCGAGTTGTACGGCTTCCGCATACTGCCTTCGGAGCACAGCGAGGAACTCGTGGAGATACTGGCGCGCGGCGGCGTCAAGGTGGAGTGGGGGCATGTGCGCGCGGTAAGGCAGCGCCGTGCGTCGGCCGGGAGCGAGTTCTTCGTCAAGATGGCACAGCCCTACGGCAGCTTCGCGAAGGCGCTGCTCGAAAGACAGAACTATCCTACGCTCCTCTCCCCTTCCGGCGAGCCCATCGCGCCCTACGACGTGACGGCGCACACGCTCCCGCTGCTGATGGGCGTCGAGGTCGAGCCCGTCTACCGACCCTTCAACACGCGCGGGGAGGTGATGGTCTTCAAGGGGTCGGACTCAACGCCGGCCGCGATTGCCGTAGACCCCGTGCTCTTACCGATGAGCGCGCGCGCGTCGCGCGTGGGGATATACAAGTCGCACGTCCCCTCGATGGACGAGGGCTGGACGCGCTGGGTCTTCGAGAATCAGGGCAGAGGCTACGCCTCCCTGAGCGACGCGGATGTGAAGGCGGGCGGCCTGCGCGAGAAGTATGACGCGATAATCATCCCAGACCAATCGCCGCGCGCGATTCTCGAAGGCTACCGAAAGGGCTCGATGCCAGAGGAGTTGACGGGCGGGCTTGGCAAGGAGGGCGTGAAGGCTCTGCGCGAGTTCGTCGAGCAGGGCGGGACGCTCGTCACGCTCAACGAGGCGTCGGACTTCGTAATCGAGCAGTTCAACCTGCCCGTGCGCGACGTGACCGAGGGCTTGAAGCGCACGGAGTTCTACTGCCCCGGCTCCATCCTGCGGACGATACTCGACACGACGAATCCCGTCGCCAAAGGGATGGAGCGCGAGTCAATCGCGTGGGTCGAGGACTCGCCCGTCTTCGAGATAAAGAGCGACCCGGCGGCGACGGCGCGTGTCAAAATCATCGCGCGCTACCCGGACTCGGGCACGCCTCTGCTCTCGGGCTGGCTCCTCGGCGCGGAGAGGATTCGCGGCAAGGCCGCGCTCGTCGAAGTCGGAATAGGTAAGGGGCGCGTATACCTCTTCGGCTTCCGCCCGCAGTACCGCGGCCAGTCGCTCGCCACGTACCCTCTGCTCTTCAACGCCGTCATGGGCGCGAAGTGATCGGCGGAGTTATTTGAGCACGGCAAACATGGCGACGAAGAGGGCGACAAGGAAGACGAGGATGTAGGTCACAAAGTAGCCGACGAAGAGGACGAAGGCGCGCAGGACGGCGAAGGCGTGCGACCCCTTGTAGACCGCGCGTAGCGCCAAGAACATGTAGAAGATGTCGAGCAGGAATTTTGAGACGGCGACGAGCATGTTGTAGCGCGTCGGGGCGATGCCGAGTAAGAAGTAGACCGGCCACATCAGCGTCGTCGTTAGCGTCGTAAACGCGAGGAAGTGCATCGAGAAGACGAGGTGCTCGACGAAGTAGCGGCGCGAGAAGATGTAGAGGATTTGCAGCAGCACCGCGAGGGCGAAGATTTGCGCGGGCTGCAACAGAGAGACGTTGCGCTGCCACTTCTCGTTCACGGCGTCTTCAAGACTTTCGACGCTCTCTCCCTTTCGCGCCGACGCGCGCGCGAAGAGCCTGCCGTACACACCTCCGTTCGGGAGGTGCATCTGCTCGGACATCTGCCTCTCGTTCTCGACTATCATGCCGACGTTGAACATCGAGGCTTGCTTCGTGGCCGTGTACGCGAATATCTGCACGGCGAAGAGCGCGAGGCAGAGGTTGAGCGGCTTCAGGTAGCGGCCGCGCCGCCCCGCGATCCATTCGAGCGTGAGCAGGCCGGGGCGGAACAGGAGCGCGCGCAGCGTGTGGTAGAGCTTCGAGTCGAGACTCGTCAACTCTTTGGCCGCGTCCTCGACGAAGTGGCGCACCGTCAGGTCGCGCGCCTCCGGCCGCTTCTCGCCGCAGCCGTGGCAGTAGTCGCCGACGAGCGCCGTCCCGCAGTTCGGGCACGGCTGATTCTCGGGTGCGCGCGGCGCGGCCATGCCGACGCCCGCCTCTTCCGCGCCGCTACTCGCCATCGCCGCGCTTGGCACGGACTGAGCCGGAAATCTTCTTGCGCGTCGTCTCGCCCGTGTCTATGACGGGGATGCCCTCCCCTACTTCGGCGTGCGGGCGCGCTATGACGTGCGTCGAGACGACCTCGCCCACGCGTCGCCCTGCCGCAGCGCCCGCGTCCACGGCCGCCTTCACCGCGCCGACCTCGCCGCGCACAATCGCCGTCACGAGCCCCGCGTCAATCTTCTCATAGCCGACGAGCGTGACGTTCGCGGCCTTCACCATCGCGTCCGCCGCCTCTATCATCGCCACCAGCCCGCGGCATTCGACCATCCCCAATGCTTCCATGTTCGGCCTCTCTTTAAATTGAATCTTTTACGCTTTCGCGGGGTAGCGATATATGTACAAGTCCATGACCTCATTCCCGACCAGAAGCTGTCGGAGTCGAACCCCCGCCAAATCCTCTTTGGGATTAAGGGCTGCTCTGAGTTGTTTATAAAAACTGTAACTGGGGCCAAGCACCATGATGGTATTCAAAGTCAGACAATCTATTCTTGTCGGCGAAGAGAGCAGGTCGCCGATCTCGCTGTAGAATTCCCGCGGGCCTTCACTCTCCACCTTCGGTGAGACAAATTCAAGATGCCACTCCGCCACGGCGGGGACGTAAACCCAGTATGCGGCGACGACGCCTGCCTTAGCACCGTCAAGGCGTTTCAGCAGCTTCTCGCCTGCCGCGATTTCGTCGGCGGAAAGAATCTCCTTCACCAGTAGTTCTTGAGCCATAACAAAACTCCGTTCGGGTCGTCCGTGATAGCAGCGTAAAGGTTTTCGGCTTGGTTCTTAGCAATCTTAGTCTCGTACCTGGCGTCTACCTTCCAATCCTTAACGGTTGCCCAGTTATCCTTGAAAGCCTTCACACTTGCCATCTCAGCATCCAAGTCTGATTTTAAGCCGGCTAGCGCAACCAAGTTTCCAAGTCCATGGTTATACAATTGGCTGGAGTCTTTAGGAGGGAAATCATAACGTTTCGTCTTCTTAGCTATACAAGCTTTCAGGGCACATTCGACTGCGTATCCGGCTAAGTAGAAAGCACCTTCGTAGCATTTATTATCAAGAAGTATCCTTGCCTCTCTCACCCTCAGCTTTGCCAACTTCTGAAAATCAGCTCGATTCATTGTGGTCTCAACCCATTAATTCCGCAAGGAGTGTATGGGCGCGGGGATGCGGCCGCCGCGCCGTATGAAGGCGTCGGAGGAGAAGCGGTTTACGGGCATGATGGGCGCGCTTCCCAAGAGCCCGCCGTACTCGACGATGTCGCCGACCTCTTTACCGGGCACGGGGATGATACGCACGGCCGTCGTCTTGTTGTTCATGACGCCGACGGCCATCTCGTCGGCGATGATTGCGGCGATGGTCTCGGCCGAGGTCGAGCCGGGGACGGCGACCATGTCTATGCCGACCGAGCAGACGCTCGTCCACGCTTCGAGCTTGTCCAGAGAGAGCGCGCCGACTTGCGCGGCCTTTATCATCGCGGCGTCTTCGCTGACGGGGATGAACGCGCCGCTCATCCCGCCCACGGAAGACGAGGCCATCGCGCCGCCCTTCTTCACTGCGTCGGTGAGGAGCGCGAGCGCGGCCGTCGTCCCGTGCGTGCCCGCGCGCTCGAACCCCAGAGCCTCGATTATCTCCGCGACCGAGTCGCCGGGCACGGGCGTCGGCGCTAAGGAAAGGTCGATGATGCCGAAGCGAATCCCCAGGCGGCGCGCGGCCTCTCGGCCGACGAGTTCACCCGCGCGGGCGAGCTTGAAGGAGAGCTTCTTTATAAGCTCCGCCATCTCGTCGAGCGGCGCGCCAGCGGGCGCGTGTCTGACGGCGTGATTGACGACGCCGGGGCCGGAGACGCCGACGTTTATGACGGCCTCGGGCTCGCCGACGCCGTGGAACGCGCCCGCCATGAACGGGTTGTCCTCGACCGAGTTCGCGAAGCATACGAACTTAGCGCAAGCTATGCCGCCGCGCTCGCGCGTGCGCTCGGCCATCTCCTTTATAAGCTCGCCCGTCCGCCGCACAGCATCCATGTTTATCCCCGCGCGCGTCGTCGCAACGTTCAAGGAGCCGCACAGGCGTTCGGTCGAGGCGAGCGCCTCCGGGATAGAGTCGACGAAGACCTCCTCGCCGCGCGTCGAGCCCTTGTGGACGAGCGCCGAGTAGCCGCCGATGAAGTCAACGCCGACACGCTTCGCGGCCTCGTCTATCGCGCGCGCGAGCGGCATCAACTCTTCCGTACGACTCGCGCGGCCCGCGATGTGCGAGACGGGCGTAATAGAGATGCGCTTGTTAGCGATGCGCAGTCCGAACTCTTCGCCTATCTCGTCCACGGTTGAGACGAGGCGCGCGGCCGTCGTCTCTATCTTCTCGCGCGCGGCGTCGGCGGTCTCCTGAAGCGAGTTGCGCGCGCAGTCGCGCAGGGATAGGCCGAGCGTGACGGTGCGCACGTCGAGGTGCTCCATCTCCGTCATCCGCACGGTCTGTAAGATTTCCGCTTGACTGTATTCCATAAGAGGGTGCGGCTCAGCGAAGGACTGTGACGCTCAGGAACAGGAAGAGAAGGAAGAGCACGAAGAGGAAGACGGCTACGCCGACGAAGCGTAGCCCCGAGTCGTCCGGCGTCTCTTCGAGCGCGACGAGCGCGCCGCCCTTCACGCGCTCGACTCGCGCGCGCGTGTTCTCGACCCGCGTACGCGCCTCCTCTCGAACGCGCGCCACGCGCCCGCGCCTCTCTTCGGACGCGGCACCGTCCTCGGGCCGACCCTGTTGCTGCGCCGAGGCCGAAGCGTACGGGCTTACCAGGTCGCCCGTATCCGGCACTGCGCGCCGCGCATCCGCCTCCGGCACGACGACGACGCGCGCGCCGTCGCCGCTCATGGACGACTCACGACCGCGCGTAGGCGACTCCGCATCGAGCACGGATGACTCCACACGGGGTACGGGCGGCTCCGCGGCGCGCGCGCGTGACTCGGAAGCGAGCGCGCGCGACTCGTCACTCTGCATCGAGACATCGGCCGCGCGAGGCGTCGGCGTTGGCGATTCACTCTCCGACGCGGCCGTGTAGACCTCCCTCACCGCAGGCGCGGAGGCGCGCGGCAGCTCTGCCTCGCTCTTCGGCGGCAGCTCTGCGTCTCGCGTCTTGGGCGTCGGGTCTTCGGGAGAGGCGGTCGCGGAGTCTGTGTGCGCCGTCCCGTCCGGCACGGCCTTCCCGCACTGCGGGCAGAAGCGCGCGCCCGCGCGCACCGCCGCGCCGCACGACACACACCTGCGAGAGATTTCAGGCTGAGACATAGAAAAGGAGTGATGAGTGATGAGTGATAAGTGATGAGTTAAGAGGGCACGTGCTGTTCTTTCTTATCACTTATCACCTATCACTCATCACTTTCTTAAATTCTGTGCATCGCGTTGAAGAGGTCTTCGCGCTGCGCGTAGATGCGCACGCCGAGGCGTTCGCCCTCTTTGCGGAAGCGGTCTTTGAGCGCCGTCACAGACTCGCGCGCCTGGCTGATGTCGGCGATGATGACCATCGCGAACTTGCCCTGCACGACCGTCTGGTTTATGTCGGCGATGCTGCAACCCGCCTCGGCCAAGACCTGCGCGACGGCCGCGACGATGCCGGGATGGTCAACCCCGAACACGGAGACGACGAGCCTGTCCGCGCGCCCCTCGCCCCTCGCCTTCGACTCGCGCGGGGCGGCGGCAGCACCCGCGCCGTCGAGCGCGGGCTCGACGGCGCGGTAAACGTCCATCACGAGCGCCTCGACCGTGCGCTCGTCCGCCTCAGCGCCCAGCCGCCCGTAGACCGCGCGCGTGATTCTGTAGATGAGTTCCTCGTTTGCCATCTAGAAGCGTTCAGCACTCAGCGTTCAGCTTTCAGCTTAAAACCCTTAGCGCCCTTTGTGCGTACTTTGCAGCCTTAGCGATTAGACTTCTTTGCTTAACCGCAAAGGTCGCGAAGAAGGCGCGAAGGACGCGCAGAGGATCTGGCTGAAAGCCGAGTGCTGAACGCTGACAGCTTTCTCACCTTCCGTTGTCGCGCCCGCGCAGCTCGCGCGCCGAGTCGATGAGTTCGTCAGAGCGCGCCATCTCTTCCTGTATGTCCATGCGGTCGATGATTCCGACGACCGCCGCCTCGATTGACATCTCCTGATTGCCGACGGCCGAGCGCGCGGCCTTCCCGTACGCGCACAGCACGACCTCTCCAATGCCAGCGCCGAGGCGGTCGGCGACGACGACGATATTCTTCGTCGGCTCCTTGTCTAAGTCAATCGGGTGGACAATCAAAAACTTGACGCCCTCCAGGTCGGGCGTCTTCTTCGTTGACCACACGGTGCCGACTACTTTCGCTAAAAACATAAGAGCGGATGCTGGATGTTAGATGTCAGATGCTGGCGACTGTCTTTAACTGACATTCAGCATCCGGCATCCGACATCTGCCTTTTAAGCCTTCGCGAATACTTCCTCGGCCTCGCCCATGTCGCGGGCGGCGGGGGTGATGATTGTGCGCGCGCCGACGTAAATCTTCTCGCCGCTCTGTATGGCGCGGCGCACGTCGTCCTCGCAGACGAAGTCAACGGCGCGCTTCGCGGTCGAGGGCGCGGGCGTCGGCGTCTGTTTGCCGTTGGCTCCCGAGGCTGCGCTCCGCGCGGCCGTGCCGTGCGCGCTCGCGACGCCGTTTCCGCCGCCGTTGGCCTGTGCGGTCGGCGCGGCCTCTGGGTGCGGCGCGGCCCCGCCGGAGTGCGCTGCGCGCTGCGGCTCGATGTCAACGTCCTTCTGTACGTACGCGTGCGGGTGCGCGACCGGGAGCGGCTGCGCGCCCTGTTGTTGTTGCTGCGCGCCTGAAGGTTGCGCGTCGGGCTGTCGCTGCGAGAGGAAGCGGTCGACAATCTTCGCTATGTCGTCGCGACTCACGCCCGCGGCCGCTACGCCCGCGTGTGCGGGTTGGAGCGGCGTGGGCTGCGGCTGTGGCTGAGCGGCCGCGCGCGCGGGTCGCCTGCTCGGGACGGCGCGCGTCTCGAAGGCGACGCGCTTGATATCCATCAAGTGCCACGGCGAGACGTTGTCCGAAGTGACGTTGCCGCCCCAGGAGCCGCAGCCGAGTGTCATGGACGGAGGCAGCGCGGTCGAAAATCCAATGGCTCCGTGCGTCGTCGGCGAGTTGACGATGATGCGCGAGGCGGGCATCTCTATGCCGAAGTTCTTCGCGGCCTCGCGCGAGCGCGTGTGAATCCCCGCGGTGTGGCCCATGCCGCCATAAGAGAGAATCTCGAAGCAGCGAGCCGCGCCGCGCTCCAATCCGTCCTCGACGTAGAAGGCGAGTATCGGCGACAACTTCTCCATCGAGAGCGGGAAGTCGCGGCCGACGCCGCCGACCTCCGCAATGAGACAGCGCGTGCCCGAGGGAACTGTGATCCCCGCCATCTTCGCGATGACCTCGACCGACCTACCCACTATCTGAGGATTCAAAGCGCGCGTCCCCGTCGAGACGACCTTCGCGAGTTGGTCGGCCTCGGCGGCCGAGAGGAAGTGTCCGCCCTGCGCCTCGAACTCTTCCCTCACCTGCTTCGCCACGGGGGCGTCGGCGACGACTGCCTGCTCCGAGGCGCAGATGGTTCCGTTGTCGAACGTCTTGCTCGTCAGAATATTCTGCACGGCGATGGGCACGTCGGCCGTTCGCTCGACGAAGACGGGGACGTTGCCGGGGCCGACGCCGAAGGCGGGCTTGCCCGAAGAGTATGCCGCGCGCACCAGCCCTATGCCGCCGGTGGCGAGTATGACGGCCGTCTGCTTGTGCTTCATGAGGGCCTCCGTGCCCTCAATGCTCGTGTTCGTTATGCAGCCGATGGCCTCGGCCGGAAGCCCCTCTTTAACACCGGCCTCGCGCATGACGCGCGCGGTCTCCGCGATGCAGCGCGCGGCCGAAGGGTGCGGCGAAAGGACGATTGTGTTTCGAGACTTGACCGAGATGAGGATTTTGAAGATGGCCGTGGAGGTCGGGTTCGTCGAAGGAATTATGCCCGCGACGACGCCGCGCGGGCTCGCTATCTCAAGCACGTCCTTCGACTCGTTGATGACGCCGACCGTGCGCAGTCCCTTGAAGTAGTTCCAGACATCCTCGGAGGCGAAGCGGTTCTTCTCGCGCTTGTCGTCGGGGATGCCGTAGCCCGTCTCCTCGACGGCCAACTGACCCAGACGCACGGCGTCGCGCAGAGCCGCGCGCGCCATCGCCTCGCAGATGCGGTCTATCCTCGCCTGGTCGAAGCGCGCGAGCTGCGCCTGCGCCCGATGCGCGGCCTCGACGAGGTCGCGCGCCTGCTGCACCGACACGAGGTCTTTGTCCGCCATTGCAACCTCCAAAAACAGAAGGCAGTAGGCAGCGCAGAAGGCAGTCAGCGGGCACGGTCAGTCGGCTGCCTTCTGCCTACTGCCTTCTGCCTACTTTGACCTCTCTTTGTTGTTCTCACGCTGTCCCGCCGGTAGCGAGCGGCCCTGGTCGCCCTCGCCGAGCGCTCCGGCCGAAGCTCCGCCGCCGCCGCCGATGGCGCGCTCGTCGGGGCTAAAGCCCGTGCGGCCGTTGCGCGGGAGCACGCGCTCGACCTCGCCGTGCGGGCGAGGGATGACGTGGACGCTGATCAACTCGCCCACGCGGCGCGCGGCGGCGGCCCCCGCGTCGGTCGCGGCCTTGACCGCGCCCACGTCGCCGCGCACGAATATCGTGACGTAGCCCGCGCCTATGTACTCCTTGCCGATGAGCTGGACGTTGGCGGCCTTGACCATCGCGTCGGCGGCCTCGACCGCGCCGACGAACCCCTTGGTCTCGACCATTCCGAGTGCTTCGAGAGACATCCTTTTAAGTCCTCGCTTCTGTGTTAGTTGGTTAAACTTTTGTTCTTGACTACGGTTGTGTTTGCAACCGTAGCACCGCGCGCCGCAAAGTTCAAGACGCGCGCACAAACGGCCGCGCGCGTGAAGTTTGACACTCTCGGGAAGGGCACATTATATTGTGCCTTAAGACTCGGCGCACACAGTTTAGTGCGGACGCCGACACACCACTACGGGCCGGGCTCAAGCGTGACTTCAAAGACCTCTGACCAGACTCCCGAGGGCGAAGCGACCGGCGGGGGCGCGGGCGGCTCCCTCGGCCAGCAGCTAAGGCGCGCGCGCGAGGCGCGCGGCGTAAGTCTGCGAGACGTTTCCGAGCAGACGCGCATCACCATGCGCCACCTCGAAGCCATCGAGGCCGACGAATACAAGCATCTTCCGGGCGGCATCTTCAACAAGTCATTCGTAAAGTCCTACGCGCGCGCCGTCCGCTTCGACGAACAGCGCGCCCTCGAACTCTACGCGCGCACGGCCCGCGAGCGCGGCGAGGGGTTGGACGAGGTCTTGACCAGCCCGCAACGCTCGCGCATCTACACGAGCGACTCGGCGCGCTCGCCGCTCGTCACCTACGGGCTGAGCGCGATAATCGTAGGCATTCTGATACTGATGGTCTACGCGGGCCTACACTACTACCGGCGCACCGAAGGCCAGCCCGCCGCCGCGCAGACGCCGCCGACGCCCGCCGCCGCGCAACAGCAGGCGCAGGCGACGCCCGCGCCCGCGCCCGCCGCCGCGCAAGGCTTCCACATACAGGTGAAGTCGGCGCGCCCGTTCTGGCTCACGTCCTGGCAGGACGACGACAAGAAGAAGCGCGGGCGATTCCTGAAGCCCGACGCGCCCGAGGAGTTCGAGCCCGCGTCGGCGCTCAACCTGCACTACGACCAGACCTCCGCGGACGCGCTCCTGGTGACTGTCAACGGCCAGACGCTCAAGCCTCCGGCCGATGCGACCACTTGGACAATCACGAAGGACAACTACAGGCAGTACGCACAGTAAATGCAGTTCCGAGTTCAAGGTTCAAAGTTCAGAGTTCGCCCAACGGGTGCAACTCTGAACTCTGAACCTTGAGCTTTATCAGGCGACCGCCGCAGCGCGCGTCTTTGAACTTGCAACTTTGACTTGAAACTTTGAACTTGGAACTTTGAACCGGAGCTTTACCCATGATAACTGACGAACTACAGGAAGGGCTCACGTTCGACGACGTGCTGCTCGTGCCCGCGCGCTCGGACGTTCTGCCCACGGAGACCGACACTTCGACGCAGTTCACGCGCGGCATAACCTTGCGTATCCCACTCTGCTCGGCCGCGATGGACACCGTCACCGAGAGCCGTCTCGCAATCGCCATCGCGCAGCAGGGCGGCATCGGCGTCGTACACAAGAACTTCCCCATCGAACGTCAGGCCGAAGAGGTTGACCGCGTCAAGCGAAGCGAGTCGGGGATGATCGTTGACCCCGTGACGATACGCCCCGACCGCCCCGTGCGCGAGGCGCTCGCCGTCATGGAGCGCTACAAGATTTCCGGCGTGCCCGTCGTTGACGAGGGCGGACACCTCGTCGGCATCATCACGAACCGCGACCTACGCTTCGAGTCTCGCTTCGACATTCCCGTCTCCGAAGTGATGACGCCGCAGCCGCTCGTCACCGTCCCCGTAGGCACGACGCTCGACGAGGCGAAGGTCGTACTTCAGAAGCACCGGATAGAGAAGCTCCTCGTCGTTGACACTGATAAGCACCTCAAAGGACTCATCACGGTCAAGGACATTCAGAAGGCCATACGCTACCCTTCGGCCGCGAAGGACGACCTCGGCCGCCTGCGCGTCGCCGCCGCAATCGGCGCGACCGGCGACTTCCGAGAGCGCGCGGACGAACTCGTGCGCGTGCGCGTCGACTGCCTCGTCATCGACACGGCGCACGGGCATTCGACGCGCGTCATCGAGGCCGTGCGCGAAGTGAAGCGCCGACACCCCGACACGCAGCTCATCGCGGGCAACGTCGCCACGGCCGAAGGCACGCGCGAATTAATCGGCGCGGGCGTGGACGCCGTGAAGTGCGGCATAGGCCCCGGCTCGATATGCACGACGCGCGTCGTGACGGGCGCGGGCGTCCCGCAGATGACCGCCGTCTACAACTGCGTGCAGGCCGCGAAGGGGTCGGGCGTGCCCGTCATCGCCGACGGCGGCGTGAAGTTCTCGGGCGACGTGGCGAAGGCGATTGCGGCGGGCGCGGACGTGGTGATGATAGGCTCGCTCTTCGCGGGCACCGAAGAGTCGCCGGGCGAGTTGATTCTCTATCAGGGGCGCTCGTTCAAGGCGTATCGCGGCATGGGCTCGATTGGCGCGATGCGCGAGGGCTCGAAGGATCGTTACGCGCAGGAGATGACCGAGATGGAGTCGAAGCTCGTCCCCGAAGGCATAGAGGGCCGCGTTCCCTACAAGGGCACGCTCGCGGATATGGTGACGCAGTTGGTCGGCGGACTTCGCGCGGGCATGGGCTACACGGGCTGCCGCACCATCGCCGAGTTCCAACAGAACACACGCTTCGTACGCATAAGCCCCGCGGGCCTCAAAGAGTCGCACGTCCACGACGTAATCATCACGAAGGAGGCCCCGAACTACCGACTTGAGTAGCGGCCTCCTCGACGTTAAAGATGATTAAGGCCGACGCGCTATCGTGTGCGTCGGCCTTTAGCTTTCGGCGACGCTGCAACGAACGCCCGACAGTCGTCCGCGCGCCCATGCGTCTCGGCCGCGCGCCGTTGGACTTCCGGCCGTTAACGCCGTACGCGTGCGGCGGCACCGCATTTGCCATGAGGTGAGGCGATGAAGATGGAAGCGAGAAAGGCAGTCTTGATTGCGAACCCGAACGCGGGGCGCGGGCGCGCCGTCGCCGCGCACGACGCAGAGGAGTTTACGAGACTCGCGCGCGCCGAGGGCGTCGGCGTAGAGGTCTTGCACACAGCGGGGCCGGACGACGCCGGGAGACTAGCGCGAGAGGCAGTCGCGGCGGGCGCGACCGACGTGGTCGTGCGCGGCGGCGACGGGACTGTCCACGAGGCCGTGCAGGGACTCGTCGGCGCGTGCGCGCGTCTGACCGTGTGGCCCGCCGGAACCGCGAACGTGCTCGCGCGGCAGTTGGAGATGCCTCCGAACGCGTCGGAGTTGGCGCGCGTCTTCCTGCGCGGGAGGACGAAGCGCATCACATTGGGTTGCGCGACTCGGGAGCGGACGGGCGCGCGGCGCTACTTCTTCATGCTCGCGGGCGTCGGGCTCGACGCGTCGGTCGTGAGCCACGTCCGTCCTCGCCTGAAGCGGCGCGTGGGCGAGGCCGCGTTCTGGTACGCGGGGCTCGGCCACCTCGCGCACTGGACGCCGCGCGAGTTCACCGTCGAGGTCGAGGGCGAGCGATTCCCCGCGACCTACGCGGCCGTCGGCAAGGCACCTTGGTACGGCGGCGGTTTGGCGCTGACGCCGCGCGCGCGGCTCGACGCGGACACCTTCGAGGTCTGCGTCATCAACACGCACAGCCGCCTGCGCTATCTGCGTCTGCTCGCGCACGCGGTGCGCGGCGGCGCGCCCGTCGGCACGCACGGCGTCACGTATATCAAAGCTTCGCGCCTGCGCTGCGAGGGCGAAGTCGCCGTGCAGGCGGACGGCGAGTTGATAGGCGAGCTACCGATGACCTTCGAGGTCGTGACCGAAGGTCTCGAAGTTGTAGTTCCTTGACGGTGAAACGGCGGGACTCAAAGGTTTTCGATTTAAGAACAGGATGGACTGATGAAGAGAGAGCTATCGAGAGTCGCGCTGCGAAGGGCACGCGGCTCTTCGAGGTCTTCGCGGTCAGCCACGACCTGCTCCTCGTTAAAGGAGACGGGAGGCTGAAGGTCGTCCGGGCGGCCGTGCCGAAGGACTAGACGCCGCGCGCCGCGCTACCCTTCCCTCTCGCGAAACCAGAGCATCGTGGCGGCCGATACGAAGGCCAGGGCGACCAGCATGAGCAGGCCGCCCGCGAGCATGAAGCCGTCGCCGGGGTCGCCGCCGAACTGTCGCGCGAGTTCGTTTGCCGCCTGCGATGGCGGCGCGCTTGCGGCCCTCTGCGAGCCGAGGTAGAGGCACACCGCCGAGCATAGTACGAGAAAGACCGACGAGCCGAAGAGTCTCCTGATTGTTCCGCGCATACTATTTGAGTCCTCACGTTTCTCCCGATGCCTCCACGATAGACACCGACCGCCACGCAAGGTTCCGACACACTGAAGGATGAAGGCGGAAGGATGAAGGATGAAAGAAGTGCTGATTGGAATCAGCCTTCACTTCATCCCTCATCCTTCCGCCTTCATCCTTTCCCGTTACCTGCTTCCTTTGAGCCAAGCCTCGCGCAGAGCGAGCGCCTCGGGGCTCGCCTTGTCATCCTTCTCTATGCGGTAGAAGGTTCGCGACTCGGCGGACGAGCCGTTAGCGCTGGCCGGGCGCTGCTCCTGCGTGCGCGTCATGCGTAGGCCGACGTAAGAGAGCGCCTCGTCATAGGGCGGAGGCTCCGTGCCGTAGACGTGTCGGCGGAAGAAGTCCGAGAGGTCGAAGCCCGCGACGCGCGACGCGACGCGTTGGAACTCGTCCACGGTGTAGCCGCGCCCCTTAAGGTAGTAACTGTCGTTCGGGCTCTTGAGGTAGAACTCCGCGTACGCTTGACGCATCACCTCGTCGAGCGAAGCGTGCCCCTTCGAGCGGCCGCGTATGAGTAGGTCAAGCGCGACGGCGAGCGTCTCGCCCTTCGGGTAGTAGCTGACGAGCGTGTTCTGCATGTTCGTGCGCTGATCGCTCGAACCGCGGTCGATGAAGGGCGCGAGTATGCTCGACTCGACGGCGCTCGTCAGATGGCTCCCCGGCGCGTTCTCTATGCCGCCGATTGCGCCCGCGTAAGACTTGAGCAACTGCTCGTCGTCCCAGAGACCCGCGCGACGCATCGAGAGCTTGCCGTAGTAGTTCGTGAACCCCTCGGCTATCCACAAGCCCTGCGTGACGAGCGGGCGCGTGAAGTCCCACGGGCCGAGCCCCACGGGGCGCAGGCGCTTCACGTTCCAGACGTGGAAGAACTCGTGCGCGGCCGTGGCCGTTGCACCCTGAAGTATTTCGCGGTCGGAGAGCGGCCCGGTCTCGATTATCTGCGTCGAGTTCAGATGCTCCATGCCGTCGCCGCGACGCGAGGTCGGGTCGAAGTGAAAGAGGAACGTGTACTGCTCGAACTCCGGCGCGCCCATCGTCTCGACCTCCGTGCGCACGACACGCTCGACGGCCTTCACCAAGTCGTCGCGGTGCCCGCCCTCTTCGCCGAACGAGTGGACGACGACGCGGAAGTGCTTGCCCGCCACGTCGAACGTCTGGACTGTGAAGTCGGGCGCGACCTCGGTCGGCGTGTCTATCAGCTCGTCGTAGTTTGGGAACTGGAACTCCGTCTGCTCGGGCCGCGTCGAGCGCCCGTTGATGACCTTCCAGCCCGAGGGCGCTTCGACCTTCAAGGCCGCGGCGTCCTGCTTGTGGCCGACGACGTAGACGAAGACCGAGCCGCCGTTGAAGTTCGCGTGCCTCTGGTCGAGCTGCGAGAAGGTGCCCGACAGGTCATCGGCGAAGACCTTGTATGTGAACGAGACCGAGTCGAGTGTCGGCGTCATGCCCGGCGCGAAATCGCCCGTCACGCGCCACGTCTGCGTGTCGAGCCGCGTGACGTTCATCGGGACTTGCTTGCACATCGCCCCCGGCGGGCAGTAGGCGGTCGCTCGCGTCTCCTGCACGTTCTTCGCGAAGTCGAAGACGGCATATCGGCCCGGCGACCAGCGCGGCATCTGAAAGTCTATGTGGTCAACGCCCTTCATGTCCGTCACGTCCACCTGAACCTCGAAGAGGTGCGACGAGGGCTGCCGCATGGAGATTCTGTAAGCGACCTTGTAAGCGGGCGCGTTCGTGTCCTGCGCGCGCGCGTGCGAGGCCGGGAGGGCCGCGAAGATTAAAAGGACTAGCAGGCGCGCGCTGGCGCGGCGTGCGGAGTGTGTCATCTGCTGCGACTCCGTCGGAAGCTTTAAAGGCATTACTGTACGGGAGACTTCGCGCGCGATTATCTCACGCGCTCCTCTGCGTGTGTCAAAAGCTTGACGCTGCGAGCGCGCGTCCGTTAGCTTCAACGAAGTCTTATGCCGTCAACACTCGTCGAGAACCGACATGACAGAACGACTCTACTATTCAGACTCGCACCTGCTTGAGTTCGACGCGCGCGTCGTCTCCATCTCCAAACTTGAGGACGGGCGCGCTGCCGTCGCGCTCGACCGCACGGCCTTCTACCCTACGGGCGGCGGACAGCCGAACGACACGGGCACGCTCGGCGCGTGGCGCGTCGTTGACTGCGTCGAAGAGGAGGGCGCGGGCGTCCTGCACGTACTTGAGGGAGACGCGCCGGAGTTGGGCGCGGACGTACGTGGGCGCGTGGACGCCGCGCGACGCCGCGACCACATGCAGCAGCACACGGGCCAGCACATACTCTCGCAGGCTTTCGTCGAGCTATACGGCGCGCAGACTCGAAGCTTCCGCATGACGACCGACGCGTGCGAGATAGACGTTGAACTCAACCACCCTTCTGACGAACGCGTCGAGCGGGCCGTCACACGCGCCAACGAGATAATCTGGGACGACCGCGTCGTGCGCGTCCACAACGTGACGGCGGAGGAGGCCGCGCGGCTCCCGCTTCGCAAGGACTCCGCGCGCGAGGGCGAGCTTCGCGTCATCGAGATAGAGGGCTTCGACTTCAGCCCATGCGGCGGCACGCACGCTGCCCGCACGGGCGAGGTCGGCGTCGTAATCGCGCGCCAATGGGAGCGCGCGAAGGGACTCGTGCGCGTGACCTTCGCCGCGGGCGTCCGCGCGCTCGAAGACTACCGCCGCGCTAACAACGCGGCTCGTGCAACGGCCGCGCTCTTCAGCGTCGGCCGCGAAGAGGCTGCTGCCGCCGCCGCACGCCTGCAAGACGAGAACAAGAACCTACAGCGCCGCCTGCGCGCCTCCGAAGAGTTGGCCGCACGCGCGGAGGCGCGCGAGCTTCTCGAAGAGTCGCAAGGTGAAGGCTTCAAAGCGAGCGCGAATGCGAGCAGCACGGGCGCGGGCGGGTTGAGACTTGTCGCGCGCGTCTTCGAGGGCCGCGACGCGGAAGAGCTTCGGCGGCTCGCCTCGGCCGTCGCTGCGCACACGCGGGCTGTCGCGCTGCTAGGCTCGCGCGATGAGACGGGAGCGCGCCTCGTCTTCGCGCGCGCCGCGGACGCGCGGGGCGACATGAACGCCCTCCTACGCGAAGCCTGCCGCGCGCTCGAAGGCCGCGGCGGCGGTCGCCCAGAGATGGCACAGGGCGGCGGCCCCCGCGCGGAGCGCCTCGCCGAAATCATCGAAGATGCCGCCCGCTCCCTTCGCGCCTGAAGCCCGCCCCACACGCGCGCCTGAAAGAGCAACTCCCGCGCGGGCGAACTTGACGCGCCCACGCCCCGCCCCCTATATTTATCCCTCGCGTGGGGCAGTAGCTCAGTTTGGCAGAGCGCCGCGTTCGCAATGCGGAGGTCAGGGGTTCGATCCCCCTCTGCTCCACCAAAAGATTCAAGCACTTACGGCTACTCGAAAGGGTGGCCGTTTTCGTTTGGACACATGCTTGGACACTCTAAATAAGTTCTCTGCGCCTCAACGTGTAATCAAAGAACATTTGGTTTAGCTTCAGATAGAAATTTGAACCCTGCTAAAAGCTCTAATAGAGCAAATTTCTATCTAGGGCTAATTATACTTTATAGAGAACTAATTATCCATGTAATTCTTCCGCTTGACGAATAATTATTTTACATCTATAACTTTTCTCGTATGGACTTCTTAACTACCAAACAAGTAGCGGAAAGACTTGGGATAACACCGAGAAGAGTTCAAGCATTAGTTACGGCTGGAAGATTGCCAGCGCAAAAGATCGGTAGGGACTATTTGATTAAAGAAGCTGATTTGAAGTTTGTAGAAATAAGAAAAGTAGGTAGGCCGAAGAAAAGTAGTAAGGAATAGTCTTTGATTGTCTCAGGGGTTGTTTCTGAAGCGGGCGGATTCGGGTATTTAGCTTTGCCGTAAAAATTTTATTTTTTTATCAACTACTCGACAGCCTTTTCTAACTTCCTTACAAATTCCTCTAAAGTAATACCTAGTGCTTGACATATTTCTCGAACTTCCAACAAATCAAGCCGCCTCTGTCCACTTTCATATCTTGATATGTAGGCTTGATCTTTCCTGACGCGCGCGGCTAATTCAACCTGCGTTAACCCAGCTTCGAGCCTTATTCCTCGTAGCAGTTCAGTCATAAGTTTTCGTTGAGCAATATAAGTCCTCTTCTTCATTCAATATGTTATATGAACATATTGACCTATATACAAAATTGACATATTCTGCTTATGCAGAATCCGCATATCAGATTATCGAAGGGTAATGGGATGAAGTGCCAAAGCGAGAACTTATTAGCAGACGATCAAACGTGGATTAATATTCTTGAGCCTGAATTATGTAAAGATGCTGCTGCTGTCGAATGTCTTGCTCGTTTGCTGTTTGTGATTAGGAAAGAAATAAATAACGGAAGTGAAGGAGTAAAGCGGGCGAGTCAGATTTTATCAAAGGGAATTGAGGTAAGCTATCTATACACCAACACTCACAAGGCAGCACTTGAATTATATGTGTTATCGCTGGAAGGTGAGTTAAAACCCGAAGACGAACCATTGAATCTTATTAATGCGGCAATCGAAAGAGGCAAGAGCAAAACCCTTTAGATATTCGGTATATCTTTATTGCGTTGATAGCTAATGTTTGTATAGATGTTCTTGTAGATGATGAATTGGAATTGCCCTCAAGATTACCAAGTAACAGCCGAAACGAAGGCGTGAGGGGGAGGAAGGCTAGGCCGAAGGGGGCTTGAAAGCTATGTGCGGGTGTGTGGAGCTAGACTTGAAAGTCAGCCGTGGGTGTGGAGCTTGCCCTTATAACCTAGCTGTAGGTGTGTAGTACCTACTCCCCTTCCTCTCTCTCCCTCTCTCATCCCACACACTACACTTAGCTTTCATGGGTAGGAGGGATTGGGTTGAGGGAGTGGCAAGGCGGGTGCGTGCCGTTGTTATGCGCGGCCACAGTCGGATTCTATCCCTGTGTTTTAAGATCACGGAGTAATTTAAAAAATCCTTTTTGGTATATCTCCGATTGCTTCCAATTTCGGAAGTCCCCAATGTTTCTTGTACGACGAATATCTGCTGCCCATCCGCTCCCGACTTTCATAACACTATTATCTAGACGAACTGGAAAAAGGATAACCCGATTTTCTAGACGCTCTTGCTCAAGAGCTGCTTCTACTTCTTTCTCAACCCATCCGCTCGCCAGTGAATGCTTTGAAAGGATTATTAGGAGCTTCTCATAAACTCTGATTGACTCATCAATCTGTATGCTGATTTTATCCCCGATTTTTAAATCCTCTGGGGCAAACCAGCACTTGATTCTCTTATTCTGCAAATCAACATACAATTTTTGAGCAAATTCACTATTTTTACTGGAATAACTAATAAAGCACGAGTAGAACTTAATTGGACTTGTATTTACTAAAGACGGAAAATATTCAATGTAGGTATCCGGCAAACCACAACCCAGCAAAAACTGGTGAGGCAAATTACCAGATCGAACAAGTGTTCGATGATCTAGCACACTATTACCAATATGCCGACATCGCTCTAATCCTACAGCGTCTGTTAAATCTGTGTTCCCGAAGATTGTTGCCTGTAAGATTGCTGAACCGAATAAACCCTCTTTGAGGATGGTATTACATAGATTGGCTCTTTGGAGAGACACGCCCGCAAGATTCACCCTATCAAGCCTTCCCCCACTTAAGTTGACATTCCTTAAATTTGCGCCGCGTAAATTGGCTTCGATCATTTCTGAGTCAGAAAGATCAGCGCCAAAAAGAACAGCGGTACGAAGATCTGCTCCATTGAAATTAGAACCACTCAAATTAGCACGCGTCAACTTGGCAAACGTGAGATTTGCATTTAAAAAGTTTGCTCTGTTAAGTGTCGCGTTGCGAAAACTTACTCTGCTAAGGTTTGCGTTCTCCAAATTGATGCCGCTCAACTTTGCTTCATTAAGATTCGCTTCGTAGAGGTCAGGAATGACCTCCGGTTCCTTTCTTCTCCAGTGATTCCAAGCTTCAACACCTTGCTTAAGAATCCGAATATGCTTCTCGTTCGCCATGCTGCTTACTTCCCATACACCGGTTTATCGTCCCTCAGAATATATTCTTACCCTTTAAATCAATTGAGCGCTTAACGCGGGCATCACCCGACCGCACGCCCAACGAACATGAGAGCATTCGTTTGGGCGGTCGCGTGCATGCGCTTGTTAGACGGCGGCTTGGTTCATAACCTGTTTCATAATCTCAGATATAGTTAGCGTTGATTTTCTGCTTAAAAGATACTTCTTCCACCCTTTTATGCAAGCAAATCGTGGCGTCCAATCATTTCTAAAATACATAAAATACGCGCCGTTGATTTTCTCAGGTAGATTGAACCCGTATATCCTTTCCACCTGCCTTCTGAATATTTCGTAATCCAACTGGCGCTCTCTGCTATTCAATGTTTGCCAATGGACGAATGAAAAGACCAATCGCTCTGGAGGAAGAAGTTTTTTCGCGGTTAGCATTTCCCATTCTGTTCCTTGCGAGTGACCAGCTTGTATTAAAACCATTTGCGATAGCTTTATCAGAGCTGCTACTTTCTCCTGCCATTCATTATCATGAAAGTAAAATCTAATTGCGCCCAACTGCGGCAACTTTTCTTTAGGTATGCCAACAGCTACCACCGGGCCGACACTTTTAAGTACAGATACGAGCCGCTCTTCAGGTGACTTTTTGGGTGGATTGCTTCCAGTCCTTACAAATTCGGCAACAAAGCCGCCAACTTCTGTATCTGATTCAACGGCGTCTTGATGGAAGGAGCGCAGATATAAGATGGGTTCGCGTGTGTCCTCCAACAGCTTAGTTTGTGAATCAAGGTCATATCTTTTCCTAAGTCTAAAAAGTTTTCTTAAGGGAAAGAACAAATTAAGACTTCCTAGAAGTAAAGCAAACCACACCATGGTGCCACGAGAAGTTAGAATTAGTAGTGCCTTGAGGAAATTGATAATCCTTGAGCTGGTTCTTAGCGGTAGGCCAGAAGCTAATAATAGTAGTGACGAGATTAAGACAATCAGCAGTATGTGCCAATAAACTTTAGCAATATAAATTTTGTGCTCTTCTATGGTTTCTTGTCTAAGACTTGCGTAACCGGAAAATTCCTTCAGCTTGCTATTAGAAAATTGTAAGGTTATAGGTGATGTACCAGGGTCAGGATTTGACCTAAATAAAAGGCGGTAAAGGTTTGCGTGATGAATCAAATAAGCCCCGATCTTACGTCCAACCCAAAGAAGGCCCTGAAATATTGCCGCAGTAATAATGAGGTTAGGGATTATTAAATAAGCCATTATGTTTCCTTTTGGGCATTTGTAAGAGGTTGACTTTGTCCTCTGTAGAGAGCCGTCTAACGCCCAGCATCACCCGCCGCCCAGCTCGATTGATTTACTTAACAGCCGTCGTGTCCGCAGTCGCGTGCATGCGCTTGTTAGGTGTTGTTTCGAGCCAGAACACCTCACCCCGGACACTCAAATCTCTCTAACACTTAAATCGTTGAGTAATCTTTTAAATGCTGCCTCAAACGCATCATGGTCTTTCCAGTTTGAGAAATCGGGAATGAAATATTCACGAATTTCTACTGCTAAATCTTTACCCGTGTCGGCATCGAAACATTCCCAGTCTTGTATGATCTCAAAGCTTACTAGGCGAATAGGAAATAGCTTACGCCTATTTTCTTTCAACTCTACCTTACGAGCTTTGCGAATTTCGGTCATAACCCACTCGCTCTTCAAGCTATTCTCAGAAAGAACGATCAGCAACCTATCGTGAATTTGAATTGCTTGATATATTTGCTCATGAATTTTCTGCCCACCTTGTATATCCTCTGGGGCAAACCACACGCGAAGTTCTGCTTCTCGCATCCGCGAGTAGAGTCGTCTAACAAAATCTTCATCTTTATGGCTGTAGCTGATAAAGCAAGAATTGAACTGAATCGGCTCTGAAAGTAAAAGGGATGGAAAGTATTCAATTAGGTTATCAGGAAGTCCGCATTTGCGGAGAAAACTTGTTGGAAGTTTACCCGATCTAATAAAAGTCTGATGGTCTATAACACTAGGAGCGAAGTGATCAGTTTCCTCCAATCCTTTTGCCCCTCGTAAGTCAGTATCACCTAAAATTACTCTCATCCAAACAGAGGCCGTAAAATCCGCATGTGATAAATCAGCAAAAGAAAAATTTGTATTGAACATTAAAGTGTGGGTTAAGGTGACACCGGAAAGATTTGCCTCAGAAAAATTAGCGCCGACCAAGTTTGCTCCATCAAGAGTGACACCGCTTAACAGGGCTTTATTAAAATTCGCGTCTTTGAAGGTTGCTCCGTGCATCACGCCATTCTTAGAAACTGCTCCAAGAGAAAGATCCCTCAAATCTGCCTCACTAAAATCAGGACTAACGCCGTGGTTCTCGGAAATCCATTTATTCCAGACCTCAATACCCTGTTTAAGAAGTTCCAAGTGTTTTATGTTTGCCATTGCTCTTCTCAACTCAGATGATTTGGGCTTAATACCTTAAGCACACTTAAGACACCTAACGCTAGGCATCACCCGCCCGCATACGTAAGGTTGATGAGAGGCAGTCTGATGTGGGTCGGATGCATGCCGTTGTTAGAACATATCGCGAGACAATCCTTTAGAAACATATAGAACTTCATCAAGTTTAAAATTAGCAATTAAGAATTCCCTTAGTCTTTCTCTCGCCTCTGAAAGCGCATGAGCATGAGATTTTATAACCTCACGAAATTGCTTTGCAGCCTCTATATCCTCTACGCCGAAACCAACATCTGTAAACCCTTCCTCAAACTCTGAGAACCAAAGAAAATTTATAGGCCATTCGACTGCATCGCGATCTACCTCTTTTCCTTGATTCTGCTTTACCCAATCGTAATAAGAGTCCATATCTATTGTTAATATTTTGGAAGATGGCTTTTTGTATTCTAATAGCTGGAACTTCTTTCCATCCTTGTCTTTAGTTTCGATTGAGTTTGAGATGAAATATAAGAAGGAATATTTAAAGCGATATAACTGATCTACGGCAGCGGCCAAGATTGGATCGAAGATTTCGACTGCCCACCCAAGTTCCGCCTTGATCTCTAAAAACCTTCGAGAAACAGATTCTATCGCATAACTCTGATTGTGAAATTCATTAATTATCCAGTATGCATTGCCCTCTACACCGGAACCAGCTTCTCCATTCAGATATAAATCAATCTCATTTAGAAAGTGAGAAGTGATTTCTTCTAGGCGATCTATACAGTAATAAAGCTCTGTGAAAGCTCGGCAAGCCCGTTTTCTGTCATCCAAAGCTAAATCAATCTTACGTCCAATCAATTTTGTGGCTAAAAACTCGACAAGCTTTCCAATCAATCCTATTCCGGTGAGCATATAACCTCCGTAAGCGATTGCTCTAGCACTCTGCATCACTCGCCTTCAGTTTCAATAAGGTCGTGAGGCCCAAAGAAGAAATTGAGCGGCAGAACAATAATCCCAAAAATCTGAATTGGCAATAAAAACTTGCGGCGGGGATATGCAAAGAGCGCACCTAAGCGGTAAGTATGAAGTATGAAGTAGTTAGCGAAGTTTAGTGGTTATCCTTAGCTATAGTGAGTTACTAATGGGCGTAAATGAACAAGATAAGCGATAAGATTACTACCCTCCCCTCTAGCCCCCTTACCGACCTTGAAAGCCCAATGTACCTGTGTAGAGACTCCTGTCCTCTCTTCCTCTCCCAATACACACACTACACTTAGGTTTTAAGGGTGGGAGGTAGCAGAGGAACGACTGACTTTTGCAGTGTAAGGTAGGCAGAACATTGAGCAAGCCTATTAGGTTCGTAAAGGGCAGTTATCCACAAGCCATTGACTCTTTCCCTTGTTAAGTATAGAACTGCCCAATCTGAGAGCATTGAGAGACTAGCTATGAAAAAAGCAATTCTTCTTTTGACCAGCTTACTTGTTTTCAACTCAATATCTGTTTCCCAAACTAAACCACCACAAATAGACCTCACTACTAAAAGGAACCTAACCATTGTTTACAAGAATGGTGTTCAAATAGAACTGACTCATTGGTACTGGTACTATAACGGCTATAACAACACAGCAGTAAATGATCTTCTCAATGCTCGTTCCGACCCTCTTTCAAAGAAGAAAAAACCTTCTATACCGGAAAACCCTGATAAATATGCAATTAACTTGATATTAAACATGAAAGCGTTGAATGTAGAGGGAGTATCTTTAAATGACATTGAGCTATCAGAAAACCAATTTTCTTCCATCAAGTTTATTTGGAAAGATAAAGATGACACAAGTATTATGCTTGAGAAAGTAATCGTCTCATTGACTACCGGTAAGACAATAGAACTTCCTAAACTTGAACCTCCAACCGGTAGTGCTGACATAACCTTAAAAGGCAAAACTAGCGTAAATGGATTTTCGGGTGATTTTTCAAAAAGGATAGATGAAGGAGGATACCTTGCAAACTCGGCACCCAGCCCTATTATCGAAATTAGAGTTCAGTAACTTATAACAACATCATCTCATCTGATCCTCATATCCACTTATTAATATACCGGCATGACTACGGACAAGCGTTTAATACCAGGCTTGCCTCCCTAGCTGCTTCCCAGCCAATTTATTGACTTAAAGGGGAGCCAATATCCGTGCGAAGACTCCTGATGTGAGGCGGGAGTCTTTTTGTTTAGGGTACATCTACTGTTCGGTATAATGCGCCCATGAGTGCAGAAGAAGAAGGAATCCCAACAAACGAACTGCGTGAGTATATTTATTTTGAGGGAATTGAATTACGGAAGGAAGCACAAAAATTATTGAAAGAATGTCGGGACTTTAGAGTTAAGGCGTGGGACGCATTGGGAAGAAGGCAAATACATGGATTCTCAACCCACTATGATGAACTATATGACAGATACATCAAGCACGATGCGAATGTTTCAAGCTACTGCGGCATGGCATCGAACCCTTGGACTCGTGACGAAGAGGGGGAAAGAGTAATGCAAGACCCGCGACATTTAAATATCCTAAACATCTCTTCAATTGGTCTAACATCTCAGCGTGAAACTATCCGGTCTATCTTTCAAGACATTAGCAATCAGATTAACGGGAGGTTCTAAACATTCTGTGTAAGTGAGTTTGAGCTGAGCCCGCCCATCGGCACCCTCCCATCGAAGAGGATCGCGAACTGATTGAGCGCCCCGCTCCAGTTCTTTATAGGCATTGTCCATCGCTGGCTGATATTTCTCAACGCCAGATACATCAGCTTGAACACCGCCTCGTCGTTCGGGAACAGAGAACGGTTCTTCGTCACCTTCCGTAACGTCATGTTCAAAGACTCTATCGTATTCGTCGTGTAGATG
>JBJMGR010000030.1:0-4876 GCA_045807805.1 Pyrinomonadaceae bacterium | reverse complement strand
AGGCCGTCTGGAAGGCTTTTAACGAGGGCGACGCGGAGCGCGCGCGACAGTTAGTCGATAACATTGCGAACCCGCAACAGCGCGGGCAGATGCGCCGAAACATCGAGATGCAGTTGCAGTGGCGCGCCGTCCAGCAGGGCAACTACGCGGAGGCGCGCGCGGCCGTCTCACGCCTCGGGACGTTCGAGGAGAAGGCTTCGGCGCTGATGCAGATCGCGGCTGCCGCCTTCTCGAAGAACGACGAGAAGGCCGCGCGTCAGGCGCTCGACGAGGCGTGCTCGCTCGCCGCTTCGCAGCCGAGCGGCCTTCAGCAGTTCAACACGCAGCTACAGGTCGCGGCCGCCTACTCGCAGCTAGACGCGGGCGAGTCGTTCGAGATGGTCGAGTCCGCGGTGGCGCGTCTCAACGAACTCCTCGACGCGGCGGCCTCGCTCGAAGGCTTCGGGCAGGACTCTTTCAAGGAGGGCGAACTCAGGCCGCAGTACGGCTACGCCTGGAACGAGATGGTCAACCAGTGCGCCGCGACGCTCGCGGCGCTCGCGCCCACGGACTTCGAGCGTGCGAGCGCCGCCGCGAAGAGCTTCAGGCGCGCGGACGTTCGCGCCTCGGCCGAGCTGCAACTCGCCGGGCGTGTTCTGGGCATGCTGTCGCAGAACGATTTTCAGATGAACAAGAGGCTCCCCGCGGGCGTCTCCCTCGGGCGTCGGTACGGGATGAGAGAGTAGCTCGCGCCGGTTCGGGGCTGAAGGCGGGATGGGCGACTTTAGTTGACGACGATGAGATGCGCGCCGCGCTCGCGCACGCGGCCGATGAGCGACGCGTCGGGGTAGGTTTCGCGCAGGCGCGCGAGGAGTTCTTCGGCGCTCTCTTCGGCGATGGAGATGAGGAGCCCGCCCGCCGTCTGCGGGTCGAAGAGAAGCGCATCCAGCTCACGGCCTACGCCGTCGCTTAACGAAACGTCTTCGCCGACGTAGCGACGGTTCGACTTGTCGCCGCTCGTGAGCAGACCGGCGGCCGCGAGCTCGAGCGCGCCGGGAATGAAGGGGACGCTCGCGGAATCAATCTCGAAGGTCACGCCGGAGGCGCGCGCCATCTCCCACGCGTGGCCCATGAGCGCGAAGCCCGTCACGTCGGTCGCCGCGTGTGCTCCGGCCTCCGACATCCGCCGCCCGGCCTCGCGTCCCGCAAGCAGCATCGTCTCAAGCGAAGCGCGCACCGTCTCATCGACAGCCTTGCCGAACTTTATCCCCGTCGAGATTACGCCCGTGCCGATGGGCTTCGTCAGTATGAGTGCGTCGCCCGCGCGCGCGTTGCGGTTCGTGACGACGCGGCGCGGGTCAATCGTCCCGGTCACGGCATAGCCGAACATTATCTGCTGGTTGTCAACGCTGTGGCCGCCGACGAGCGCGACCGAGTTCTCCTTCAAGACGTGAAGCCCGCCGCGCATTATCTCGCCGAGGATGGAGAACTCGACGCCCTTCTTCGGGAAGCACGTGACGGCGAGCGCCGTGATGGGCACGCCGCCCATCGCCCACACGTCGTTGAGCGAGTTGAGGGCGCTGATGCGGCCATAGTCGAAGGGGTCGTCAACGATGGGCGTGAAGAAGTCGACGGTCTGGACTAGCGCGAGCGTGTCCGAGAGACGGTAAACCCCCGCGTCGTCGGCAGTCTCGATGCCGACAATCAGGTTGGGGTCTGTTGGTATGTCCAGCCCGCTCAGAACCTGAGCGAGTTCGCTCGGCGCGAGCTTAGCCGCTCAACCCGCGCACGAGACCATCTCAGTGAGACGCATCGCGAACCTCCGAAGAAAAGGATGAAGGCGGAAGGATGAAGGATGAAATGATTGCTGCTCGGCATCGCTTTCATCCTTCATCCTTCATCCTTCCGCCTTGCCCTTCATCGTATCACGAAGCGCGTGGGCGGGACGACGGTGTGTGCCTCGGGGTTGTAGTAGTCGTAGAGGGTGGAGAGAGCGGTGAGCGCGTCGAGGCCGTAGCGCGGCCGGAACTTGAACTGGAAGCGCGTGCCGCCGCTCGCGGGCCAGACGTATAGGGCGAGGCGGTCGGGCAGATCTTCCCACTAGCTAAAGCTAGCGGCAATTTATTAGTCCCTAGCCCCTAACAGGAGAATCTTGCCGCCCGTCATCTCGCGCTCGTAGAGGCGCACGCCTTCGGCGGCCTGCTCAAGCGGGAGGCGCGCGCGAATCATCGTCCTCAGCTCGTCCTTGAGAACCTTCTGCACCGAGCGCGACGCCGAGAACATTTTGAGCGCGCCCGTTGTCCGCATCCAGTCCGAGAGCCAGAAGCCGCGCACGCGCTTGCGCTCGAAGATGAGCGAGCGCGGGTCGAGCAGGCAGCCCTCCATCGAGAGCCCGCCGTAGACTACGCACTCCGAGCCAGAGGGCATCGCATGCAGGACACGGCCCGTCAGCGTGCCCGCGACGGCGTCGAACGCGACGGTCGCGCGCACGCGCTTGCACGCTTCCGCGAGCCGTTCGTCGAAGCCCTCCTCGTTGCTGTCCAACACTTCGCGCGCGCCCGCGGCCTTCAGCATCTCGACCTGCTCGTGACGGCGCACGACGTTGACGACTTCGACGCCGCGCGACGCCGCGAGTCTTATCACCATCTGCCCGAGCGCGCTCGCCGCCGCCGTCTGTACGACCGCGCGCGCGCCCGACTCTTCGGCTATGCGGAGCAGCGCCCAGGCGGTGAACGGATTGACGATCATCGTCGCCGCGTGCTCCGTGTCCGTGCTCTTCATGAGCGGGATGCAGTGGGAGGCGTCGGTCAACATGTACTCGGCCCAAGTTCCGTCGCCGTCGGCGGGCGCGGCGCACGCCACGCGTCGGCCTACGATGTGGTTGGCCCACACGCCGCCTCCCGACGCGACGACTTCGCCGCTCGCCTCGAAGCCGGGCACGACGGGCAGCCTCTTGCGTATCCCGTACGCGCCGCGCAGGAAGGAGAGGTCTGAGGGGTTGATGGGCGACGCCGCGATGCGCACGAGCACCTGCCCCGCGCCCGGCCTCGGCATGGGCCTCTCAACTACGGCGAGCGCGTCGGCTACGCCCTCGTAATCGCGCAGCTCGACCGCGCGCATCGTCTCGGGAATTTTTTGTGAACTCATAAGACCTCGAAAAACAGAACCGCGAGCGGTAGCGAGCGGGTACGAGTTTCGACGAAAGCCCGCCTGATGTAGCTCGCGACCCGCTCGCTACCGCTCGCGGTTCTGTTACTTGTCAGAGTGCGCGCGCGGCCTCCTGTAGCTCTGCGCGATTCTCTAACATGTAAGCGATGAAGGCGCGCGTGGGCGATGGCTGGAAGCGCCCGAGCGAGATCATCGCGACCGAGCGCGTGAGCCTGTGCCCGCGCACGCGAAGCCATGCGAGACGCCCCGCGGCCACCTCCTCGCGCACGGCCCAAGAAGGCATGACGGAGACGCCGAGCCCGTGCTCGACCATCAGCTTGATGAAGTATGTGTCGTTGGATTCGAGCGCGAGGGCCGGGCTCAGCTCGACGCGCTTGAAGAACGAGTCGGTCGCGCGCCGAATGGACGCACCCTGCTCAAAGAGTATGAAGCGCTCGCGCTTCAGCTCCTTGATGTCAACCTCGCGCGCCTTCGAGAGCGCGTGGCGCGCGCCGACGACGAGCCCCAACTCGTCCTCGAACAACTCCGTCACCTGTAGCGCGGGCGAGTAGACGGGGAGCGACGCGAAGCCCACGTCGGACGCGCCGTTCTGTATGTCCGCGACGGTCTGCTCGGTGCTGACGGTCGTGCGGAAGGATAGCTCGATGCCTTCGTGGTCACGCATGAACGACTCGAAGAGGTGCGCGAAGAGGTGCACGAACGCCTGCGTTGCGGCGGCCGCGCGCACGCGGCCTCGCGGCTCGTGTTCGCCGCCACGCACGCGCTCGCGCAGCGCGTCGGCCTCCTCGATGATGCGCGCGGCGTATTCGAGCGCGAGCTTTCCCGCGTCGGAGAGGCGTACGCCGCGCTTGGCGCGTATGAAGAGCGGCTCGCCGAGTTCAAGCTCAAGAGCCTTTATCTGGTGGCTCACGGCCGACTGCGTCATGTTAAGTTTCTGTGCCGCGCGCGTGAACGAGAGCGCCTCCGCGACCTCTCTGAAAGTTCTTAACTGCGATAGCTCCATAGTTTAGGTCTCTGTTACGGGAATGTGGATGAATATAGTTAATAAGGGCGATGAAGACAATGAGTTGGACGCGGCGGCAAAGGCGCGGCTAACCTGTGCGTCTAAAGTTACGGACAAAAAAGAAGGGTTACAAACAGCCGCGACCCATGTGGGGCCGCACTTACATAAAGGAGATTTAAGATGATTCCATTCAAACTGGACTACGTGATAGAGCGGACGCTTCAGGCCGGACGCTGCGAGGAGCAGAACCTTCTGCGCGAACTCGCGGGCGTGCGGCTCGCGCCCGCCGAAGCGCAGGCTGAGTGGCCGCGCGTGCTCGAACACAAGTGGTTCGTGAGCGAGCGACTGGGCCGCGACATCGGCCTCCGCGTCGCAGCCATTGACTACTTCGAGAACGTACGCCTCCCGCGCCACACGCGCACGTCGCAGACCTCGACCGCGACGCTCCTGCGCCGCGTCACACAGCCGCACGGCCTCGTGGCCTAAACTCAACATCAGAACCGGGAGCGGTAGCGACCGGGTAGCTGCTCCGAGACACATACTCATATCGAAGCCGCTACCCGGTCGCTACCGCTCCCGGTTCTGTTTGAAGCGCTCGACGTAGCGCTGATAATCCTCCACTTCAGACGCGGCGCGTTCTTCATCCCACCCGAGAAACCTATGCGCGACGCGTGCGGCGGCTTCGAGCGCGTCGAGTCCCAGTTGACCGTTGAGTCCGACCATCGT
>JBJMGR010000029.1:0-33662 GCA_045807805.1 Pyrinomonadaceae bacterium | reverse complement strand
TTCACGAAGCCAGGCGCTACCTGGACGCGGGCGCGCCCGGAGGCTGTCACCTCGCAGACCAACTCCTCATCCCCTTGGCACTCGCGCGCGGCGGCTCCTACGTCACACAGACGCCCACGCCCCACACCACGACCAACATCGAAGTCATCAAAAAGTTGCTCCCCGTCGAGATAATCACGACGCAGTTGACCGAGGACGTTTGGAAGATTGAAGTCTTCGGCTAAGTCAAAGGATGAAGGATGAAGGATGAAGGATGAAGGATGAAGATAAACCTTCCTTTCATCCTTCATCCTTCATCCGTTCGTTAAGCCGTCGGCCGCGAGCGCGACGAGTGCGGGGTCGAGGTTGCGTTTGAAGACGATTGTGTTCGGCGGGACGTTCGTCATCGGGTCGCGCGTGCCGCGCAGGTCGTCCCACGCGGCGAGTATGAAGTTCTTGAGCCCCGCGTGGTCGAACTCCAGCAGGCGGTCGCGCAGATACTCGGGCGTCCAGAAGCCCAGAACTTCGAGGAAGACGCGCGCGCCGGTCTCCGCGTTACTCAGGACGAAGTCGGGTATGAAGGCGCTGTCGCCGAGGTCTATCACTTCGCCGCTCCGTTCGAGCGACCAGACGCCCGCCGCGCGCGTCCAGACCGAAGCGAGACGTTCGATGACGGGGTTCTCATAACCCCCGACGCTGTCGTAGTGAGAGCGGAGGCGAGTCTGCTTGCTCGTCAACTCGAAGAAGGCGACGCCGCGCTTCGTCTGAATCTCCGCGCGCATGCGCCAGCCCGTTCGGAGCAGGAGCGCGGGGAGGAAGACGGCCATCTGTATGCCGTACTTCTGCGAGCGCTGAAAGATGGAGGCGGGGCCGTCGAGACGTACCTCGTAGCCATCGCGCGAGTTGCCGCGAACGGTGTGGATGAGCCTGTAGGCTTTTATCGCGCCGAAGATTTCGCGGTAGCCTTCCGCGGCCTGCGGCTCAAGCCAGAGACGCATCTCGACGGAGCGGTAGAGTAGCGCCTGCGCCTGCGCGACGTTGTAGAGGTCTAGAAGCTCGGGGGGCGTTATCGTCTCGAACGAGGTGAGCGTCTGGTTCTCCGGCAAGTCCGCGTAGAGCCCCGCGTCGAGCGCGCCCGCATCGCACGTAAGCTCTCGCGCCGACTCCGCGAAGACGCGCGCGCGCGACTCCTCGTCAATCACCGGATGATGAAGGCGAGCCTTCATGAATATCGCCCGCCGAATCTGCGTCGGCTCGACGGGCGAAGTGGTCTCGAACTCGCAGCGGTCTGTTAGGAGCTTTATCAGCCCGCGCATAATCCTGTAGTCGGTGCCCGTGCCGACGTACTCCTGCAAAGACTCTTCGAGCGACGCGCGCGTCCCACCCTCGTGCGACTCGAAGAGCGCGACGAGGTCTTCGCCCGCGCGCACGTACTCTTCGTCCGGCTCGACGTAATGCGGTCTTATCTGTTCGCCGCGCTGCCAACTGAGCGCGAGGTCTGCGGTCAACATCTCTTCAAATCAGTCTTCAAATCAGCGAGGGCTCTTCGGGCTTTCGAGGCTGCGCGTGGAACTGTTCGCCCGCGCCGCGTCGTCGGCTGATGTGCTCTTCGGTCGTGTCCTGCGTGACGACTTCGTAGAGCGTCGCCTCTTTGCCGGGGAGCTTCCTTAAAATTCTTCCGAGGCGCTGGACGTGTTCGCGCGTCGAGCCCGAGCCGGAGAGGACGACGGCGATTGACGCGTCGGGGATGTTGACGCCTTCGTTCAAGACCTTCGACGTTGCGAGCGCGAGCACCTCGCCCTTGTTGAATGCTTCGAGCCACGCGCGACGCTCCTTCACGCCCGTCTCGTGCGTGATGGCGGGGACGAGGAAGCGGCGCGAGATTCGGTAGACCATCTCGTTCTCGGCCGTGAATATCAGAACCTTCTCGCGGCGGTGGCGCTGCAAGAGTTCCGAGAGCACGCGCAGCTTCGAGTCCGTCCCGAGCGCGATGCGCTTCGACTCGCGGTAGGCCATCATCGCGCGCCGCCCTTCGGACGAGCGCGCCGAAGCGGCGACGAACATCTGCCAACCGTGCAAGGAACTCAACCCGATTCCCTTCTCACGCAGGAAGCTTCGGAAGATGTCTCGCTCGCGCTCGTAGGCCGCGCGCTCCTCGTTCGATAACTCGACGCGCAGGCGCACGACCGTGTAGTCAGAAAGGTACTCGCCCGCAAGCTCGTGCGTCTCGCGCCGGAAGACGAAGGGGCCGATGAGACGTTCGAGCGACGCCTCCTCGCCGTCGGCGCGGTCGGGCGTCGCGGTGAGCCCCAAACGGAACGGCGCGATTGACATCTCGGCCGCGTGGCGGTGAACGCCCGAAGGCAGGTGGTGGCACTCGTCGAAGATGACGAGGCCGAAGCGGTTGCCCATGCGCTCCATGAAGCGGAAGGCGGAGGCGTAGGTGGTGACAGTGAGCGCGCCCGTCTCGAAGTAGCCGCCGCCGATGAGCCCGACCTCGGCGTTGAAGCACGAGAGCAGAAGGTCGTACCACTGATTCATCAAGTCGAGCGTCGGGACGACGACGAGCGTCGTGCGCTTCACGCGCTCGATTGCCATCTGCGCGACGAGGCTTTTCCCCGCGCCCGTCGGGAGCACGACGACGCCGCAGTGCGACGCGCGCCTCCACTCTTCAATCGCTTCTTGTTGATAAGGGCGCGGCTCTACGAGCAGCTTCGTGGGAAAGTCGAACCGCTGATACTCGCGCGCGTGGTCTTCGTAAGGCGTCTTCGCGTCAATCAACGCGCGTATGACGGCACGATACTCCCAGGCGGGCGCGCGCCAACGCATCACGCGCGCGTCCCACTTGAAAGGCACGGGCACGCGCGCCTCGGCCCCCGCGCCGTCGAGCAGCAGCGTGCCCGAGTCGAACCGGAGTACGAGCGTGGCAGCGTTCATCTCAAGCAGAGTTTAACCTGATTGCCGTAAGGCTATGTGGCCGCGCCGGGTTAGTTACACCACGGAGGCACAGAGACACAGTTAAATCTGAAAGCTGTGTCTCTGTGCCTCCGGGAACGATGAACGCGGAATGCTGAGTGATGAATGAAGACACGCATGTGCCTTATCATTCATCACTCAGCATTCCGCGCTCGTCGTTTTCTCAGAAAGGTATCTCGTCGTCTTCTATGTCTTCGCCCGAGGGACGGCCGCCGCCGCCGCCGCGTGCGCTGCCGCCACCGCCGGAAGGCTGACCGCCGCCGCCGCCACCACCGCTGCCGGACTGGCGCGCGGGGATGCCTTCCATGTCTCCCGCACCGCTGTCGAGGAACTGAATCTCCGAGGCGTTGACTTCGAGGGTCTGACGCGCCTTGCCTTCGCGGTCAGTCCACTCCTCCATGTGGAGGCGGCCCTCGACGTAGACCCTGCGCCCCTTCGAGAGGTACTTCGAGGCGGTCTCGGCCTGCTTGCCCCAGGCGGTGATGCGGAACCACGTCGTGATGTCCTGCTGCTCGCCCGCCTTGTCGCGGCGGCGCTCGTTCGTCGCCACGGAGAACTGGCAGACGGCCGTGCCCTGCGGCGTGTAGCGCAGTTCCGGGTCGCGCCCGAGGTTCCCGATAATATGTATCTTGTTGTAAGACATTTCGCGTCTCGCTCCTAAACTCTTCAAGGCCGGTGCGGCTTTCGGACGACCCGGCTTACGTTGCAGTTGTGGCACATCGTATCACACGCAACACCCGGCGTGTAAAGCGTGTTGTGCCCTGAAAACAGGGGGAGGACTCTCGGAAGCCTGTCGGCGGCCCGGCCCTCGAACGTTTAGCGTCCCGGCGCGCGTGGCGGCGCGGCGCGCGTGGGACGCTAGTTGGTTTACTACTCGCGGCGCTCCACGTCAACGCTCAGGAAGTCGCGCGCCATCTCCGTCTCGGGGAAGACCGCTTGAGCCTCGCGCAGGAGGTCTTCGGGCTCGGTCTGGTTGCCCGGAAAGTAGCGCGGGCTGAAGTGCGTGAGCATGAGACGGCGCGCGGCGGCTTCCAGTGCGACGCGCGCGGCCATCGCCGCGGTCGAGTGCGTGCTGCGAACGGCGAGCCCTTCGTCAACGTCGGCGAAGGTCGCCTCGTGTATAAGGAGGTCTGCGTCGCGCGCGAGTTCGACCGCGGAGCGGCAGTAGGTCGTGTCCGTGCAGTAGACGACCGAGCGCCCCTTCAAGTCGGGGCCGCAGAAGTCCGCGCCGTCGAACGTGCGGCCGTCCGGGAGCGTGATGCGCTCGCCGCGCTTGAGCTTTCCGTAGAGCGGGCCGGACGGGATGCCGAGTTCACGCGCGCGCTCCACGTCGAAGTGGCCGGGCCGGTCTTTCTCCTCGACGCGATAGCCGAAGGCCGGGAGCCTGTGCTTGAGCGGCGCGCATGCGACCGTGTACTCGTCGTCCTCGAAGAGCAGCCCCGGCTCGACCTCGTGCACTTCGAGCGGGTAGTTCGTCTGGAACTGCGTGCGGCGGCTGACCTCGCGCACGTAGTCGGCGATGGGGCGCGGGCCGTAGACGGCAATGCCGCGCGCGTGGGCCGTCATGCCGCAGGTCGCGAGCAGCCCCATCAGGCCGAGGACGTGGTCGCCGTGCATGTGCGTGATGAAGATGCGCGTGATCTGGCTTATGTTCAAGTCGCTCCGGAGGAGCTGGTGCTGTGTGCCTTCGCCGCAGTCGAAGAGCCACACCTCGCCGCGCTGCGCGGGCCTCAGAGCCACGCACGAGACGTTACGCGCGCGCGTCGGCACGCCCGCGCTCGTTCCAAGAAAAGTTACACGCAAAAGTTCAACACTCTGCTTTCTTAATCAGACTTACATCAACTCTATCTGTTTTGGAAACAGACTTCACAGCCCAACGCTCGACGCCTACTGCTCACCGCTCACCGCTCACCGCTCACTGCTTACTCACGAACAGGTTGCCCTTCATCCAGAAGCGCCAGGGTTTGAGCGCGTACTCTTCGGCGTAGGCGATGCCTATGCGCGGGCCTGCCGCAATCTCTTCCGGCCGTGCGCGCGCGCCCGCGTCTTCGAGCCAGACGCGCGTGCTCTTCGTCACGTCTTCGCCGTCGAAGCTCCGGTCAATCGCGAGCGCCTTGCAGAGCTTGCCCGGCCCGGAGGTCAGCTCGCGCTCCTTCGAGACCGCGCGGCGCTCTCTCATTATCTCGATTCCCTCTTCGGGCTCGATTGCGCGCACGAGCACGGCCGTCGGCGTGCCTTCCGGGCCCGTGACCACGTTGAACTGGTGGTGCATGCCGTAGACGAAGAAGACGTAGGCGGTGCCGCCCTTCGCGTACATCGTCTCAGTGCGCGCCGTCCGACGCCAGCCGTACGAGTGCGCCGCCTTGTCTTCGGCTCCCAGATAAGCCTCGACTTCGACTATGCGGCCCGACACTCGTTCACCCGCATCCGTCGGCACGACGAGCCGCTTGCCCAGAAGCTCGCGCGCGACGGCGAGCGTCTCTTCGCGCGCGTAGAAGGCGCGTCCGAGTCTGACGTGTTTTGCGGGGCGCGTCACTCGTCTATTCGTCTACTCGAACTGCCTTCGGAACTCTTCGAGCTGTCGCCGAAGCTCCGCGACCTCGCCGCGCAGCCCTTCGACCTCGGCTTCGAGACGCGCGACACGCTCGCCTTCGGACGCGCGCGTCGATAAAGACGGACGCGGGGCGGCATGCGCGGACGGCTCCTCCGACGGCTCCTCGAACGCGGGAGTCCCCGAAAGCAGATGCGCGTAGCGAGCCTCTTTGCGTCCCGCCTGACGCGGGAGCTTCAAGACCAGCGGCTCGTCGCGCCCGGCGAGCGAGTCCAGAGTCTCTTCCACCTCGCGCAGCTCCGCGAACTCGTAGAGTCTTCCCGTGCGCCCGCGCACCTCGCCGACGGTCTGCGGCCCGCGCAGCATCAGCACGCACATCGCGGCAAGCTCTCGCGGCGCGAGCCCGTAGACCTCGCGCATCATGTGCTTGTACTTCGGCACGCGGCTCTCCGCGCCGTAGAAGATGTATACGAGGTTTCGCGCGCGCAGAGACTCAATCGCCTCTGTCACCGTGCGCTCGTCGTATTTGACGACGGGGTCGCGGTTGGAAATCTGGTTGCACGCGTTGACGAGCGCGTTCAAAGTCAGAGGGTAGTAGTCGGGCGTCGTCACCTGCTTCTCGACGAGCGAGCCGATGACGCGCACCTCCGTCTCGTTCAGAATTGTCTCCACGAAATTAAGCCTTCTCGAAGATTGATGCGGCCCTTCATTGTGCGGCGTCGAACTCTTCCACGAGCCCGCGCGCCTTCAAGTCTGTTCGCGTCCAGAATTTCATTGACACGGTCTCACGGTCAAGTGTATAAGCCACGGCGATTCACAACGGCACGCCGGGCCGGGGCGCGGGCGTCACGCCTCTCGCCGAATCGGCTCTCACATTGACGCACGAGTCAGATTCCGAAGCCCGCTCTTCCGCGGAATGCTAGTACGGCCGCGACGCACACTCTTTCCAGTCTCGCCCCCTTAAAGCCGAGCCCGCTAAGGCCGAGCCCGCGAGACGCGCCCGCCGAAGGGCCAGAGGCACCGAGATGGCACAAGATAAGAACGACATCGTCAAAGAGGCCACGGAGATTCTTCGGGGCAAGGGCCGCACGCCCAAAGAAATCTTAGAACTCGCGAAGGGGCTGAAGGCGGCGCAGCAGTTCGGCTACGCGCGCAGGATACTGGCGCGCGCGCGCCGCAGCCCCGCGCTCAGCGAAGACCCCGTGCTGCGCCTGAAGATTCATCAGCAGTCGGCGCTCTGCACGTACAAAGACCCAGACCTCCCTCTCGACAGCCGCCTCGACCGCGGGCTCGAAATCCTGCGCGAGATTGAAGACCTCTCGCAGACGCGCGATCAGGAGACGCTCGGGCTCACCGGTGCGATCTACAAACGCAAGTGGGAGATCGACAACCAGAAGCCTCAGTTGGAGCGCGCGCTCTTCTACTACCTGCGCGGCTACGCCGAAGGCGCTGAGCGCGATCAGGGCTACACGGGCATCAACGCCGCTTACATCCTAGACCTCTTCGCGCATCAGGAGAACGAGGAGGCGGAGCGCGCGAAGGTTCCGGCCGACAGCCCCGAGCGCTCGCGCATAGAGCTTCGGCGCGAGCAGGCCGCGCGCATTCGTAACGACATCATCGAGAAGGTCGCGCCGCTCGTCGAAGCCCCCGACACGAACTGGCTTCAGGGCAAGTGGTGGTTCTACAGCACCGTCGCCGAAGCCTACTTCGGGCTCGGCGGCCGTGGCGGCGAGGAGCACTACGACACGGCGCTCGCATACCTTGAGCGCGGGCGTAAGGAGGCCAACCCGCCCGAGTGGGAGTTCGAGTCGACGGTGCGACAACTGGCGTCGCTCGCTCGCCTACAGTCTCCGGTCGGGACAGACGTGGAGAAGTTGGAGGAGACGGCCGCATGGCGCACGCTCGCGAAGTTCCTCGGCCACACGGCCCCCGTCCGCAGCGCCTTCTACGGCCGCATCGGGCTCGGGCTCTCGGGCGGAGGCTTCCGCGCATCTCTCTTCCACATCGGCGTGCTCGCGCGTCTCGCCGAGCTGGACGTGCTGCGCCACGTCGAAGTGCTGTCGTGCGTCTCGGGCGGCTCGATAATCGGCGCGCACTACTACCTCGAAGTGCGAAAGCTCTTGCAGGAGAAGGCCGACGCGGATATCACGCGCGACGACTACGTGGCGCTGGTCAAGCGCGTCGAGGAGGAGTTCCTGCGCGGCGTGCAGCGCAACGTTCGCATGCGCGTGGCCGCGGAGCCCTGGACTAATCTCAAGATGATATTCGGCTCGGACAGCGCGCCGCTCCGATGGATTTTCGGCCCGGCCTACTCGCGCACGATGCGCGCGGGCGAGCTTTTCGAGTCGGAGATTTTCAGCCGCGTCGGCGACGGAGGAGGAGCGCAGCCGCGCTACATCAACGACCTCTACGTCCGCCCGAAGGGCGAGGGGCCGGAGTTCCGGCCGAAGTATCACAACTGGCGTCGCGACTCGAAGGTGCCCATCCTCATCCTCAACGCCACGACGCTCAACACGGGCCACTCCTGGCACTTCACGGCCTCATACATGGGCGAGCCGCCCGCGGGCATTGACAGCGAGATTGACGGCAACGACCGCTTCCGACGCCTCTACTACGACGAAGCGCCCGAAGGCTGGAGGCGCGTGCGGCTCGGCCACGCTGTCGCTTCGTCCGCGTGCGTCCCCGGACTCTTCGAGCCTCTCGCGCTCGACGGCCTCTATCCCGACCGCGTCGTGCGACTCGTCGATGGCGGCGTCTGCGACAATCAGGGCGTCGGGGGACTCTTGGAGCAGGACTGCAACGTCATCCTCATCAGCGACGGCAGCGGTCAGATGGAGTCCATCAAAGACCCGAGCCGAGGGCTGCTCGGCGTGCCCTTGCGCTCCTCCACGATACTTCAGTCGCGCGTGCGCGAGTCGCAGTTTCAGGACTTGTCCGCGCGACGCCGCTCGCACCTTCTGCGCGGCTTCATGTTCGTACACCTCAAGCAGGACTTGGACGTTGACCCCGTGGACTGGATTGACTGCCTAGACCCTTCCGACGCGGACGACGACGACGCACGCCCCGCCGCACGCAAGGGCAAGCTCACGAGCTACGGCATCGCGAAGGACGTGCAGCAGTCGCTCGCGGGCGTGCGCACAGACCTCGACTCGTTCTCCGACGTTGAGGCGTACACGCTGATGACGAGCGCCTACCGTATGACCGAGCATGCCTTCGCCGAGAAGAGGTGCGTCGAGGGCTTCGACGGGCCGCAGAGCCCTGTGGAGTGGGACTTCCTCGCGGTCGAAGACGGGATGAAGGGAGTCGGCCCGCGCTACAAGCGCATCAGGGAGTTGCTCGGCGTGAGCGGCGCGCTCGCCTTCAAGATTTGGAAGCTGAAGAGGTGGCTGATGAACCTCGCCTACGTGCTCGCGGCGCTCACCTTCGTCGGGGGAGTGTGGGCCGCGTACGCGTTCCGCGACAGCGTACTTCTGAGGGCCATCACGGTCGGGTTCATCGCCATGCTCGTCGTCAGCTTCGCGCTGACGGCGCTCGGCACGGCGCTCATCGGCAAGAGACTGATGCGCGTCGTGCGCCTGCGCGAGACGCTCATACGCGCGGGCGTCGGGTTCGTCGTCGGCTTCATCGGCTCGTTCGCCGCTTGGCTGCACCTGCGCTTCTTCGACCCGATGTTTCTGAGAGAGGGCAGCGCGGAGAACTACAAGCAGCGCTTCGCGCCCGACACGGCGCGCGAGAAGCAATCCGCCGCGAAGCACGAACACATGATGCCGCCCCCGCAGCATAAGGACGAGCGAGTCTTCAAAGACGCCGTGCCGCCCGACGTGCCTCAACCTCAACAGGCCCCCGCCCCGCCCGAAGTGGTCGGCGCGGGAGCCGAAGCCTTGTCTCGCGCGCCCACGGAGTCAGTGGGCAACGGCCACGCGAAGGAGCCCTCGGCCGAGTCGTTCCCCGAGAGCATAGACATCAAAGACCCGGACGAGCGGCAGAACTGAAGCTGCACGAAACCTCCGGCCGCGAGGCGCAATGAGAAGTCGGGAGGCGAGGCTTTGCGGTCTCGCCTCCCGACTTCTCACTTTATGCCGTCGCCTGAGCCGCGGCGGCCCGAAAGGCTTCTCGCCGCCTTCCGACACTATTATTGAAGACCCTCGCGCCGCGTCGAGTCGCGTAAAGACTCTTCAGCCCTTGTGCCCCTGCGCGCCGAGTGCGGAGTCGAGGTCTGCGTCGAAGGTTTCGACCGCGTCGAGAATCGTCTCGGCGGCGTGGACGAAGAAGGGTTGCGTGATGGTCTCGAAGTCGTCGGTGGGTTTGTGGTAGTCCTTGTGGTCTTCGACGCCGAAGTAGACGAAGGGGATTCCGGCCTTGTGAAACTCGTAGTGGTCTGACTGGTTCGTCCAGTCGTCGTGCCCCTGCTCGGGGCGGTCGTGGCCGAGCAGTAGATGGACGGGCGCGCGCGCGGCGAGCAGCTTGAGCGCGGGCGTGAGCGCGGGGCTATGGTACGCGCCCGACGCGTATAGCTCGCCGCGCTCGCTGTGGCTGACCATGTCCATGTTCACGTCGAGCGCAACGTCGCGCCGCTCGTCCTTGAGCCACTTGACGAGCGCGCGCGCGCCGAGCAGCCCCTCCTCCTCGCCGTCGAGCGCGGCGAAGATGATCGAGTTCCGGGGCTGCGCGCGCGCGAAGTGCGCGGCGAGTTGCAGTAGGACTGCCACGCCCGAGGCGTTGTCGTCCGCGCCGTTGTAAATCTGTCGGTCGCGCACGCCGAGGTGGTCGTAGTGGGCCGTGACGACGACGAAGCGTTCGGGATGTTTCGAGCCCTCGACGTAGCCGACGACGTTCGCGGCCCGTATCTTCGCCGCGCCGCCCGCCTCGAAGGGCTTCTCGTACGAGTCGCCGAAGCTCTTCAGGCCCACGTCCGCGAAGCGGCGTATGATGAGGGTGCGCGCCATCACGCCGCCCTGCGTCCCCATCCCGCGCCCCTCCATCGCGTCGCCCGAGAGCACGCGCACGTCTTCGAGCAACTGCGGCGCGTTGATCGTCTTCGAGCTTAACTCCGAGGCCGCCGACGCGGTCTTCGCCGCTCCGGTCTTCGCCCCCTCGGCCTTCTGCGACTGCGACGGCAGCGGCGAAGCGCACGACGCAAGCAGGACGAGCGCGATTAAAAACTTATTCATCACAGACAGACTCTCCAAAATGGTGATGAGTGATAAGTGATGAGAGATGAGAGAAAGCCTGTCCTCCTTCTCATTACTCATCACTTATCACTCATCACTTCCCTCAAATGTTCTATCGCGAGTTCCTTGTGCTTGGCCTCGACCTCTACCCACGGCACCCGCGCGTATGCGGCGGGCATCTGTGTGACGAGGTCGCTGTGGTGCCGGTCGCGGAACGACTCGCGGCCGTTGGAGATGTGCGCGAGCTGCCACTCGGGCGTGGGCCAAGTCTCGCGCGCGGCCTCGACCATCTCGGCGACGCTCGGGTGGTCGTATGAGTCCAGGCCCTCGTGTACGACGTGGTGGTGCGCGTCGAAGACCATCGGCACGCCCGCGCGCCCGCACACTTCGAGAATCTCACGGGCCGAGTATATGTATTCGTCGTTCTCGAACGCTATGCGCGCGCGCACGGCCTCGGGCAGCAGGGCTATCTGCTCGACGAGACGGTCCGCGCGCCCGCCCTTCCCGCCGTGAATCTCTATGAGCGCCCACGCCGAGCGAGGCTGGCGGAGCATGTCCATCACGCGCGCGTGCATCTCAAGAATCTTCAGGCTGTTCACAATCACCTGCGGCGAGTCGGAGTTGAGCACGACGAACTGGTCGGGGTGCAAGACCAGACGTATGCCGAGTTCGGTCGCACGCATCCCAACGGCCGCGACCTCTTCACGAAACTCTTCGAGCAGCCCCTCGCCCGCCTCGTCGTCGGCGAAGGGGAAGAGCCCGGAGGTCATTCGGTAGAGGTTCAGGCCGCGCCCGACGCAGAAGTCGAGTGCCGCGCCGAGGCGCGCGAGGTTCGCGGCATACAGCGCGCGAAGCATTCGCTTCTGCTCTTCGGCGTCGAACTGTAGGAGGCGCTTGCGCGTCACGGTCTTGTACCTGACCGCGTCGCTGTGCGTGATGCAGACCAGACCGAGTCGCGGCGCGCACGGCTTCGTACTCATTTTCGTGACGGCCTCCATCGTTCCGTATTTAACCATCCTCTCCTCTCCGCCGCATGTCGGAAAGTTAAATTTAATTTGCGCGGCCGACGCGTCTTCAGGCCCGTTTCGTTGACGTTCTCAGGCCCGTTTCATGTACGGTGAAACTTGCGCCGCCCGCGTTTCGCCTCCGCCGGAAAACAGGTTATCATTGTCGGTTCGACGTGCCTCCCGGTAGACAACAATGCGCGTCGCCGTCTGTTTTCGAGAGCCATGAGTCAAGATTCAATCACGGTGCGCGGGGCGCGCGTCAACAACCTAAAGAACGTCTCCTTCTCCATCCCCGTCGAGAAGATGACGGTCGTCACGGGCGTCTCCGGCTCCGGGAAGTCGTCGCTCGCCTTCGACACCATCTACGCAGAAGGGCAGCGCCGCTACGTCGAGTCGCTCTCGGCCTACGCGCGCCAGTTCCTCGAACGTATGGACAAGCCGGATGTGGACGAAGTCCTCGGCATCCCTCCCGCGATAGCCATCCGGCAGAAGAACTCGACGCGCAACCCGCGCTCGACCGTCGGCACGCAGACCGAGGTCTACGACTACCTGCGGCTCCTCTACGCGCGCGTCGGCATGACCTTCTGCCGCGTCTGCGGTCGAGAGGTTCACAAGGACTCGCCCGAGTCCTCCGCGCATGAAGTCTTAGAGACCTTGCCCGAAGGCACGCGCTTCTATGTCCTCTTCCCCGCAGAGGCCGGGCTTCGCGTCGAAGAGAACGGTACGGGTAAGTCTGCGTCGAAGTCTAAGAAGAAGACGGCCACGAAGAAGACTACCTCCGCTGTCTCCGACCGGCGCGCGGTGACGGCGCACGTGATGAGCCTGATGCAGCGCGGCTTCACGCGCCTGCTCGTCGAAGGCGAGACGCTTGAGCTTCGCTCGCCCGACGACTACACGCGCGCCGACTTCGAGGGCGTCTACGTCTTGGTTGACCGGCTCGTCGCGCGCGCCGATGTGCGCGAGCGGCTCGTCGATTCATTCGAGACCTGCTTCATCGAAGGCCACGGCTCGGCCTTGATACGAACCGCCGAAGCGGAGCCGCGCTCTCTCAAGTTCTCCGAGCGCTTCGAGTGCAAGTACGACGGCACCATCTACGCGCAGCCCGAGCCGCGACTCTTCAGCTTCAACAACCCTTACGGCGCGTGCCCTACGTGTCAGGGCTTCGGCAACACCATCGGCCTCGACCTCGATTTAGTCATCCCGAATCCGCAACTCTCACTCGCCGACGGCGCGATTGAGCCCTGGACGAAGCCGCAGTACGAATGGGCGCGCGCGGAACTCCGGCGCTTCGCGCGGCAGGAGAGGATTCCGCTCGACGCTCCGTTTCAGGAGTTGACGAAGCAGCAGCAGCGCACGATTGTCGAAGGCAAGACGGGATGGAGCGGCGTGCGCGGCTTCTTCGAGTGGTTGGAGACGAAGAAGTACAAGCTGCACGTGCGCGTCTTCCTCGCGAAGTATCGCGGCTATACGCTCTGCCCCGACTGCGGCGGCGGGCGTCTACGTCAGGAGGCGCGCGACGTTTTAGTCGGCGGCCGGACGCTTCCCTACATCTGCGCCCTCTCTATAAAGGAGGCCGAGGTCTTCTTCGACTCGTTAGAACTCACGACCGAGCAGGCGGCGATTGCGGACAAGGTGCTGTTTGAGATTCGACGCCGCCTCAAGTTTCTGGTTGACGTGGGTCTCGACTACCTCACGCTCGACCGCCTCGCCTCTACCCTCTCGGGCGGCGAGGCGCAGCGCATACAGCTCGCGACTAATTTAGGCTCGTCGCTCGTGGGCGCGCTCTACGTTCTGGACGAGCCCTCGATTGGCCTGCACCCGCGCGACTCCGAGCGGCTCATAAAGCTCCTGCACAACCTTCGCGACATAGGCAACACCGTGCTCGTCGTCGAGCACGACGAGGAGATGATGCGCGCCGCCGATTACATTCTCGACATAGGCCCCGCAGCGGGCGAACTCGGCGGCAAGGTCGTATACGAGGGCGACTTCGAGGGGCTTCTGAAGTCCGGCGCGACGCTGACGGGCAAGTACCTTCGCGGCGAGTCGGAGATAAAGGAGCCGAAGCAGCGGCGCTCGGCGAAGAAGAAGCGCATCAGCGTGCGCGGCGCGACCGAGCACAACCTGAAAGGGGTTGACGTGGACATCCCGCTTGAGATGTTCGTCTGCGTCACGGGCGTCTCTGGCTCCGGCAAGTCAACTCTCGTCCACGACGTAATCTTCGCGGGGATGAAGAAGCAGCGCGGCGAGTGGCAGGGACAGGTCGGCGCGTTCCGAGAACTCGCGGGCACGCAGAATCTGGACGACGTTGTGCTCGTAGACCAATCGCCCATCGGGCGCACGCCGCGCTCGAACCCGGTCACATACATCAAGGTCTACGACGCCATTCGCGAAGCCTTCTCGCAGACGCGCGACGCGCAGTCGAAAGGCTTCGACCCGTCGCACTTCTCCTTCAACGTGCCCGGCGGGCGCTGCGACGTGTGCGAGGGCGACGGCACGGTCACGGTCGAGATGCAGTTCCTCGCGGACGTTGAGCTGGTCTGCGAAGAGTGCAAGGGCACGCGCTTCAAGCCGCAGGTCTTGGACGTGCGCTATCGCGGCAAGAGCATCAACGACGTGCTCAGCATGACCGTGCGCGAGGCGATGAACTTCTTCCGCGACACCTCGAAGATTGCCAACCGCCTGCGCGTCCTCGACGAAGTGGGCCTCGGCTACCTACGCCTCGGCCAGTCCGCCACAACTCTTTCAGGCGGCGAGGCACAACGCGTCAAGCTAGCCTCCTATCTGTCCAAGAAGACCGGCGCGCGCACGCTCTACATCTTCGACGAGCCGACGACGGGCCTCCACTTCGACGACATCAACAAACTGCTCGCGGCCTTCCGCACGCTGGTCGATGCGGGCGGCTCGCTCCTCGTCATCGAACACAACCTCGATGTCATCAAGACCGCCGACTACCTCATAGACCTCGGCCCCGAGGGCGGCGACAACGGCGGCCGCGTCGTCGCCACCGGCACGCCCGAACAGATCATGTCCGCCCCCGACTCACACACAGGCCGCTTCCTCAAAGAGCACCTCGCGCGCTCGAACGGGCATGCTTAAACCCAAGGAAAGGCAACCAGAATGACCCTGAAGGAACGAATCACGAGCGACATGACGGCGGCGATGAAGTCGAAGGAGGCCGTGAGGCTTTCGACTCTGAGGATGGTGAAGGCGGCCGTGCAGAACCGCGAGATCGAGAAGGGCGCGGCGCTGACGGACGAGGAGTTGACGAAGCTCTTGCAGTCGCTCGTCAAGCAGCGCAGGGACTCGGTCGAGCAGTACGAGAAGGCGGGCCGGGCGGAGCTTGCCGAGAAGGAGCGCGCGGAGATCGCCGTCATCGATGAGTATCTGCCGCGGGCCGCGACGCGCGAGGAGATAGAGCGCGCCGTGGAGGAGGCGGTCGCGGAGACGGGCGCGTCTTCGATGAAGGAGATGGGCGCGGTGATGAAGGCGGCGATGGCCCGGCTCGCGGGCCGCAACGCCGACGGGCGCGTCGTGAGTGAAGTCGTTAAATCCAAATTGGGTTAAAGGGTACGGGGGTTTAAGAGGTTTAAGGCCATGACGCCCGGCGTCGCCGGTCTTTTCTCTCCTCCACAGTCTTCACCTTTTCCCCTCTTCCGCATCTCCTCTTTTAACCCTTCCCTCTCCCGCCTTCGCCCTGCTTGCCACGCGCGGGCGCGTACCTTATAATTCGCCTCTTGCTCGGAGCGCGGCGGCGGCGTCCAGTGGGTTCTCGGCCCACTTTTTCTTTTGGGCCGAGGGTTGTTCGGGGAGGAACGTGGGTGGGCGAGGAGAGTTCAGTCGAGGGGCGCGTGCGGGAGATTGCTGAGCGCGCGGCCACGGAGCGCGGGCTCGAACTCGTACACGTCGAAGTCGCGGGCGGGGCTCGCGCTCCCATCGTACGCGTCTTCATTGACAAGCCGGGCGGGGTCACACACGAGGACTGCTCCGAGGTGAGCCGCCACATGGGTACCGTGCTCGACGTGGAGGACTTCATCTCCGATGCATACACGCTCGAAGTCTCCTCGCCGGGGCTGGAGCGCGGGCTCTACAGCCTCGCGGACTACGAGCGCTTCGCGGGCCGATTGGCAAGGGTGAAGACGCGCGGCGCCATCGGAGGTCAGAGAAACTTCCGTGGCCGCATCGCGGGCATCGAGGGCGAGGAGATTCTCTTCGACGACCGCACCAGCGGAAGCGTGCGAATCCCCTTCGCGGAGATAGCGAAGGCGAACCTGGAGATTGACGTTGAGGAAGAGTTCCGCGTCGCGGAGGAGCGCGAACGGCAGAAGAAAGCAGGGGCCAGTGATTAGAAGTTAGAGACAGGCAGGTCTTTCACCAGCCCCGGCATCTAACCCCCAGACCTTAAAAAATTATGAGCGCATCCATCGGGCAAAGCATTGACGCCGTCTGCAAGGAGAAGGGCATAGACCGCGAAGTCGTTATCGAAGCGGTCAAGGAGGCCGTGCGCGCCGCAGCCCGCAAGCAGTTCAAGTCGGGCGAGGAGATTCAGGTCGAGTGGGCGCCCGAGTCGGGTCTGGAAATCTTCGCCTCGAAGGTCGTCGTCGAGACGGTCGAGAATCCGGGGCGCGAGCTTTCGCTCGACGAGGCGAAGGAGCTTGCGGGCGACGAGGTCGAGATCGGCGACGAGCTTCAGCTTCCGCTGCCCGTCGAAGACATGGGCCGCATCGCCGCGCAGACCGCCAAGCAGATTCTCTTCCAGAAAGTCCGCGACGCCGAGCGCCAGAACATCTACGAGCAGTACATAGATAAGGTCGGCGACCTCGTCAACGGCTACGTCAAGCGCTTCGAGCGCGGCGACCTCATCGTAGACCTCGGCACGGTCGAGGCAGTGCTCGGGCGCAACGGGCAGTCGCGCGGCGAGCAGTGGAATCAGGGCGAGCGCATACGCGTCGTCATCGACGATGTTTCAAAGGAGTCGAAAGGCCCGCAGGTCGTCGTCTCGCGCACCAGCCCCGAGCTTCTGAAGCGCCTCTTCGAGATGGAGGTGCCCGAGATTTACGACGGCACGGTCGTCATCAAGTCGGCGGTGCGCGAGCCGGGTGAGCGCGCGAAGATAGCAGTCGCGTCCACGGAGCGCGACGTTGACCCCGTCGGCGCGTGCGTCGGCATGAAGGGCTCGCGCGTCCAGGCAATTATCAGGGAGCTTCGCGGCGAGAAGATTGACATCATCGAGTGGTCGGACGAGCCTTCGGTCTTCGCCGCCAACGCCCTCTCGCCCGCGAAGGTCAATCAGGTTCGCATCACCGACATCGAGCACCGCCAGATGGAGGTCATCGTCAACGAAGACCAGCTAAGCTTAGCCATCGGCAAGCGCGGCCAGAACGTGCGCCTCGCGACGAAGCTCGTCGGCTGGAACATAGACATCCGCAGCGAGGAAGAGCTGAAGCGCGAGGTCGCCGCTCAGATGGGCGCGATGATAGCTTCGGGCGAGGCCGTGCCGCTTGAGCGCTTGCAGGGCATGAACCCCGCGATGGTCTCGACCTTAGCCAACCACGGCGTCGAAGACATCGAGTCGCTCGCCAACGCGACCGTTGACAACATCGCCGAGTTCCTCGACATGAGTATCGATCAGGCCGAGGCTCTCATCGGCGCGGCGCAGGCCGTAGTCGAGCAGGCACGCGCGACCGCCGAGGCCGAGGCTGCGGAGGGCGAGGGCGGCGAAGAGTCCGGTGCGACTGTCGAAGCGGCGTCGGACGAGGCTTCAGACGAACCGGGGGGCGAGATGGCTGAAGAGGGCGAAGAAGAGACGCGGCCGGTCGTGCAGCACGCGGCGTCGGTCGAGGCAGATCCGGACGCCGAAGTCGGCGAGGTCGAGCCTTCCGAGGCGATGATCGCCGAGGGCTACGACGAGGCCGCGCGCACGCGCCCGCCCTTCATGGCCGAAGACCTCTCGCCCGACAACATTCTCGCGCAGGAGTCGGCCGAGCCGGTCGCTATGACCGAGGTCGAGCAGATGTCGGCTGACGAGCTTATTCTTCAGGGCGCGGGCCGTGACCTTCGCCCCGACACGATAACGCCCGCGCCCGACATCTTCTCTTCGGAGGCCGCCGTGATTCAGAGCACGGGCTCCTTCGACGAAGAGGATCGCCCCTCGACGCTCGACGTAGAGACCGACAATGTCGGCGGCAGTATAGTGCAGGAGTCGGACGAGGAGTACGAAGACTCGCCCGTCTCGCCGCGCAGCGACTTCGGACCGGAAGCCTCCGCGCCCGAGGTACAGACTTCTTCGGAGCCGGCCGCCACGTCAGAGGGCGAGCCCGCTCCGGTTGAAAACGTTTCCGACGACGAGGCCGACGATGCTTCTGCCGTCGAATAAACGCAGTGACGCGGTCGCGCGCACTCCTCAAACGGAGGCGCGCGACTGCTGCCCGCCTTAAGACCCTTCTTCGGGCCGTGTGCGTCAGCGCGCGTGTTGGAAGGGGTTGAGAGGGCGGTTCAAACTTAACCCGTGAAGCGCGCGACGCCGTTTTACCAGAAGCGTCGAAGAAGGAGTGCATGTCAGCAGCTCACACGTCAAAGATCAGGATTTACGACCTCGCCAAAGAGCTTAAGATGGAGTCGAAGCGCCTCATAGAAGAGGTGCGTCGTGAAGGCGTGGACGTGAGTGTACCCTCGAACACCATCTCCAAAGAGCTGGCCGAGAAGATACGCAACAAGTACTTCCCGAAGAAAGAGGCCCCGGTCAAGCGCGAGATTCGCGTCGTCAAGAAGGCGAAGCACGTAGAGGATGCGACGCCCGAAGCGCCCGAGCCGTCTGACGCCCCCGCGCCCGAAGTCTACGCGGAGCCGCACGCGCCCGAAGTCGAGGCCGCTCCGGCGGAGCAGCCTTCGGACGCCGCCGCCGCCACCTCCTCCACCTCGCGCCCGCTCGTCCCCCGCGTCCTCAAGAAGCTGACGCCCGCCGTGCGCGCCGACCGACCCGAACAGCCCGAGTCGCACGAGCAGCAGCAGCCCGCACACGCCGCGAGCGACGCGGGCGACGCCCCCGGTGCCGCGACGGCGCACGCGCCCGCCGAAGTTTCAGAGCCAGAGCAGATTCCAGCCGAAGGATTGGAAGAGTTTCCCGAACAGATGACAGAACAGAGCGCCGCGGCTCCCGCGGAAACGGCGACCGAAGCGCCACACATACCCGCGCCGCAAGCAGTGCCCGCCCCCGGCAGGCAGATACGCACGCTGCGTCTCACCGACGCGGCACTCAAGGCGGGCGTGCAGCCCGGCCAACGCGTGAACGTCCCCGCGCCTCTGCCGCAGCCGACTCAGGCTCCACGCGGCGATAAAGAACGTGGCGCACGCGGCGGCGCCGGTGCCGGTCGTGCGCGAGGGCGCGGAGGCGAAGTTGACGCGAGCCTCCACGGCACGCCCGGCGAGACCGCGACGCCGCAGACCACATACATCCCGCCCGCCGACGCGCGCCGCCCCGGCGGTCGCGGCGGTCGCGGCGGTCGCGGCGGTCGCCCCATGCCCGGCGACAAGAGCGGGCGCGGGCGCGGCTTCGAGCGCGACTTCGTAGTCCCGCCGAAGGCGCTCAGGCTCGAAGACCGCATCGCGCAGTCGATCAACGCGCCCGCGGGCGCGGCCGACCTCAAGCAGGTTCGGCTCGTCGAGGGCGCGACCATCAAGGAGTTCGCCGACAAGCTCGGTATTCGCCCCAAAGACATTCAGGCGATGCTCTTGCAGCGCGGCGTCTTCGCCACGCTCAATCAGCCGCTCGACAACAACATCGCGCAGGAGTTGGGACGACGATTCGGCTTCGACGTGCAGTTCCTCGGCTTCGAGGAGATGGTCGCCGAGGAGGAGTTCGAGCAGCTCATCGAGTCCGACGCAGACGACACGGAGGAGTCGCGCGCGCCCGTCGTCACCGTCATGGGCCACGTTGACCACGGCAAGACCTCTCTGCTCGACGGCATACGCGCAGCGAACGTCGCGGCGGGCGAGGCGGGCGGCATCACTCAGCACATAGGCGCCTACAGCGTACAGGTGCCGAGCGCCGACAACCCAGACCAGTTGCGCCGCGTAGTCTTCCTCGACACTCCCGGCCACGAGGCTTTCACGATGATGCGCGCACGCGGCGCGAAGGCGACGGACGTGGTCGTCCTCGTCGTCGCCGCCGACGACGGCGTCATGCCGCAGACCATCGAAGCCATCGAGCACGCGCGCGCCGCGCACGTGCCCATCGTCGTCGCCATAAACAAGATAGACAAGCCCGACGCGAACCCCGACCGCGTGCGTCAGGAACTCGCCGTGCAGGGCCTACAGCCCGTCGAGTGGGGCGGCGAGGTGGAGATGGTTCCCGTCTCCGCGAAGAAGCGCGAGAACATCGGCAACCTGCTTGAGACCATCCTGCTCACCGCGGACATCCTGAACCTGAAGGCGAGCCCGACGCGTCTGGCTTCGGGCGTCGTCTTGGAAGCGAAGCTCGACCGAGGGCGCGGCGCTGTCGCGACCGTGCTCGTGCAGCAGGGCACGCTCCACGCGGGCGACCCCTTCATCGTCGGGCAGATATTCGGCAAGGTGCGCGCCATGTACAACGACCGGGGCGAGCACATCTCGGAAGCAGGCCCGGCGACTCCCGTCGAAGTCCTCGGACTTCAGGGCGTGCCGCAGGCGGGCGAGACCTTCCAGGTCGTCGCCGACATCACGAAGGCGCAGCAGATTTCGCACCAGCGCCAACAGGTCGCCCGCCAGCAGACGCTCGCGCAGACCACCAAGCGCGGCATCGAGGCTCTCGGCGAGGCACAGGTCAAGGAACTATTGGCAATCGTCAAGGCCGACGTGCAGGGCTCTGTCGAAGTCTTGAGGAGCACGCTGACGAAGCTCTCGACCGACACCGTCAAGGTTCGCGTCGTGCGCTCGGGCGTCGGCGCAATCACCGAGTCGGACGTGCTGCTCGCCGCCGCTTCGCAGACGGAAGCCTCCGGGCGCGCGGTCGTCGTCATCGGCTTCAACGTGAGACCGGAAGTCCGCGCGGCGGAACTCGCGCGGCAGGAGCACGTTGACATACGACTCCACTCGATCATCTACAAGGTCGAGGAGGAGATACGCGCCGCGATGATAGGCATGCTCGACAAGATCGAGACCGAGAAGATTCTCGGCAAGGCGCTCGTGCTCACGACCTTCCGCGTTCCGCGCGCGGGCGTGATTGCAGGCTGCCGCGTCATCGACGGCGTCATTCGACGCAACACGCGCGCACGCCTCATACGCGACGGCGTCGTCGCGTGGGAGGGCTCTATCGGCTCCCTGCGCCGCGTCAAGGACGACGTGGCGGAGGTGCGCGAGGGCTTCGAGTGCGGCATCGGCCTTGAGAACTTCAACGACATCAAGGACGGCGACCAGATCGAGTGCTACATCATTGAGCAGATAGCTGCTACGGAGCTTTAGGAAGGATGAAGGATGAAGGCGGAAGGATGAAGTAAATGCGAGCGGCTGCCGACGGCGGCCCTTTCATCCTTCATCCTTCCGCCTTCATCCTTGCTTTTTATGCGACGGCCAGAGCAGTTGGCGGAAGTGATACGCGAGGAGGTCAGCCAGATCGTCGGCTTCGAGCTGGAAGACCCGCGCGTGGAGTCTGTGACGGTGACGGACGTGCGCGTCACGGAGAATCTGCGCGACGCGACCATCTACTTTACCGCCGTGGGGACGGACGCGGAGAAGGCCGCGGCGCACAAGGCGCTGCAACACGCCGCGCCCTATGTGCGCCGCCAGCTTGGCACACTGCTCAACCTCCGCTACACTCCCGAGCTTCATTTCGTGCGCGATACGGTCGAGGAGTCGGCCGCGCGCGTCGAGGAGCTGCTCTCGAAGATCGAGGTGGGTACGCAAGACCGGCCTGACGCCCCGGAAGAGGCCGGAGAAGATAGAAAGGATGAAGGATGAAGGATGAAGGATGAAGGATAAGAGAGGCGCTGTCTTCCCTTCATCCTTCATCCTTCATCCTTCATCCTTGTTTTTATCATGCTTCACCAAGTAGTTGGACTCATCGAGTCGAAGCGACGCTTCGCGATCACTTCGCACATACGTCCCGATGGCGACAGTCTCGGCTCGTCGCTCGGACTCTTCTGGCTCCTTCGCGCCCTCGACAAGGAGGTCGAGGTCATCATGCGCGACGAAGTGCCGCACGCCTACGCCAAGCTCCCCGGCGCGGAGGTGGTGCGCGTCACGCCGCGCGTCGATAGAGTCTACGATGCGGTCTTCGTCATAGAGTGCTCGGACATCACGCGCCCCGGCCTCGTCGACCTTGAGAAGCAACTCGTCGTCAACATCGACCACCACTCGACGACCGCGCTCTTCGGCGACATCAACTGGATAGACTCGACGGCCTCGGCGGTCGGCGAGATGGTCTACAACCTCTGCAAGGCGCTCGGCGTCCGCGTCACGCGTGAGACGGCCGAGTGCGTCTACACCGCGCTCATCACCGACACGGGAAGCTTTCACTACTCGAACACTTCGGAGCGCACCTTCAAGGTCGCAAGCGAGCTTGTACGCGCCGGAGTGAAGCCCGCGAAGGTCTCGCAGAACGTCTTCGCCAACTACCCTTGGAGCAAGATAGAGTTGATGAGCGGCGTGCTCTCGACAGTCCGCCGCGACACGTCGGGCCGCGTCGCGTGGCTCGTGCAGACGCAAGAGGCGCAGGAGCGCGCGAATGCTACCGACGAGGACGGCGACGGCTTCGTCAACTACCCGATGAGCTGCGGCGACGTGGAGGCGTGCGCCTTCTTCAAGGAGACCGCGCCCGGCGTCTACCGCGTCTCCTTGCGCTCGAAGTGCGATGTTAACGTCGCGCGCATCGCCGAGCGCTTCGGTGGCGGCGGCCACCGCAACGCAGCGGGCTGCACCTTCAAGGGCAGTTGGGAGGAGGCCGAGCGCGAGGTCGTGGGCCAGTTGGTTTACGCCGTGGAGAACCGTGGGCAGAACGGCACGGGCTCGCTCGCGGGCCAGCAGGACGTTCTGGCCGCGGCCGAACGCCGCGAGGCCGAGCAGCGGCACGAGGCGAGGCCGCGCACTTAAAGCGACGGCGCAGATTTTCGAGCGCGCGACGCGCCGAAGCGTTTCCGCTCGGCGCGTCGCCTGTGTTAACCTCCGTGGCCGAAAGCCCACTCAGAAAGCCTGCGCGAGACGAAGAAGGGGCTGCACGCGCGTGCGAGCTTAAGGCATGTCCTGGTTCCGTAAAAAAGAGAACCGCATCGAGTCCGTCCCCGCGGAGGAGCGGCGCGTCAAGACCGAGGGACTGTTCGAGAAGTGCCCCTCGTGCGACGCCGCGCTCTACAAGCGCGAACTCGAAGAGTCTTCGCAGGTCTGCCCACACTGCTCGCACCACTTCCGCATAGGCGCGCGCCAGCGCCTAGCCCTCCTCTACGACGAAGGCAAGTACGAGGAGTTGGACTCCGAGGTCGTCTCGGGCGACCCCTTAAACTTCACGGACACGAAGCCCTACAAGGAGCGTCTCGAACAGGCGCGTCGAAAGACCGGCCTGCCCGAGGCCGTCATCAACGCGCGCGGCGTGATGGGCGGACATCCGGTCGCAATCTCCGCGATGGACTTCCAATTCCTCGGCGGCTCGATGGGCGTCGCCGTCGGCGAGAAGATTACGCGCACGATTGAGCGCGCGTTGCTAGAGCGCGCGGCGGTCGTCGTCGTCTCGATGTCGGGCGGCGCGCGCATGCAGGAGGGCACGCTCTCACTGATGCAGATGGCGAAAATCTCCGCCGCGCTCGCACGACTCGACGCCGCGCGGCTCCCCTTCGTCTCCGTCCTGACAGACCCTACGACGGGCGGCGTCACCGCGAGCTTCGCGATGCTCGGCGACATCAACATCGCGGAGCCCAAAGCGCTGATAGGCTTCGCGGGGCCGCGCGTCATCGAGCAGACGATTCGGCAGAAGCTCCCGAAGGACTTCCAGACCGCCGAGTTCTTAATTGAGCACGGCATGCTCGACGCCGTCGTTGACCGACGGGAGGCGCGCGACTTCATCATCAACGCGCTCGACTTCATGTTCAATCCCTCGCTCCGCGCGCAGGGCTTCAAGGCCGAGCTGCCCGCCGAGAACGGCTCGCGCGCGGCGGCCGCGCCTCCCGTAACGGAGGTGCACGACGAAGAGGCTTTGAAGCGCCCCGCGCAAAGCCCCGAGCCCAACAAGCAGTCCGACTAAGAGACCGGACTTAAGGCACTCGACCGGACTTCCCTACTCTCCACACGTGAACTTCGACGAGTCGGTCAGCTACCTCCTGAGCCTCGGCCACGAGACGTTGGCGATAAAGCTCGGGCTCGAAAACGTCACACGCCTGCTCGCGCGCCTCGGCGACCCGCACACCGCATACCCTTCAGTCCAGATAGCAGGCACGAACGGCAAGGGCTCGACCGCCGCGATGCTCGAAGCCATCTGCCGCGCGGCATCAATTCACACGGGACTCTACACCTCGCCGCACCTCGTCTCGATACAGGAGCGCGTGCGAATAGACGGCCGCGAAATCACGCGCGAAGAGTTCGCGCGCCACGCGACCCTCGTGCGCGAAGCCTCGGAGCGCGTGCGCGCAGAGTCGGGCGCGCTCCCGACCTTCTTCGAGCAGATGACGGCGATTGCGCTCGACGCGTTCCGCGACGCGCGCGTACATGTAGCGATTCTCGAAACGGGTCTCGGCGGAAGGCTCGACGCGACGACCGCGGCGGGAGCATCAATCGTGGCGATAACGCCCGTCGCGCTCGACCATCAGGAGTACCTCGGCGACACGCTCGCCGCGATTGCGTCGGAGAAGGCCGCCATCATTCGAGAGGGCGTGCGGGCCGTCGTCGCGCCGCAACCAGCGGAGGCGAGCGAAGTCATACTGCGCCGCTGCCGCGAAGCGGGCGTCGAGCCCCGGTTCTCGACCGAAGACTTGAGGGTCGAGGGCGTGTGCGGCGAAGGCCGCCTTCGCGTGCGGCTCAGAACCGAGCGCGAAGAATATTCGGGCGTCTGCCTCGCGCTTCGCGGCCGACATCAGTTGACGAACGCCGCGCTCGCCGTCGCCCTCGCGGAGACGTTGGCCTCCGACGGCTTCAAGATAACGCGCGAGCACGTCATCGAAGGGCTTGAGTCGGCCGAGCACGCGGGCAGACTTGAGTTGATTCACAGCGACGGACGCACGCTGCTGCTCCTCGACGGCGCGCACAACCCCGCGGGCGCGCGTGCGCTTCGCGCGTACCTCGACGAGTTCGAGGGCCGAAAGGTGACGTTGGTCTTCGGCGCGATGCGCGACAAGGCGCTCGCGGAGATTGGCGCAGTCCTCTTCCCCGCCGCTGAGCGTCTCGTGCTGACGGAGCCGCGCAGCCCACGCGCCGCGACGGTCGAAGAGCTTCTGCGCGCGGTGCCCGCCGACGACCCTCCGCGCTCCGTCGCGCTCGCACCTTCGGCGGCCGACGCGCTCACGGTCGCGCTCGCGCAGACGCCCACGGGCGGCACAATCTGCGTCACGGGCTCGCTCTACCTCGTCGGCGAAATCAAGGCGCTACTGGCCGCGGGCGTATGAACGACTCGCGGCGACCGACAGAGTCTCAGTCCTGAAGCCGTACGCGTTGCGCTGTCGTCTCGGCGGCGGCTTCGGTTACAATCGCCCGCGCGAAGGAGAACAGCGGAAGCATGGCCGACAGTTCCGAGTCGAAACGTCTTTGGCGCACCGCGTTGATAGTCGCGGGCGTGGGGATGCTCGTGCTCATCCCGCTCGGCTGGCTGGCCGTGCGCATGTACAACGACACGATTCAGCGCCGCGTCGTCGCGGTCAACGAGGCCGACGCGCTCTACTCGCTCGAACTCCTCGCGGCCGCCGAGCACATACACCTTCAAGCCTACGGCGAATACGGCACCGTCAAACAACTGACAGACACGGGCATTCTTCAGACGAGCTTCGACGGAGACCCTCCCGCGCGCGAGGGCTATGCATACACGGTCAAGCTCACGCCGAGGTCGGGCGCGCAGACGCCCTCATACAGCATCAACGCAGACCCCCTGCGCGCCACGGGCCGCGACGCGACGGGCCACAGACATTTCTATATCAGCTCCGAAGTCATAGGCGTCCGTTACAACGAAGACCGCCCCGCGACGGCCACGGACAAGCCGCGCCTGTCGGTGCAGGAGTAGGATAGTGAGCAGTGAGCGGTGAGCAGTGGTTGAGTGAGCACGGGCCTAGCGCCTTGCTCTTTCAACTGCTCACCGCTCACTTCATCAACATGGACGATTCAAACGAAGAGCTTCCGCAACTCCTTTCGAGCGAGGAGATGTATGCGGGCAAGATCATCACGGTCGCGCGCGACACCGTGCGCGAGGGCGAGGTGACTTACGTGCGCGAGGTCGTCGGGCATCCGGGCGGCGCGGGAATAGTCACATACTTCGACGACGGGACGACGGCGTTCGTGCGGCAGTACAGACACCCCGTGCGCCGCCGCGTCCTCGAAATCCCGGCAGGCAAGCTCGACCCCGGCGAGCGCCCGGAGCAGACTGCGGCGCGCGAACTAGAAGAGGAGTTGGGCGTCGTCGCCGCGCGGCTCGAACCGCTCTCAGCCTTCTACACGACGCCGGGCTTCTGCGCCGAGAAGCTCTGGGTCTTCCTCGCGACAGATCTGCGCGAGACCGCGCTCGGCCACGAGCCCGACGAGATTATAGAGGTCGTGCGTATGCCCTTTAAGGCCGCGCTCGCGTTGATTCCCTCCGGCGAGATCGAGGATGCGAAGACCATCATCGGCCTCACGCTCGCCGCCCGCCGCCTCGGCATCGAGGGGTAAAACTATTAACCATCGCAGAGACAGAGGCACAGAGTTAAGGATTTAAAAGTTCAAAATTTGAAACTCCGAATTTTAATCTCTCCGTGCCTCTGTGTCTCTGTGGTTAAATACTGTTCCTTATGACGGACGACGCTCCGCGCACCCCGCCGCCGCGCGAGCCAACTCTCCTGAATTACGCACACACGGCCGTTGCGTGGCCGCTCGTCGCGCTCTACACGGTGTTGATGGGGACGCTGTCGCTGGCCTGCTCATTCTTCGACCGGCGGGGCAGACTACAGCACTGGTGCGCGAGCAGGTGGAGCAGGATGATCGCGCGGACGGCGCTGCTCGACGTGCGCGTCCACGGCGCGGAACATCTGCGCGCGGGCGAATCTTACGTGTTCCTCTCGACGCATCAGAGCTGGATGGACATCCCCGTGATGCTCGGCTACCTGCCCGCGCAGCTCCGCATCGCCGCCAAGCGCGAAGTCTTCCACATCCCCTTCCTCGGCTGGCACATGCGGCGCTCGGGGCAAATCCCCATCAACCGCGGCTCGACGGCCGAGTCAATCGAAAGCCTGCGGCGCGCGGCGCAACTCCTCGGCGGCGACGGCGTCTCAGCCTTTCTCTTCCCCGAAGGCACGCGCACGCGCGACGGCTCGTTGCAATCACTTAAGAAGGGCGGCTTCAGGCTCGCGTTGGAGTCCGGCCTCGCGGTCGTCCCCGTCACCATCACGGGGACGCGACGCGCGATGCCGCGCGGCTCGATGGTGCTGCGTGCGGGCCCGGTCGAGATGTACCTCGACCCGCCCATTCCGACCGCCGGCCTCGACGACTCAGACCTCCCCGCACTCATGCAGCGCGTGCGCGACGCGATGACGAAACACTTCGACTAAGAGCACTCAGCATTCAGCATTCAGCTAAACCCTTTGCGGCCTTCGCGTCTACTCTGCGACCATTGCGTTTAAGCTACGAAGCTCTAAACGCAAAGAACGCAAAGAAGGCGTGAAGGTCGCAAAGAGGGTTTGGCTGAATGCTGAATGCTAAATGCTGAGTGCTGACAGCTTCCCCCGTTTGACCGTCGCCGCCGCGTCTCTTAAACTCGCGTGCGTGGGCACACCCGAGATACCTTTTACCGAGAGCGGCTTCGATGACGTGACGCCGCCGTCCGACGGGCGCTCTGACCAGTTCAGCCCGGACACCCCGCCCTGGGGCATACTCGGCGCGGTGGGCGTCTGGGTCATGAGCTTCGTCTTCATGTTCGTCACGCAGCTCGCCTTCATCATAGGCTACCTGCTCTACCGCCACGCCGACCTCGCCGCCGTGGCCGAGATAGTGACGAAAGACCCGATTGCTATTTTCGTCGCCATCCTCTCGCTCGTGCCCGCGCACCAGCTCACGATTGTCCTCGCGTGGATGCTCGTGACGGGTAACGGCAAGCGCCCGTTCCTGCGCACGCTCGGTTGGGACTGGGGGCGCGGCTTCACCTTCTGGCGCAGCGCCGGGCTCGCCGTTGCGCTGCTGCTCGCGGGCACGGCCATCATAAAGCTCACGGGGAACCCCGAGACCGAGCTAGACCGTCTCATCGAGAGTTCGCGCGCGGCGGCGCTCGCGACCGCCTTCCTCGCCACCGTGACCGCGCCGTTCGTCGAAGAGGTCATATACCGCGGCGTGCTCTACTCGGCCATACGGCGTGCGGCCGGAAGGGGCGTGGCCGTCGCCATCGTCGTGCTGCTCTTCGCCGCCATACACGTCCCGCAGTACTGGCCGAGCTTCGGCGTCATCGGCACAATCCTCCTCCTGAGCCTCGTGCTCACACTCATACGCGCGCACACGGGCCGCCTGCTCCCCTGCTTCATCGTGCACCTCGTCTTCAACGGGATACAGTCCGTCCTCATCGTGCTCAACCCTTACCTCGAACACGTCTCGCCGCAGACGACGCCGACCGAGCCCGGCGCGCTGCTGCACGTCCTCGTTCAACTCTTCGTCCCGCACGTGCGTCTATTTTGAGAGGGCGCACGCCTCTGCCCGAAATTTTCACGTTGGAGCGCGTTCAAGCCACATGCATGAGGTCGTAGTCGTCGGCGGCGGCATCGGCGGGCTGACGACGGCCGCGCTCCTAGCCGCGCGCGGCGTGGGCGTGTGTCTAATCGAGCGCGCGTCGAGCGTCGGCGGGTGCTGCGCCGCGTTCGAGTCGTTCGGCCACACGTTCGAGCAGGGCGCGGGACTCTACGCCGCTTGGGGGCCGGGCGAGATTCACGAGCGCGTCTTCGCGGAGCTTCCCGTCGAGCCGCCGCGCGTGCAGAGGCTTTCGCCCGCATACACTGTTCGCATGCATGAAGGCCGGGACGTTCGCGTTGGCGGCACTCTCGAAGAGTTCGAGGAAGTCCTGCGCGCATCATTCCCCGAATGCGACGACGCGGCTGCGGGCTTCTACGGCGACGCCTTCAAGATTGCCGAAGCGCTCGAACGCGCCGCGCGACGCACGCCCGCGCTAGCGACCGCGACGAAGCTCGAACGCCTTCGACTCGCCGCCTCCGAGCCGCGTCTCGCGCCTCGCATACTCGCCGCGCGCGAAGAGACCGCCGCGCGTCACCTCTCTCAAACCTCCGCGCGCTTCCGGCGCTTCGTGGACGCGCAGCTACAGATCTACGCGCAAGCCTCGTCCGAAGAGTGCTCGTACCTCTACGCCGCCGTTGCGCTCGCTCAACCCTTGCGGGGCATGTACGCAATCGGCGGCGGCGCGCAAAGGCTCGCCGACACTCTCGCCGAATCCATACGCCGAAGCGGTGGCCGCGTACGACTCGACTCGACCGCGCTCCGCGTCGCCCTCGACGCGCGAGGACGCGCCGTCGGAGTTGACCTCATAAGCGGCGAGAGGATAGAGGCGTCGCGCGCGGTCGTCAGCAACCTCACCGTCTGGGACACCTACGGCAAGCTCCTCGGCGCAGACCACACGCCCGCGGACGCGCGCTCGCGACTCAAAGCACTGCGCGGCTGGGGCGCGTATCAAATCTTCCTAAGCCTCGAAGAGACGGCCGCGCGCCGTCTACCTTCGGAGCACGTGCTTGCGCTCGGACGCTGGAGCGAAGGCGAAGCGTTCGACCCCGAGAGCGCGCTTCTCATGCTCGGCGCAGCGCCCGCGTGGGACGCGCGCGCGCCCGTGGGAAAACGCGCGGCCACCGTCTCCACGTTCACGGACGCGGAGCAGTGGTTCACCTTCCACTCCGACGAGTCCGAGCACGAGGAACAAGACCGTCGCGCGCTCGAATCCGTCTGGACGCGCCTTCACGCCTCGCTCGACGAACTCTGCGCGGACGCCGAAGTGATAGAGACCTCCACGCCGCGCAACGTCTACGAGCGCACCCGCCGACGCCTCGGCATGACCGGCACGACCCCGCGCACGCCCGCCGCCCTCCACTCAGACCTACAGACGCACAGAACACACGTCCCCAACCTCTACCTCACAGGCGACACAACCTTCCCCGGCAACGGCCTCGCCCCCGTCACACACTCCGCCCTCATCGTCGCAAACGAAATCGCCCCGCCGGGCCGTGTGGGCCGAGGGCGGGGCGTTTGAAGTTAACTCGCGCGAATGAAAGCTCGCGCGCGGGTCGTCAGTGGTCTAGGGGGCGAGAGCCGGGTTCGTAGGTTCTCTCGCGTGTGGGGCGTTCGACGGGCGCGGAGGGCGGGGGCGAGCCTACTCTTCCGCCGCCGCCGCCGCTGACGCCGCCGCCGCCAATGCTTGTGCCGGTCGAGCCGCCGCCTGATGCGGACGGGCCGCCGATGTAGGTCGTGTTAGGCGTGATGGTGTTCTGCGGGTTCGCGTTGTGGACTATGACGGGCTGGTAGTGGCGCGGTGAACATCCCCAGCAGTAGTTGTAGGAGTCTGGAACGACGAAGACGCTCCCGTAGCCGAAGCCGTATGGCGAGCGCCAGCCCGCGTTGAACGGCAGGAACGTGTAGCAGCCCGTCTGCATACTCCACATCCAGAGGCCGAAGTAGCTGCTCGGGTACTCGGCCTTGAAGAGGTCGTAGAAGCCGTTACTCGCGAGCAGCGTGTTCGTCTGTCGGCTCGCGAGCGCGTCGTTGACCTTCGCGAGTTCTTTGCCGCGCTCGCGGCTCCACATATCCAAGTCGTCGCGCTGCTTCTTGTCGAGCTTCGCGACCTCGACGCCGGCCGCGCCTATGCGCACGACCTTGCCGCTCTTTACAACCAACGCCGTCAGGCCCTCGCCCACATGCGCGCGCCCCTTCTGCACGGAGACGATTGTCTCGCCCGACCCCGTAACGTCAATGCGATAGACGCCGGAGCGCGCAAGCTCGACGCGCGTGCGCGGCGTGGCTATCTGAATGTTGATGCCCATCTCGTCGTAGCCCGTGGCCTCGACGAGCACGCTCCCGCGCGTAAGGCTCAGGCGAAGGTTGTCGAGCGAGGAGTCCGTCAACTCGAACTCGGTCGAACCGCTCGCGCGCAGGTACGAGCCAGGGTTGAGCAGAACCTCTATGCGCCCGTCCGCGCCCGTGCGCGTCGTGTCGCCACTCTTGAGGTCGTCCTTGACGGAGACCCTCTGCCATTCCTGGCCGCCCGCGCGCCGGGCCTTCACGTCGCCCGAGACCAGATTGACGCCGCCCGCGTTCGCGGAGATGAGGCGTGCGTCTCGCGTCTGCGCGGACGCGCACAGAGAGACGAAGGCGAGTGCAAGTAGACACAGCGTCGAACTCTTCAAGAAGTTTTTCATGTAGGCACTTCCTTTTTAAACCGAAGGCAGAGCGGAGAGACTTTTTTTGACGCTTGCGACGCAAGCATACTCCCGCGCGTGCTCTGTCCGCAAGAGGCTTCCGGCGCGGCGTCAGACTATCTGCCGAAGGTGAGTTTGGAAGTCTCCGTAACGTCGGGCTCCGCGCCGCGCACGACTGTGACCGAGTCGCCCTCCATGCGCACGCGCGTGACGAGCGCGCCGTCGAGCCAACCGCGCTCGGTCTCGTTGCCGGACGTTTCGGGCGCGGCGCGCTGCCCTAGAAGAACGTTGTATGCGCGGAAGAACTCCTGCGCGTCCACGGGCCTGTCCCAGGCAGTGCGCCATACGAAGAGCGGCGCGCGCCCTTCGCGCTCGAAGAGGAACGCGCGGTCGCCTCCCCAGCCCGCGGCGGCTCGCTTCGAGTCCTCCGCCGGAACTCCGGCCAACAGAAGCCCGCGCACGCCGACCTCGCCGAGCGGCGTCGTCGCGGTCATCTTCCAGCCCTCGTCCGCGAAGCCCTCGAAGTCCAGCTCGACCTCTCGCGGCTGTTCGTTCGAGAGATACTTCTCAGGGTGCAAGACCTGCTCTGACGAAGCGGGCGGCCGCAGGAACGCGTCGTCAACGCCGACGGCGGGCGGCTTCGAGCGTCGCAAGGTCTCTACGAAGCGCAGGCCGTCGCGGTAACGGAAGATGAAGGTCTCGGTGAGCAGCGGCGGGAAGAATGCGCCGATGCCTTTGCGGTAGAGACTGAAGCGCGCGTCCTCGTCGCGCGCAACGTCTTCGAGCGACATGCGCGCCCAGGCGTCGCCCAACTGCGAGCGGCGCTCGACGCTCACCGCGTCGCCCTCAACCAACGCGAACGCCGCCTCCTCCCGGTCGAAGCTGAACGGGCGCGCGAGCATCAGCCGCAGAAGGTCGAAGTGCTGATCCTGCAAGGCGTGTACGAACTCGTGCGTGAGGAGCCCCGTGTCGCGGAAGCCGCGCGCGTCGTCCGAGACCAGAAGAATCTGCTTGTCGAGCGGCGAGTAGGTCGCGCCCGCCGTGGCGGCCGTGAAGCTGACCGCGAGCGACGCTAGGTCTGTGCCTTCGGGCAGCATCCCGCCCGCGACGGCGAGACGGCTCAGAGCCTTGAGGTCGTCGGTCGCAAGCACGTCCGCGATCTCTTTGGTGCGCGTCCCGTACTCCCAACCCGAAAGCTCGGTCATCCCGACTTCGCCGCGCCAATCGAGCCCGCGCGTGCGCGAGGCCGCATCCATCGCGCGCTCGCGCAGACTCTTCAGGCGCGGCGACAGCGTGCGCGCGGGCAGAGGCGGAAGCGTGCGCTTCGGCGGGGTCGGGTCAACCGCGGCGAGCGCCGTCGGCGCGACGTTGCGCGACCGCGAACGCTTAGCGACGAGCGCCGCAATCACGCCCGCGACGCCCGCGAGAATCACAACGAAGATGAGAAGATGGCTTCCCCTTGTTCGCATAACGAAGACTTAGACGCCCGAAACCCGCACATGGCTGCCGCGACGAACGCCGCAAGTTTTGCAACTCGCCCTAAGTCCAACGGCGGCGCATCGGCATTGCCGACTGACGGGAAAAATCGCCCTCGACGCGTCCCGACGCAGTGTTATACTCGCGGACAACTCGCCGGTAAGAGGCTTTTCGATGAGTACGAAGATAGACACTTCGACGCTGGTCAAGACCTATACAACTTCGCCGCTGGTTAAGACCTACACGCTTGAAGAGTTCTGGCAGATACCTGAACCGCCAGACAGGTCGAAGCTCGAACTCATCGCCGGAGTTCTCTACATGGTGCCTCCTCCCGAATACACGCACGACGATATCGCAACGCGTCTCGCCGATATCTTGTTCGCGCATCTCCGAGCCACAGGCGATAAGGGCAAGCTTTACCTCCCGCGAGCGGCTATCTGGACGAGTGCGCGGACTTACTTAGAGCCAGATCTCTTCTACGTCTCGGCCGAACTGGCGGCAAAGCTTGACCCCGAGCACCGCAACACGGCAGACCTCGTCATCGAAGTCATCTCGCCCGGCTCAGCCATCTATGACCGGAACACGAAGGCAGACACATACGGCGCGCTCGGCGTGCGCGAGCTTTGGCTGATTGATGGCGCCACTCAGACCGTAGAAGTTCGCAAACAGTCGGGCAAAGGCTTCGACGAAGGGCACACCTTACCGCGCGGCAAACGTATCAAGTCGTCGGTCTTCCCCGCCCTTCGCCTTCAGGTCGAGCAGTTGTTCACAGACTAGCCTTCCGACCCGCCTTTCAGTTCGCGAAGTAGCCGCGGCGTCCGCGCGCGACGGCGGAGGGGATTCGAGGCATGCGTACGCGTATCGCGCGCCAGCGGCCGTCGCGGCGCTTGTTCAAGGGGCGGTAGGAGAGGCTGTAGACGGTGCCGAGGTCTGCGACGACGCGCTCGTATGCGCCCGCGAGGTCTTCGAGGCGTTC
>JBJMGR010000028.1:0-28228 GCA_045807805.1 Pyrinomonadaceae bacterium | reverse complement strand
CTTCGATAAGATTCCGTACGACCTGCGCGCAAGGCTCCTGGTCGTCAGCAGCGAGGGGCGCACCATCGGATTGATCGTGGACACGGCGCGCGAGTTCGTACGCATCCCGGCCGCGTCCATCGAGCCGCCGCCGGAAGCCATCACGGGCTTGAGCGGGAAGTATCTGGAAGGTATCGCGACCATAGACGGGCGAATGATTCTCGTCCTCGACCTGAAGGAAGTGATCGGTATCGGCGACCTCCACGCTGAGGCGGTGGTGGTCGGTCGAAACTCGCCCGACGTTAAGAGGCCGGGCGATTAATCTCACGGTCAACTTCGAGCGGATGTCTGAAGCCAAGCGGATAACAGGAGAGGGGTCATGGCAGCAAAGATTGAGGATGGGGCGACGGGCAGGAAGGCGAACGCCGTGCGCGAACAGGCGGCGCGGGTGACGGGCGCGGCGCGCGAGATTGCGCGGATTGCGAACGAGGTGACGCAAGGGGCGGAGGCGCAGATACTCTCGCTAGACTCCGCCGTCAGTCTCGCCAACGAGATGGCGGCGTCGCTCGGCGAGACGACCACGCAGGCCGAGTCCATCGCGACCTCCGCGGAAGAACTCGTCTCGTCGGTCAATGAGACGGCCGCCTCCATCGAGCAGGTCGGCGCGAACTCGACGAGCCTCGCCGCCTCCATCAACGAGACGGTCGCCACCATCGAGGAGACGAGCCGCTCGATTGAGGGCGTCAACGTCAGCACGCAGGAGATGGCGACCTCCGCCCAGGAGGTGACGAGCGCGATGAACGAGATCACGGCCTCCATCAAGAGCGTGAGCGACGACACCGAGGCTCTCTCCGCCTCAGTCAACCAGACCGCCGTCAGCATGGAAGAGGTGTCGCGCTCAATCGAGAGCCTCGCGGCGGGCGCCGACGACTTGACCGTCTCGGCGGAAGAGACTGCGTCATCGATCAACGAGATGGCCGCCTCCGTCGAAGAGGTCTCGGCGATGTCCGAGAACCTCGCCTCGACCGTCGAAGAGGTTTCGACCTCGATGGAGGAGATTGCGCGCTCCATACAGGTCGTGGCGCAGAACACGGAGATGATTACAGAGGCGGCGACGGGCGCCGCGACGAGCGCCACCGAGATGGATCGCTCGCTGCGCTCGGTCGCGGCGATGACGAGGCACGCCGAAGAGGTCACGGGCCGAGTCGCGCGCGAAGCGGAGCAGGGCGGCGCGGCGGCGCAGAAGTCTATCCAGGGCTTGGGGCGCGTGCGCGCCTCGATGGAGCAGTCGGCGACAGTCATACGCGAGATGGGCAAACGCTCGAACGAGATCGGCGGCATCGTCAACACCATCAACGTCATCGCCGAGCGCACGAACATGCTCTCTTTGAACGCGTCCATCGAAGCGGCGCGCGCGGGCGAGGCCGGGCGCGGCTTCGCCGTCGTCGCCGAAGAGATTCGCAACCTCGCAGACCGCTCGGCGCAGGCGACCGCCGACATCGCCGCCATCATCAAGGCGTTGCAGGACGTGGTGCAGGAGGCCGTCGCCGCGTCGAGCGAAGGCGTGCGCGTCGCGGACGAGAGCGGACGCCTCGCCGAAGAGGGGTCGGAGGGTCTGCAAAGAATCATGTCCGCCATAGGCGAGACGACGCAGATAGTCGGCCAGATAGCGCGCGCCACGGAGGAGCAGTTGACGGCGGGCGCGCATGTCGTGACGGCGATTGAGACGACCGCGGCGCAGGCCAGGCAGACCACCGTCGCCACGGCCGAACAGTCAAAGGCGGCGCAGGAGATAGTCAAGGCGGCGGCGCAGATGCGCAAGACCGCGAAGGAGGTCAGTCAGGCGATGGGCGAGCAGGGGCGCGCCGCACGCGAGATCATCAAGGCCGCGCAGAACACGACCGCCGTGGCCTTGCAGGTGCGCAAAGCTTCGGGCGAGCAGGCGGCGGCCGCCAAGCAGGTCGCGCAGGCGGTCGAGTCCATGCGGCGCGGCGCGGCCACCACCTCGCGCGCGCTCGAAGAGCAGGCCACGGCGGGCGAACAGGTCTCGCAAGAGTCGGAACGTCTCGTGCTCACAATCGCGGGAGTGAGCCGCGCGATGGGGGAACAGGCGACGGCCGCGACTCAGATCACGAGCGCGGCGCACAGCATGCGGCAGCAGGGCGACCAACTCGCCAAAGCGATTGACGAGCAGGCACGCGCCGCGCGCGACATGACCCTCGCCACCACAAACATCTCCAAAGAGATAGGGCTCATCACCCGCTCGAACCGGCAACACGTGACCTCCGCCGAGCAGGTCTTAGGCACGCTCACCGACATACGGCAGATAACCGAGCGCAACGTTCAAGGGGGCAAAGCCACCTTGAGCGGCACCGCCAACTTGATTGAGCGCGCGCAGCAACTCGCCGAGATTGTGAACGACTCGACCGCGGAACTCTCGGGCGAGAACGGGGCGCGACAATCGAGCGACAGACCGCGCGCAAACGGAAACTCGCGCCGCCCGAAAAAGAGTCAGGCTCCCGCCGTTGACGCGGAGACGGGCGGGCCGGAACGCCCCGACGAATCGGGGTGACGAAGAGAATGCTCGCTCACGCCTTGAACGGATTCGGTGAGTTCATAGACGTACAAGGGGATGGCTAACCTGACTCCTTCAGACAATTCAATCGGCGTCTTCACCATCGACGCGAGTCTCGTTATTCAAATCTGGGACGCGGCCCTCGCGCGCCTGACGGGCATCCATGCGGACGCGGCCCGCGGAAGAGCACTCGTCGAGCTTCTCCCCAATCTGGAAGAGCGCCGTCTGCTCGCACGTTTCCAACGTGTACTGGACGAGGGTGTCGTCGAAATCCTCGCGCCGGCCTTTCATCAATACCTGATTCCGTGTCCGCCCTTGAACGCCGCGGAGCACTTCGACAGGATGCAGCAGCGCGTGACCATCGCGCCCCTGCGCGAAGATGGGCGGATAGTCGGCGCGCTCGTCACAATCGAGGATGTCACGGCGCGTATGGAGCGCGAGCGCGCACTCTCCGAACAACTCGCCCACGCGGACGAAGACGCACGACTCAGCGCCGCGCGGACGCTCGCGAAAGACGAGTCGCTCGAACCGGCGCAGCCGCTTCTGGGCGCGTTGAAAGATGAGAGCTGGCGCGTCCGCCGCGTGGCCGTCGAGGGACTGTCGCGACGGGCCGCGCCCGACGCCATCGCCGCGCTCCTCGCTTCGGTGCGCGAGAATCATCATCACCTCGGACTTCTCAACAGCGCGCTTCAGGTGCTCGCGATGAGCGACGTGGACACGCTCTCGCCGCTCGTCGAGTTTCTGAGAGGCGAAGACGCAGACCTGCGCATGCAGGCGGCGCTCGCGCTCGGGGAGCATCGCGACGGGCGAGCCACGCCCGCGCTCCTCGGCGCGCTCGAAGACGCGGACGAAAACGTGCGTTACCACGTCGTCGAAGCCCTCGGCAAGCTGCGCGCGACCGAAGCGGCCGACGCGCTCGCGTCCATCGCGGAGATGCGCGACTTCTTTCTAGCGTTCCCCGCGCTCGACGCTCTGACGCGCATCGGCGACGCGCGGGTCGCGCCCCGCGTCGTGCCTCTGCTCGAAGACGAACTCTTACGCGAGGCCGCCGCGGACGTGCTCGGACAACTCGGCGACGAAGAGACAATCGCGCCGCTCGCCGCGGTGCTGAACAGAGCCGAAGCGCCCACGCGTGCCGTCGCGCGCGCGCTCGCCGCGCTGCACGACCGCTACGAGAGACAGTACGGCGAGGGCGCGTACATCTCGGACTTGAGCCGCGCGGCAATCGACCCGACGGGCGCTCAGAATCTGCTCGACGCGCTGAACGATTCGAGCACCGAAGAGCTGCGCCCGCTCGCTTTGGTCGTCGGTTGGTTGGAGGGCGCGGCGGTCGAGCGCGCACTGACGCGCCTGCTCGGACAGGCGGACGCGCGCGGCGAGGTGGTCGAAGCGTTGGTCAGGCACGGCTCGCGCGTGACGGAGTTGTTGATCGAACAGCTCGGGTCGGAAGACCTCGAAATCAGAAAGGCGGCCGTGGTCGCCCTCGGGCGCATCGGCGACACGCGCGCCGCGCCCGCCCTCGTCGAAGTGCTCGACGAAGACGCGGAGCTTGTGATTCCGGCGGCGGACGCGCTGGCGAAGATAGGCGACCCGCGCGCGTTCGAGGCGCTGCTCGCACTCGTCGGAGACCCGAGCGCGGCGGTGAGGCAATCGGTCGTCGGCGCGCTCAATTCGCTCGGCTCGCCGGAGATGCCGGGGCGCGTGCTGCCGCTCCTCGAAGACGCAGACCCGAACGTGCGCGAGTCGGCGGTGAAGATTGCGGGCTACTTCGGTTATCCCGAATGTGTCGAGCTTCTGCTAAAGCGTTGCCAGGACGAGGACGAGCGTGTGCGCCGTGCGGCGGTCGAGCACCTTCCGTTCATCGAAGACGTGCGCGCCACGCCCGCGCTCGTGCGCGCGCTGCGGCACGAGACGCCGAAAGTTCGCGCCTCGGCAGCGGGCGCGTCGGCGCTGGCCGAAGGCGCGGAGGTCTCTTCATCTCTGATTGAAGCGCTCGGGGATGAGGATTCGTGGGTGCGTTATTTCGCCGCGCGTTCGCTCGGGCGACTGAAGGTTGTCGAGAGCGCGGACGCGCTGGCGGCGCTGGCGCGTGACGACAGAGCGAATCACGTTCGCATCGCGGCCGTCGAAGCGCTGGGAAGCATCGGCGGCGAGACGGCCGCAAGGACAATCACCCCGCTTCTCAAGGCGGACGAGCCCGACCTCGTGCGCGCAGCCGTCAACGCGCTCGGGATACGGAAGGGCGAGCGGCAGGAAGATTCTTGACTGAGGGCGGAAGAGGCTCGGGTCGGTCGCGTCGCGGGCTAAAGAAGAATGGGCGTTAACACGGGGAGCTTAGGTCTCACGGGCGGAGCGGACAGGTTGTTACGCGACCTGATACACGAGCGTACGGGGCTCTTTTTCGATAACGGGAAGGCCGACATCCTGACGGATAAGTTGTCGCCGCTCGTCATCGAGCGCGGGTTCACGTCGCTGCTCGATTACTACTACCTGCTGAAGTACGACGAGACGGCGCAGGACGAGTGGCGCAACGTGATGAACGCGCTCTCGGTTCCGGAGACCTACTTCTGGCGCGAGATGGATCAGGTGCGTGCGCTGGTCGAGACAATCGTGCCGCGCTGGTTCGAGGCGCGCGACGCGGGGCCGCTGAAGATTTGGAGCGCGGCGTGCGCGACGGGTGAGGAGCCTTTGACGATTGCGATGGCGCTCAACGAGGCGGGGTGGCTCGCGCGCGTGCCCGTTGAGATTCGCGCGAGCGACGCCAGCCCGGCCGCCATCGAGAAGGCGCGGCGCGGCGTCTACCGCGAGCGCTCGTTCCGCAACCTTCCGGCGGAGTTGCGCGCCAAATACTTTACGCAGGAGGGCGAGACGAAAACGTGGCGCATTGATGCCAAGTTGCACGCGGGCATCGAGTGGGGCGTCGTTAATCTGATGGACGAGGCGGAGGTCGCGCCGCGCGCGGCGGCGGACATTATCTTTTGCCGCAACGTCTTTATATACTTCTCCAATCAGTCCATCAGCAGGACGTTGCGCATGTTCGCCGCGCACATACGGCCGCCGGGTTATCTGTGCGTGGCCGCCTCGGAATCGCTTCTGAGGCTTACGGAGGATTTTGAGTTGCGGGAGATAGGAGACGCGTTCGTCTACGTGAGACGGCCGCACACGGGTTGACCGCCTCGGTCAGAGGATTATTCATGAATCGAGTTCTCAAAGTTCTGGTGGTGGACGACTCGGCGTACGTGCGCAAGGTCGTGAAGCAGATGCTCTCGCGCAGCCCGTTCCTCGAAGTCGTGGGGACGGCGCGCGACGGCCGCGAGGCGCTTGAGTTGGTGGAGCAACTCGACCCGGACGTGGTCACATGCGACCTCATCATGCCGGAGCTTGACGGCGTCGGGTTCGTGCGCGAACAGATGCGTCGGCGGCCTTTGCCTATCATCATCATGAGCATCGCGAGCGAGACGGGCGAGGCCGCGCTGACCGCGCTCGACGCGGGCGCCGTGGACTTCGTGCAGAAGCCTACGGCGCTGGCGACCGAGAAGATTTTCGAGGTGAGCGACGAGCTGATCGAGAAGGTCAAGTCGGCCGCGAGCATCCCGATGGCGCGCGTCAGAATCTCCGCGCCGTCTACGGAAGCCGCGCCGCCGCGGCAACAGTCCCCGGCCTCCGTCACCCGCAGCGAGTTGGCGGACGTGGTGGTGATAGGGATTTCAACCGGCGGCCCGCAGGCTTTGAAGCAGTTGATTCCGCAACTGCCCGCGGACTTCAGCGCGCCCGTGGCGATGGTCATGCACATGCCTGTCGGTTACACTGAAATGTACGCGCGAAAACTTGACGAGTTGTCGCCGCTCGACGTGCGCGAGGCACGCGAGGGCGACGTGATGCGCGCAGGGTTAGCGCTGTTGGCCCCTGCGGGCCGACACCTCACCTTCCGCCGACGCGCGGACGGAGATGTCGTCGCGCACCTCGATTTGAGACCTTTGGAGCTGCCGCACCGCCCTTCGGTGGACGTGCTCTTCCAGTCGGCGGCGGAGGTCTACCGCCAGAGGGCTCTAGGGGTGGTGATGACGGGGATGGGTTCGGACGGCAAGCAGGGCGCGGCGTGGATTAAGGCGCAGGGCGGTCTGATCTACACCGAGAGCGAGGAGACGTGCGTGGTCTACGGCATGCCCTCTTCCGTGGTGGAGGCGGGCCTGAGCGACCGGAGCGTGCCGCTCGACAAGATGGCGCAGGCGATACGGGAGGCGGTGTGAGTAAAAAAATAATGGTGGTGGACGACTCCGCGATGTCGCGCAGGACACTGCGGCGTATCCTTGAGACGGCCGGATACAGCGTCGTCGAGGCGGAGGATGGCATGGCCGCGCTCGAACTCTACTTCATCGAGAAGCCCGACGTGGTCTTCCTCGACCTCGTGATGAAGGGCATGTACGGGCTCGACGTTCTCGCCAAGCTGCGCGAGATGGACGCGGGCGCGCGCGTCGTCGTCGCCAGCGCCGACATACAGGCATCGACGCGTGAGATGGTCGAAGAGGCGGGAGCGCGCGCCTTCATCACTAAGCCGTTCGCAACGGAGAACGTGCTCGGCGCGGTCGAGTCCTCGATGGGGGGAGATTAGCGTCATGGAGATGACCGAACGGCAACGCGACGCGATTTCGGAGTTGATCAACATCGCCTTCTCGCGCACGGGGGCCGCACTCTCCGAGTTGACCGGGCACCGTGTCCTGCTCAACGCGCCCGAGGTCTCCGTCCACCCGACGACGGAGCTACCGGCGGCGCTCGCCAAGTTCATCCCCGGCGAGATCGCCTCCATCCATCAGGTCTTCGGCGGGCCGGTTGCGGGCGACGCTCTCCTGCTGCTCAACTACGACGGCGCGGTTCACCTGACGGACTTGCTGGCGGACGAGGGCGGCCCTGTGTCGAGCCGCCTCGACGAGTCGGCGCGCGAGGTGCTGACCGAGGTGGGGAACATTCTGCTGAACGCATGTCTCGGCATGTTCGGCAACCTGCTCGACGTGCACGTCTCGTTCTCAGTCCCGCGCCTGCACCTGGACACGCTCGACGAACTGCTCGCCTCTCTCATCGAGGGCGACCACGAGCCGCAGTACGCTCTGGTTATCTACACTGCCTTTCAGATCCGCGACAGCTCGGTCAAAGGATTCCTCGTGATGGTCTTGAGCGTCGCCTCGCTCGACCGTCTGATGCATGAAGTCGAGGCGTGGGAAGAGCGGCAGGGTCAATCCTAAAGGTCGGCCGAGACGCCGGGACACTATCACCATGACGAAACCCCTTCGGGACGAAGAGACGTTGCTCAACGCGGCGCTGCTGCGTTGGATAAATGATCTCGCGGGGCAGGGCATCCTGATTACGGACGCCGAGTTGAAGATATGCGCGTGGAACCGCTGGCTTGAGGAGCACAGCGAGTTGAGCGCGTCCGACGTACTCGGGCGGAGCCTGCTGGATGTCTACACGGAGCTAGAGTCGAGGCGGATGGATCGTCACTACAAGTGGGTGTTGGAGGGGCAGACGAGGATACTCTCGCAGCGCCTGCACGGACACCTTCTGCCGCTCCCGACCGACACGAGCACGAGCGGCTTTACGGAGATGCAGCAGACGGCGCGCATCTCGCCGCTCATCGCCGAAGACGGCCGCGTCATCGGCACGATGACCGTCATCGAGGACGTGACCGAACGCGTGATGCGCGAGGCGGAGCTGCAAGCGCAGGTGGACGCGCGCACGCAGGCGCTCGCCCGCGAGAAGGCCGCGCGCCAGGAGGCGGAGGAGGCCAACCGTCTCAAGGACGAATTCATCGCGACGGTCTCTCACGAGCTACGCACGCCCTTGACGGCCATCCTCGGCTGGTCGAACATGCTGCTCGCGGGCCGCCTTAAAGGGGAGGCGCACGACCACGCGCTAGAGATCATCCACCGCAACGCGCAGTCGCAGAACCAACTCATCAGCGACCTGCTCGACGTTTCGCGCATCATCAGCGGCAAGCTCCGGCTCGACCTGCGAACGGTCGAACTCCCCGCCATCATCGAGGCGGCCGTCGAAGCGACCCGGCCCGCGGCCGAGGCGAAAGGCGTCCACCTGACGACCGAGCTTGACCCGCACGCCGGGCCGATTAACGGCGACGCAGACCGCCTGCAACAGGTGGTCTGGAACCTTCTCACGAACGCCATCAAGTTCACGCCCGAAGAGGGCGAGGTGCTGGTCAAGTTGGAGAGCACCGAATCGCGCGTGGAGATAACGGTGCAGGATTCCGGCATCGGCGTCCCCGCCGAGTTCCTGCCTCACATCTTCGAGCGCTTCCGACAGGCCGACCCCGGCACCAACAGAATCCACGGCGGCATGGGGCTCGGCCTCTCCATCGTTCGCCAACTCGTCGAACTGCACGGCGGCACCGTGAAGGCCGAGAGCGAGGGCGAAGGGAAGGGGATGACCTTCACCGTCAGCCTCCCCTTCGTCAATTTCAGGAGAGGGGTGGGGCGCGGGGAGCGCCTGCCCGCGGGTGCCGTCGGCCACACGGAGCTTAACTGCCCGCCCTCACTTCAAGGCTTGCGTGTGCTGGCCGTCGACGACGAGCCGGACACGCGCGAGATGATTCGCGTCGTGCTCGAACATTGCAAGATGGAGGTCATCACGGCCGCGTCGGCGTCCGAGGCGTTGGAGGCAATCGTCCAGTTGCGTCCGGACATCCTAATCAGCGACCTCGGGATGCCGGGAGAGGACGGCTACGCCCTGATAGCCAAAGTGCGCGCGCTCCCCGCCGAGCGCGGCGGAAATATCCCGGCCGCGGCGCTGACCGCGTACGTGCGCGGGGAAGACCGCGTGAAGGTGCTCCGCTCAGGCTTCCAGTTACACGTGTCGAAGCCGCTTGAGCCGAACGAGTTGGTGGCGGTGGTGGCGAATCTCGCCGGTCGGCGCAACGAATAAACGCCGGTATTACAGACTCAAAAATGTTTCGTTGACAAACCACGCGACCGGGAGTATAAGTTCCGCCTCGTTGCCCACAGGAATTGTTTGCCCTCTGCGGGTGGCTCCGTTTTCATTGTGCTCTTGCTTTGAATCGCTTCGTCGTTCTTCTAGCCTCGCGCGGCCATCACCGCGACCTAGTCCGCAGGCGTTCTCTAAATTCCCAAGTCGTCATGCATGATCGAATGGCAGGCTCTACTGACGCTGACGATGCTGTTCTTGTCTCTTGCTCCTCCTCATTTAATGCATGTGCTCGCTAACTAGATTATCTCTGTCCGTTTGAAGAGATAAATCATACCCGACATAAGTTCGCGCGCTCGGGGGCGGGAAGGGGTGTCTCTTCACTCCGGCTTCACTCCCGCTTTTTGATCACCGAGCGTAGGAGCATGGCTATGTCTGCGCTGAAGGTTCATCTCTTCGGTAAGTTCTGCGTCAGTCATGACGAGCAGCCCGCGCAGGGGTTCGAGGTCTTTAAGGAGCAGGAACTTTTAAGCTACTTACTCATCAACAGCCGACGCCCCCACTCGCGTGAGGCGCTGGCCGGGCTGCTCTGGGGCGACGCCCCGACCGAGAAGGCGAAAAAATATCTGAGGCACGCGCTCTGGCACTTGCAGAACGCGCTAGGCGCGCTCTCGACCGCGGCGGGCGGGGCGCTCATGGTCGAGCACGACTGGGTTCAGCTCGACCCGAGGGCGGAGCTATGGCTCGACGTGGGCGTCTTCGAGCGCGCCTACATGCTCGTGCAGGACAGCGCGGGCGCGGGACTTGAGCCGCGCCACGTCGAGGCGCTTCAGGAGGCCGTGCGCCTCTACCGCGGCGACCTGCTCGAAGGCTGTTACTCGGACTGGTGCTTCTACGAGCGCGAGCGTCTACAGAACATGTACCTCACGATGCTCGATAAACTGACGGGCCACTGCGAGGCCATGCGGCAGTTCGAGCTTGGCCTCTTCTACGGCTCGCAGATTCTACGCTACGACCGCGCGCGCGAGCGCACGCACCGGCAGATGATGAGCCTTCAGTATCTCTCGGGCGACCGGACGGCGGCCCTCCGGCAGTACGAGCGTTGCGCGGCGGCGTTGCGCGAGGAGTTGGACGTGAGCCCGGACAAGCGCACGAACGCTCTCTACCAGCACATACGCTCGGGCGGCGGCGAGTCCGGCCCCGCGCAATCGGACGGCGAGGCGGGCGGCGCGACCCCCGCCTCTCTGACCGACGTGCTCGGACGGCTCACGCAGATACAGTCGATCCTCACGGACGTTCAGCAGCGCGTGAACAAAGAGATCAAGGCCGTCCGTCTTACGCTCGACGACACGCGCTGACCGCCCGTGCCGAGCAACAGTGCGACACTCGAAACATCACAACACTCAAACTCTAAAGTGGATTCATTAACCACCGCGAACACAGAGAGGCGCGGCTAAAGGCTTGAAGCCGTGCCTTCTGTGTCCGCGGTGGTTAACTGCTCCTGAAATCACACCCGACCGCAAAGTGCTATAGACCCTCACGCCTTCGCTTTCCCTTCAAATCCATGGCGCAGACGCGCGGCAGACGCGCGGCAGACGCCGCACGCCCTCGCGGCTGCTATACCTTCCGTCGTCACACTACAAGATCGACCGGCGCGCACGCCGGTCGAATCCGGGCGCGCCCGCAAGGGGTGAGCGCGCTCGTATACCTCAACCTACCTCGCACAGGACAAGTCATTTGTCTGAGTCGCAGGTGCATTCGTTCATCATCAAGCTGTGGATTGAAAAGGCGTCCGAAGAGGCCGGTGCGGCCAGTTGGCGTGGTTACATCACACACGTCCCCGGCGGTGAGCGGCGCCATCTGAAAGACCTCAGCGAGATCACAGCCTTCATCACGCCGCACCTGCAAGCGATGGGCGTGAGGATGGGCATATGTGGGCGCGCGCGGCGCTGGCTGCGCCGCACGCTCTCTTGAACGCGGGCCCGCGCCCGAAGGGATTGGCTTTGGCGACTTACCGCGCGATTGCGACGGTCGGGCAGGCACTCGCGGGGCTTCTGAAGGACGCGAGCGCCGGGACGGAATTCGACGGCTTCAGGTTCGAGCTATATCAAGCCGCCGACTTCAAAGCGGAGTCGGCCGTCAAGGAAGGCGTCACGGTCTACCTCTACCGCGTGTCAATCAACGCGACCCTGCGCAGCCTCCCGCCGACGACCGGGCCTGACGGGCAACGCTTCCGCGCGCCGCTCCCCGTTGACATCTACTACCTGCTCACGCCTTGGGCGAAGTCGGCGGCCAAGCAGCAGCGACTGCTCGGGTGGGCGATGAGGAAGTTGCAGGACGTTCCCATCCTGCCCGCGTCGCTCCTGAACCACTACGTGCCGGAGGACGAGACCTTCCGCAAGCAGGAGACAATCGAGCTTATCTGCGAGACGGTCAGCCTTCAGGACATGACGAACATCCTCGACACCATCGAACTCGACGAGCAACTCTCCGTCGTCTACTGCGCGCGGATGATTCTGCTTGAGTCCGAGACGCCGCTCAGCGAAGGCCCGCCCGTGCAGACGCGTGCCTTCGACTACGCGAAGGGGCCGGAAGGATGAGCGCGACCCTCATTACGCTTGAGCGGCAGACCATACTCGCGCCGCTCGGCCTGAGCTTCCGCGACGCCTTGACGGGTGAGGCGGTCGGCGACGGGCTCAACGTCTACGCATACCCTTCGGCCAACCTTGCGGCGCGCGCGCGCGCATTCCCGAACCGCTCCGGCGCATACGTCCTTCACGACGCCGCTGGCATGCGCGACGCGACGCGCGGCGCTGGTGACGAAGAGTTCTGGGAGGGCGTGGGCGCGTCGAAAAGGTCTTTCACAATCGAGGTCTCGGACGCGCTCGGCCGCTACCTGCCTTTCAAGTTCGACGTGGAGCTTCCCGCGCGCGGGATGCTCGGGTGGGTCTGGCCGCTCGCGGGCGGCGCTGCTGCTGCGACGCTCGGCGAGCCTTCCGCCACTTTAGTTGACGACTTCGACAACAACGCGCGCGACGCGGCGAAGTGGAAACTCGACGCGCTCGCGGGGAGTTGGGACGAGCAGGTGTCGGCCGTCGAGCAGCACGGCCGCCTTGAGGTCAAGCCGCTCGCGAGCACCGCGGGCGCGCACTACAACGGCTACCTCTCGGCCTCTACGTGGGGCGCGACGGACGCGCGCGCGCGCGTCGAGGTGCCGCAGGCGACGCAGGGCGCGGCCGAGACCGTCTTCACGCTCGCGCGCGACGTGAACAACTGGCTGCGCTTCGTCGTGCAGGCGGGCCAGCTTCTATTCAAATCGAAGCTCGCGGGCGCGGAGGCGTCGGCCTCAATCGCATACGACCCGGCCGCGCATCGTTGGTGGAGTCTACGCCACGACCGCGCGCGCGACGAGGTCTCATTCGAGACGAGCGCGGACGGACGCGCTTGGACGCGCCGTCGCGTCGTCACGCGGCCGTTCCCGCTCTCGGCCGTGACGGTCGAACTTGGCGCGGGCTCGTCGGCCTCGGTCGCAGACCCCGGCGCGGCCTTCTTCGACAACTTCCTTTTGGAGTCGAACCCGTCGCCGTTCGTCCCGCTCTACTCCGCACCGACACGCACGCCTCGGGGCGGGATGGCCGTGCTCCGCGCCGAGCTTTGGAATCCACAGGCGCTCGGCGGCCAAGGCGCTCCCGCTTCATACGCGCTCGTCGAGGCGACGATTGCCGGTCTGCCCACGCTACGCGGCGTGGCGGACGCGCGTGGACGCCTCGCGCTCGTCTTCCCATACCCGCCGCCTTCGGGCGAGACCGACGAACAAGGGAACACGCAGCCGCCGCCCGCCTTCACGAGTCAGAGGTGGGAGGTGAACTTGCGAGCCTTCTACGCTCCGGCGGAAGAGGCATCGTCGCCGCTGCCGGACTTGAAGGCCGTCTTCCGACAGCCTTTCGCGAATCTCTGGTCAGACGAAGCGCGAAGCGTGCCGCTCATGAAGGCCGCGTTGCGCTTCGGTCAGGAACTTGTCGTCCGCTCGTCGGGGACGCGAGCGGGCGCGCCACTGGAGCCGAAGCCGCTTCCGGTGCTGCTCATCACCCCGGCAACCTAGCCGCCGCAAGAGGAGAGAAGGAGAAGTCATGCCTGAATACTTAGCTCCCGGAGTCTACGTCGAGGAGACCTCGTTCCGCGCCAAATCCATCGAGGGCGTGAGCACGACCACGACCGGCTTCATCGGCCCGACACGGTTCGGCCCCGTTGACCTCGAACCCGACATAGTCACGAGCCTCGGCGAGTTCGAGCGCGTCTACGGCGACCGCCAGAGACTCGAATTCGACGGCGGCCTCGTGATGCACAACTACATGTGGCACGCCGCGCGCGCCTTCTTTGAAGAGGGCGGCAAGCGACTCTACGTCTCGCGCGTCTTCCGGCCGCTCTCGGGCGACTACCCGCCGGAAGACTTCGACGCCGTCGTTGCGGTGGAGGGCGAGTACCCAGACGGCCACGCGCGCGGGAGCGCGCCGAGCGGAGGCGGAGGCGGCGCGTTGCGCGTGCGCTCGCGCTTCCCCGGCGCGGCCGGAAACTTCCGCGTGCGCTTCACGCTGCAACTCGGGCAGAGCACGCTCGGCGTCGGCGACGACCCGCGGAAGCCGAAGGTCGGCGCGCTCCGCAACCGCGATGTGGTCTGGATAAGCGACATCACGAGCCCCGTCAGCAGCCCGCTCGGCGCGGGCGGCTTCTACGTCGCGGACTCCTTCTTCGACACGACGGCGAACGAGCGCACGTGGCGCTTCCTGGACAAGACGCTCGACCCTGACAACGCGGTCGCGCTCGGCGCGCTCACGCCCGACCTAGACCCCGCGCGCGGCGACCAACTGCGCGTCGTGACGTTGACCGTCACGGTCTTCCCGGCCGACGGCGACGGGCTGCCCTCGGTCTGGTCTGGGCTCGCGCTCGACCCCGCGCACACGCTCGACGGCTCGCCCGACTCTCTGACGGCGCGCTTCGGCACGCGCCCCGTCAGTCTCGCGCAGGCGCGCACGCTCCCCATCACCATCACGGCGGGCGACGACCTAGCCTCGGGCCTCGACGTGCTGCAAGCCCTACTCGATTCGAGTCCGGGTCTGCTCGGGCGCTTGAGCGACCCGCTCGCGAGCGAGGCCGAGCGTTCGGTCGAACTCCTGCTCGAAGGCGGCAACGACGGCGCGCGCCCCGGCGCGGGCGAGTACGAGGGAGTCGCCGACGACTCGACGAGCATCAAGACGGGCTTGAAGTCGTTCGAGGACATCGAAGACATCTCGATTGTGGCCGCGCCCGGCTCGACCTACGGGATGGAGAACGGCTACCGCGCCGACGCGGCCCAGATTGCGAACCTGCTCATCTCGCACGCCTCGCGCATGCGCTACCGCATCGCCGTTCTCGACAGCGGCGACGGCCAGTCGGTCGCGCAGGTTCGGGCCATGCGCGGAAAGATTGACTCGACCTACGCCGCGCTCTACTACCCTTGGGTGCGCGTGCTCGACCCCGTGACGCGCGCGGAGATAAACCTGCCGCCGTCGGGATTCGTCGCCGGAATCTACGCGCGCAACGACGTGGAGCGCGCAGTCTACAAGGCCCCGGCCAACGAGGTCGTCAATCTCGCCATAGGGTTCGAGACGCTCCTCAACAAGAGCCAGCAGGACGTGCTCAACCCCGAAGGCATCAACTGCTTCCGCTTCTTCGAGGGGCGCGGCTTCCGCCTCTGGGGCGCGCGCACCGTCAGCTCCGACCCCGAGTGGAAGTACGTCAACGTCCGACGCTACTTCGCATACCTCGAACGCTCCATAGACAAGGGCTCGCAGTGGGCGGTCTTCGAGCCGAACGGCGAGCACCTCTGGGGCATCGTCCGCCGCACCATCGAGGACTTCCTCTTCAGCGAGTGGCAGTCCGGGGCGCTTCTCGGCGACAAGCCGGAGAAGGCTTTCTTCGTGCGCTGCGACCGCTCGACGATGACGCAGAACGACCTCGACAACGGCCGCCTCGTCTGCCTCGTCGGCGTCGCGCCGCTCAAGCCCGCCGAGTTCGTCATCTTCCGCATCGGCCAGTGGACGGCGGACAGGAAGGCATAGTGACGGGAAAGCACTCAGCACTCAGCACTCAGCACTCAGCACTCAGCCAGACCTCTCTGTGCCCTTTGCGTCCTCTTCGCGGTCTTTGCGTTTAGATAGTCTTCGCTTAACCGCAAAGCTCGCAAAGCAGCCGCGAGGGTCGCTAAGAGTTTTAGCTGAAAGCTGAAAGCTGAATGCTGACAGCTCAGAAGAAGGAGAATTGAGATGGCAGTCTTACGCGAGCGCCCATACGTGCAGTTCAACTTCCTCGTTGACCTCGGCACGGGCACGACCGAGGGGCCCGACGCGGGCTTTCAGGAGTGCAGCAACATCGGGATGGAGGTGACCGTCTCGGAGTATCGAAACGGCAACGAGAAGGAGAACTCCGTGCGCAAGATCACGGGGCTCAACAAGGCGACGGACGTGACCTTAAAGCGCGGCGTCATCGGCTCGCTGAGCCTCTACAAGTGGCTCGACGGCATCCGCAACGGCGACCAGAACGCGCTTCGCACCGTCACCATCCAGTTGCAGAACGAAGACCACACGTCGGTTGTGTTGACGTGGAAGCTCCTGCGCGCGCGCATCATCAAGTACGTCGCCGGGCCCTTCAACGCGAAGGGGACGGACGTGGCGATGGAGGAGTTGACGATCTCTTACGAGCGCCTTGAGATGGAGTAGCCGCTTGACGACGCCGCGCACGAAACAGGGAGGGGGCCGTTGACGACCGCGCTCACACGCAGACGCCTGCCCGGCTTCCGCTTCGAGCCGCAGCCGCCGCCGCTGGCCGAGAAGCTGCCGCGCATGGACGTGGCCGTCTTCGTCGGGTTCGCGGCGGCGGGGCCGCTCGACCTGCCCGTCGCCGTCGAGGACGCCTCGCAGTTCGAGGCCGTCTTCGGCGCGGAGGCCGCGCTCGCGTGGGATCGCGAGGGCGGCGAGAGCGTGCGCGCGTATCTCGCCCCGTCGGTGCGCGCCTTCTTTCGCAACGGCGGTCGGCGCTGCTGGGTCGTACGCGTGGCGGGCTCGGTCACGGGAAATCTCTTCCCCGTGACAGGGCTCGCGCGCCTCGGGGCGGACGGACGCCTTCAGCCCGCGTTCGCGCGCTCGCGCTCGAAGGGGAGTTGGTCGGACTCTTTGCGGACGGCCGCCGCTCTCACGCCGCGCCCTCTGGTCTGCGCACAGTTCGTCTCGCCGACTGACTTCCATCTCGAAGTCTCTTCGCCGGATGAGGTAATCGCGGGCGACCTTCTGCGCTTCACCTTCGAGGAGGGCTTCGCGCCCGTCGTCGTCGTCAAGTCGGTCGAGCCCGTCGCGCAGACGGCGAGCGTGACGGGCGCGGCGGGCAGCGCGCGCCGCCTGCGCGTCCACGTACGGGGCCGTGCCGTGCAGTGGTTCCGTCTGCCGGGCAAAAGTCCTAAGACCAACTCGGGAAGCGCGCGCCTTCTGACCGTTCACGGCGCGCGCATAGGCGCGAGGGCGCAGGTGCCTCCCGACGCGGAGTGGAGGGACGACAGGCCCGTTACGCTCAACCTCCAACTGCCCGGCGCGGACGCGCCCGCGCCCGGCTCGTTCGTGCGCGCCACTTTCGGGAAGGAGCACTTGTGGCTGCGCGTTGACTCCGTGAAGACACTCGCTCATGTGGACGTGCGTCCCGGTCAGACGGTGCAGGTCTCGGGCGAGGCGGTCTGGTGGTACGAGCACGCGCCCGAGAACTTGCCGCGCAAAATCGTGCGCTGCGAGAGGCTGCTCTTCGATCTGCTCGCGCGCCGTGGCGACGAAGCGCCGACGCGTCTCGCGGGGCTCGCGTTCGCGGCCGAGCACCCGCGCTTCTGGTCTTCGCTGCCCGCCGACGAGCAACTCTACCGAGAGCCCTCGACGCACGTCGTCAACCGTCACGCGGAGGTCTGGCGCGCGTCGGCCGAACCGCGCTTTCCACTCGCGGGCCGCGAAGAGGACGGCGGCGACGCGCTCTACTTTCCCGTCGTGATGCCGACGCTGACCGCGCAATACCTCGGCCCGCTGCGCGTAGGCCGTAGCGCGCTACAGCGCGACGGGCTTGCTACCTTCGACAGAAAACTCTTCCTCGACTTCGAGCTTGACGACGAGGTCAGCGTCGAGACTCTGCTCGCGAAGGCCGACTTCATACGCTACCAGAGCCCGCGCCCGAGACACCTGCGCGGCATCCACGCGGCGCTCTCCGTCGAAGAGGCGACGATCATCTCCGTGCCCGACGCAGTCCATCGCGGCTGGACGTTCGAGGGCGAGACGCTGCCCGTGCCCGAGCCGTCGAAGCCTCTGCCGCACCCGGAGTGGTGGGCCTACAGGGATTGCGACCCGCCGCCCCCGGCCATAGACCCGGAGGCCGAGCCCGAGGGCGGCCACTTCCTCGACTGCGGACTCGCGCGCATCAATCCGCCCGCGCTCACACTCGAACAGTCGGACGAGTCTGGGACGCTCACGCTCTCCTGGTCGTCGCGGATAGACGCGAGGCGATTCGTCGTCGAAGAGTCACAGATTCCCGACTGGCGCGGCGCGTCGCAAATCTACGCGGGCACGGCGAAACATCTCGAACTCTTCGGGTGCGATCCGCGTCGGCGAAGCTACTTCCGCGTGCGCGCCGAGGTCGCAGACCTTTCGAGCGAGTGGGGTGAGCCTACGACAGAGTTCGACGACGACGGCACAACGCTCCTGCTCACCTGGCCCGACCCGCTCGAAGCGAAGTACGTGCTCGAAGAGTCCACGCGCGCCGACTGGGAAGACTCGGCGGTCATATACGAAGGCGCGGGCAATCGCCTGACGCTCTACAGCCGCCACGGCGGCGACTACTTCTATCGCGTACGCGCGGTTGCCGGAAGTATCACGAGCGACTGGTCGAAGGGAGTCGCGGCGCGCATCGGCGGCCCAACGGGCTGGAACTTGAAACCGCCCGCGGCCTTTCGCGCCAACACGCTGCTCGAAGTCCACGTCGCGCTGCTGCGGATGTGCGCGGCGCGCGGCGACCTCTTCGCGATGCTCTCGCTGCCCGAACACTATCGCGACTCGGACGCCGTCAGACACGCCGAGGGACTCCGAGCCTCTTCGCGCATGGCGCGGCCTACGGCGACGCAGCCGGGAGGCCCCGCGAATACTCCTCTCGCGCAACTAGGCTACGGCGAGCAGCGCGCTCTCAGCTACGGCGCGCTCTATCACCCCTGGCTCGTCGGCGGCGAGGACGGAGAGAAGACGGAGCTGCGACGCGTGCCGCCATGCGGCGCGGCGGCCGGAGTCATGGCGCTGCGCTCATTCGAGCGCGGCGCGTGGGTCGCGCCCGCCAACGAGCCTCTGCGAGGCGTACTCGCGCTCACGCCCTCCATCCTTCCCACCGCGCGCGAGGCTTTGCAGGAGGCGCAGGTCAACCTCATACGTCGCGAGCCGCGCGGCTTCCTCGTGCTCGCGGCCGACACCTTGAGCGACGACCCGGACCTTCGACCCGTCGGCGTGCGACGCCTGCTCATTCTGCTCAGGCGCGCGGCGCTTCGTCTCGGCGCGACCTACGTCTTCGAGCCGCACAGCGATGCCTTCCGGCGACTCGTCCGACGCGGCTTCGAGGGGATGCTCGGCGAGATGTTTCAGCGCGGGGCCTTCGCGGGCGCGACGCCTTCCGCCTCCTTTCGGGTCAACACGGGGAGCGAATTGAACACGCCGCAACTGACGGACAACGGCCGCTTCATCGTCGAGCTGAAGGTCGCGCCCTCTCTGCCGCTCACCTTCCTGACGCTGCGTTTGGTGCAGTCGGGCGACCGAGGGCTCGCGACCGAGGAGCGATAAGGCGATGGCGAATCCGGCGAACGAGACGATCATCTACCCGTTCACCTCCTTCAACTTCTCGGTCGAGATACGAGTCGAGGGAGTCTCGGAGCAGGTCTGCAACGCCTCCTTCTCGGAGTGCGACGGGCTTGAGATGACGACCGAAGTGAAGACGATTCGCGAGGGCGGCAACAACGGCAGCCAGGTGCGGCTCACGGGGCCGATGGCCTTCGGACAGTTGACCCTGAAGCGCGGGCTGACGGCGAACTTCGACTTGTGGGATTGGGTCGGCGCGCTGCTGCTGAATCCTTCGCTGCGCGCCGACGCGGACGTGGTGCTGTTGGCCGCCGACGGACAGACCAGGCGCGCAACCTTCCGACTCACGCGCTGCGTCCCCGTCAGGCTCAAAGCGCCCGCGCTGAACGCGAAGGACGGCGCGGTTGCGGTCGAAGAGCTGCAACTCGCTTACGAGACGCTGACGCTGATTAAGCCGGAGAGATAAACGAGATGCCGGAGCAGCCAGAGGTAAAGAAGGCGGAGCTGCGGGAGTTGAACGCGGACGGGACGGACGGCGAGCACCGCGTGACGGTGCAGTTCAACCCCGAGTCGCTCAAGGTCAGCTTCGCCAATCAGGTCGTGCCGCCGAACAACCCCGGCGCGCAGGATCAGCGCGCCAACTCGACGCAGTTCGTCGGCAAGGGCACGACGAAGATGAGCGTGCAGCTCTGGTTCGACGTGACCTCCGTGCTCGCCGAAAGCAAGCGCGGCACGACGGACGTGCGCGACCTCACGAAAGAGGTCATCTACTTCATCACGCCGAAGGATTCAGATCAGGGCGAGAACAGGAAGGTGCCGCCGGGCATACGCTTCCTCTGGGGCTCGTTCCAGTTCGACGGCGTCGTGGACTCGCTCGAAGAGTCGCTTGAGTTCTTCTCGCAGGACGGAAGGCCCTTGCGCGCGAGCGTCTCGATGAGCATGTCGCAGCAGAAGATCGAGGTCTTGCGTAATCGGGAGTTTCAACCGGGCCAGCCTTCGTCTTCGCGCGCTCCGGGGGGCGGCGCGCCGGGCACGCGTCCGCTCTCGCAGGCCGCGGCGGGCGACTCCGTGCAGGGACTCGCGGCGGGGCGCGGGCGCGCTTCGGACTGGCAGTCAATCGCCGCCGCGAACAACATCGAGAACCCGCGACTGCTCCGGCCCGGTCAGTTGATAGACCTCAACGCCGAAGCACCGACGCTACCGGGAAAGAGAGGGTGAGATGGCCGTCGTCATTAACGACTTTGAAGTGATAGCCGAAGATGCCCCGCCCGCCGCCGCCGCGACGGACACTGCGACGGGCGCGCACGCCCCTTCGGCCGCGCCGACGCCGCAGGAGTTGGAACTCGTCAACCGGCGACAGCACGAGCGCGCGCAGCGCGTTCACGCGGACTGAAGAGAGGCTGACTGAAGACAAGTTGACTGAAGAAGTTCGCAATGCCCGACAACGACTTCATCAAAAGCTCACGCCCGACAATTGCGGTCGCCGGAAGCGACGACGCTTCGCTCGCCGCGGGGCTGCTCGGCCTGCTCGTCGCGGAAGACACGGCCGGGCTCTATCGCTGCGAGGCGACCTTCGGCAACTGGGGGGCGCGCGGCGGCGGCGTTGATTATCTCTACTTCGACCGACGCACGCTCGACTTCGGCAAGACGTTTCAGGTCAAGCTCGGCGCGGACATTATCTTCGACGGGCGCATCACCGGCCTCGAAGCGCAGTTCCCGGACCACGAAGGGCCGCGCATGACCGTGCTCGCCGAAGACCGATTTCAAGACCTGCGCATGACGCGCCGCACGCGCGCCTTCCCCGACTCGTCGGACTCCGACGTGTTCAGTCGCATCGCGAGCGACCACGGCCTCAGTCCTTCGGTGGACGTGACGGGGCCGACTCATAAAGTTCTCTCGCAGGTTAACCAGAGCGACCTCGCCTTCATGCGCGAGCGTGCGCGCGCGATAGACGCGGAGGTCTGGATGAGTGGAAGCACGCTCAACGCGAAGAGTCGGACGGGTCGCGGCTCGGGCACGCTTGAGTTGACCTACGGCGGCAACCTGCGCGAGTTCTCCGCGACGGCCGACCTCGCGCAGCAGCGCACGAGCGTGACCGTCGGCGGGTGGGACGTGTCCGGCAAACAGGCTGTCAAGTTCGAGGCGACCGACTCGGTCGTCATGGGCGAGATGAACGGCGACCAGAGCGGCGCGAGCCTCCTCTCGACGGCCTTCGGCGACCGCAAGGAGGCAGTCGCGCACACCGTCCCGTTCACGTCCGAAGAGGCGCAGGCCGAGGCCGAGTCGTTCTTCAAAGCGATGGCGCGCCGCTTCGTCGTCGGCCGCGGCGTCGCGGAGACGGACAGCAAGCTGCGCGTCGGCGGCTACGTGGACGTGAAGAACGTCGGGCCGCTCTTCGGTGGCAAGTACTACCTCTCAGAGGTCAGGCACATCTTCGACGGCGCGCACGGCATACGCACCTTCTTCACGGCGGAGCGGCCCGGACTCGGCCGCCCCTGAAGTCGGATGAGTTAATTCAAAAGGGCAGGTGAGACCGAAGTGTTTGAAGAGACGGCAATCGAGTTGATGCACGAGGGGCGCGTCTCGCGGGGCTTAGGCGGCCGCTGGTACGGCGTCTACCCGGCGCTCGTCAGCGACATTAAAGACCCGGACGGGCAGGGGCGCGTCAAGGTCACGCTGCCCTGGTCGCCCGACACGGGCGGCGGGCAGTACGAGGCTTGGGCGAGGGTCGCGACCATGATGGGCGGAAGCAATCGCGGCACCTGGTTCATTCCAGATACGAACGACGAAGTGCTCATAGTCTTCGAGGGCGGAGACCCGCGCCGCCCATACGTCATCGGCGGGCTCTGGAACGGCTCGGACTCGCCGCCCGAGACGATGGACGGCGCGGGCAACAACTATAAGAAGGTCATACGCTCGCGCAACGGCGTGAAGGTCACGCTCGACGACCAGGATGGACAGGAGAAGCTCATACTCGAAACGCCCGGCGGCCAGAAGATAACGATGAAGGACGGCCCCGGCGCGGTGCTGATTGAAGACGGCAACGGCAACTCGGTCAAGTTGGAGACGAGCGGCATCACCATCACCGCCTCGGCGAAGGTGACTGTGAACGCGAGCATGGTCGAAGTCTCCGCGGGGATGGTCAAGGTGGACGCGGGGATGTCGAAGTTCAGCGGCGTGGTGCAGGCCGACACCGTTATCTGCAACAGCATCATCAGCGCTTCATACACGCCGGGCGCGGGCAACATCTGGTGAGGGATTGATGAGGCGCGGAGAGAGTTAAGAAGTGTTGAGGCACGAAGAGCACGTGAGGGATTGATGAGGCACGAAGTTCAATGGGTAGCGCCTGCGCCGCTCTGGCCCGAGGCGACCGCCAGCGTGAGCGAGGACGTGCGGCGCGCTCTGCGCCGTCCGGCGCTGCTGCGTTTCGCGGGCGACGACTTCATGGACGAGCTGATGGCACTCATCGAACACGACGCGCCTCGCCTCGGCGAATACCTCGCGCGTCCGGAGACCTGGCGCACGCCGACGCCCGCGCCCTCGCCCGTCGAGCGCGGCCCCGAGTTCGTGCGCAAGATAAGCCGCCTGCGACTCGCCGCCGACCGAAAGGTTAACCAACTCTCGGGCCTCACGCCCGCGAAGGTTCAGTCGAGCGGCGCCGCGTCGGGCGCAATCGCAGCGGCATCAATCGCGGCCGCAACGCAACCGCTCAAGCTCTACCAGCCCGCGCACCAACGCTTCTATCTCGTCACGGCATGCCTCGTCTGCCGCCTGCCGGGTCTGCCCGACCGCGCGCTCGACACGGCGCGCGAGGAGCGCGTCGGCTACGTCATACGCCGCCTCTGGCAGAAGCCCGCGCCGCAGGGGCAGCCCGCAAATCCGATACGCGAGTATGCCTTCGTCGTCACACAGAAGGGGAGTGGCTGGCAGGAGACGGCGAGCGCGCCCGAGTCGCTCGTCGCAAACGAAGAGCTGCTGCCGCTCTTCGCAATGAACTTCGACGACGCGGACGGGCGGCGACGAAGACTCTACGGCGGCATGATTCCCGTCGGCCGACGCGAGGCTTACATGGGCGCGGGCACGTTCACGCCCGCGACCAACGGCACGTCGGCCCCGAACACGACGAAGAGGACTGAGCGCAAGATTCACTTCCGCATGCAGGTTACGGAGCCCTGGAAGAATCTTCTGCGCACGGCCGACGACGCGCGCAAGACGCTTCAGTCAATCATCACAACCGTTCCGGGGTCGCCCGAGGAGGCGGCGAAGCTCCTGGCCGAGGCGAGTCTTTTGAAGAGGACGAGCCGCGAGCCGGCGCAGGTGCTCTCGTGGTACATCCTGCTCGACTTCGCAAAGTACCTGCGGCAGTACGCGCCCGACGTGTGGGCGGCCGTGATGTCTGGCGGCGAGCCGACGCTTCCGGCCGACACGCCGCTCGCGAAGCTCTACGCCGCGCTCGACGTAGACATGAAGCCTTCGCCCACACTCGTCGGCGCGCTTCAGTCGGACTTCGGCGCGAACCCGCCGCCCGTGGCCGCCTCGATGCGCGACGCGCTGAAGAGAATCGGCAAGCCCGACCCGCAAGACCCTTCAAAGCTCTACTGGGAGAGCAGGCTCGACGGCGTGACCACGACGTACGCGCGCGTCCACGGCTCGGGCGACCCGAGCTGGCCCGACTTCCTCTTCGCGCTGGCCGACCTCGAATTCGACGCGCCGCTTCCGCCCTCGGTCATCTCCGGCCCGACGCCCGGCGACGAATCTGACCTGCCCGTCGAGCCCGAACTCCCGAACCCGCCGACGCCGCCGGATGTCATCGCCCTCGCCACGAAACAGTCGCTCGTCGACAAGCTGGTCGCGCTCGTCGTCCGCACGCTGCCCGCGGATTCGATTGAAGCCGTGCCGCCCGCGCCGCTCGCCTCGCGCCCCGTGCTCGACACGCGCGAAGGCACGTTCATCATACGCTGCGTCTACGAACGTCCGTCCTGCGGCCCGCTAGACCCGCCCTTGATGAGCGAGCCGTCGGCGCAGTTCCAGTTGGCGAGCTTCTTCGACCCGGAAGCGCCCGCGCGGCCCATACGCATCGCGCTCCCGATAGACACCTCGCCCGCGGGCCTGCGCAAGTTCGACAAGAACACGGCCTTCATGATCTCCGACCAGTTGTGCGGGCAGATGCAGCGGCTTAAGGGCATCACCTTCGGCGACCTCGTCCTCTCCGTGCTGCCGTGGCCTTTTCATAAAGACCTTTCGGTCGGCGCGCCCGAAGTCGGCCCGTGCAGAGACAACAGCGGGGCTTCGCTCGGGATGATATGCACGCTCTCGATACCGATTATCACCATCTGCGCGCTCGTCCTGCTCTTCGTCATCGTGCTGCTGCTCGACCTGATCTTTCATTGGATACCGTTCTTCATCATGTGCTTCCCGCTGCCGGGCTTTAAGGGGAAGAGGGGCTAAAGACTTATGGATACCGGACGCTTATTCGGCAGAGGCATCGCGTTTCCGCCGCGCGTGGGGAGCGACGGGCGGGTCGCCTGGTCTGAGGGCGAGACGAACGTGCGCGAGGCGATACGAATCATCCTCATGACCGAGCGGCGCGAGCGTCTGATGCTGCCCGAGTTCGGAGGGGGCCTCGGCCCCTCGCTCTTCGAGCCGAACACGGTGACGACGCGCCACCTGATTAAAGACCGCATCCAGAAGGCGCTCGCCGAGTGGGAGCCGCGAATCAAGGTCGAGGACGTTCGCGTCGAGGAAGACCCCGACGACCCGCAGGGCGCAATCGCCACCATCGCCTACAAGCTCGTCGCCACGCAGTCGCGCGAGCGCGTCAGTTTGAGCGTGACGCTCGCCGGTTGAATCTTCATTCGGGCGTAAGCAGGGCCGGACTAACTTTGGAGCGTGAGAGATGTCGCTGACACTTCCAGCCGTAGACAGCCGCAACTATCAGGAGTTGCTCAACGAGGCGCTGGCGCGCATCCCCGTCCACAACCCCGAGTGGACGAACTTCAACCGCAGCGACCCCGGCGTCACGCTCATAGAACTCTTCGCCTTCATGACGGAGAACCTGCTCTACCGCAGCAACCAGATACCCGAGCGCAACCGCATTAAGTTCCTCTCGCTGCTCGGCGTCCCGCTCCGTCCGGCTTCGCCCGCGCGCGGCCTCGTCACCTTCGCGAACGAGCGCGGCCCGCTTCAGACCTTCACGCTCAACGCGGGCATAGAGGTGCGCGCCGGACAGGTTCCGTTCCGCACCGACGAGGGGCTCGACGTGCTGCCCGTCGAGGCGCAGGTGCTCTACAAGAAGAAGCTCGCCGCGCCCTCTCAGCAGGTCGCGGAGTACTACCGGCAGCTCTACGCGTCGTTCGACAGCCAGAGGACTGTCGCCGGACTTCAGCTCTATCAGACCACTCCGCTCAGCGGGCGCGCGAACGACGAAGTTGACCTCGGCGCCGACGCCGTGGACGGCTCGCTCTGGATTGCGCTGATGCTGCGCGCGGGGGCCGACAAGCCCTACGACCGAAACATGGAGCGGGCGCGCGAGGCGCTCGGCGGAAAGACCCTGAGCCTCGGCGTCGTGCCGTCGCTCGCGGGCGCGGGTCGGAGCCTTCTGCCGGTCGGCACGCCCGCCGCCGACGGGGCGGGGCTTATCGAATACTCGATACCCAAGGTCGCGCGCGGCGGGATGCTTGAGAAGGACGCGCAGGGCACGCCCGCGCCGCGCTATCAACGTCTCATCGCATCCGCCTCGGCCGACGTGCTGGTCGAGCCGGGTGTGGTTCAACTGACGCTGCCCGCCGCTTCAGAGTTGAGATTGTGGGACGACCTCGACCCGCTCGAATCAGGCGTCGGCGACCTGCCGCCCGCGCTCGAAGACACTGACCAGCACGAGCGCATCATCACGTGGATTCGCGTGCGCTCGTCGTCGGCCGCGCAGGTGAAGATGCTCTGGGTCGGCGTCAACTCCGCGCCCGTCACGCAGCGCGCGCACGTCGCGGGCGAACTGCTCCCCGTGGGCACGGGCGAGCCCGACCAGTCGGCGCGACTCGCCAACACGCCCGTGCTGCCCGGCTCGGTTCGCGTGACGTTGACGGTGAGCGGGCGTCTCTCGCGTTGGGTCGAGATTGACGACCTGCTCGGCGCGGGGCCGGAGGTGCCCGTGCCCGACCCGCGCCTGCCTCCCGGCGCGAAGCCCGAACTCAACCCCTTCACGGATGTCTTCACGCTCGATGCCGAGTCGGGCGAGATACGCTTCGGCGACGGGACGCACGGCCGTCGTCCGCCGCTCGGCGCATCACTGCGCGCCGAGTACGACTACGGCGTCGGCGACGCGGGCAACGTCGGCGCGGGCTCTATCAACACGGGCGCGGCGCTGCCCGCCGGAATCAAGGTCACGAACCCCGTCAGGACTTGGGGCGGCGCGCGCGCCGAGACGGTCGCCGAGGGTGAGAAGCAGATCGCGCGCTACCTGCAACACCGCGACCGGCTCGTGACCGAGACCGACTTCGAGACCATCACGCTGCGCGCGCCGGGCGTGGACATCGGGCGCGTCGAGGTGATAGCGGCCTTCAATCCGGAGTTGACGCCGAACGCGCCGGGCGACGCGCCGGGCTCGGTGACGCTGATGCTCATCCCGCGCTCCGACCCCGTACAGCCGGACGCGCCCCTCCCCGACCGACTCTTCCTCGATGCCGTCTGCGACTATCTTGAGCCGCGCCGTCTCGTCACCACTGAAGTCTTCCTGCGCGGCCCCGCATACAAAGGCATATGGGTCACGGTCGGCATGAACGTCGTCGCGGGCGCGAGCGTGGCCGAAGTGCGCGAGGCCGTGAAGACCGCGATACTGCAATTCCTCGCGCCGCTGCCCGCGGACCCGGCCGTCATCCTCGACACGCAGGCCGCACTCAACGTCGCACCGAGTTACGCGGACGCGCGACGCGGCTGGCCTTTGAGGAAGGCCGTCGCCGACCGGGAGATTCTGGCCGTGGCGAGCCGCGTCGCGGGCGTCCTTTCAGTCAACGGCGTGCTGGTCGCCGAAGGCACGAACGCCGCCGCGCCGCAGGTCACGATGACGGGGCTTGAGCTTCCGCGCGTGCTCGGCATCTCGGTCACGGTCGGCGAAGCGGTCGACATAGACGACTTGCGCGGTCGCGCGCCGACGGGCGCGGGCGGCGGCACCGGCACTGGTGAAGACGGCGAAGGCGCGGGCGGCGTGGTGCTGCCTGTGCCCATCATTCCGGAGGAGTGTTAGAGGCTTGGACGCGAACGGGACACGTTACCACCTCCTGCTCGGCGAAGAGGATTGGAAGCGCTGCCGCGCGGACGACGTGCCGCTCGGCGGCGTGGTCGAATCCCCGCCGCGCGAAGGCGGCGCGCGACAGTCGAGGGATGTTCCCGTCCCGCGCCTCGCCTGGAATGACGAGCGCTCGGAGTTGACGCTGCACCCGCGACTCTTCCAGTTCGTCGCGGCGCGCAGAGACACCGCGCCGGAGTTATCGATGCGGCGCGGCGCGGGGCGCGACCGCTACGGCAACTGGTACTGGATTGACGAGAGCGAGCAGCGCATCAGGGTCAACTCCGAGGGTACGCGCCGCGCGTCGGACTTCTGGCCGCCCGAAGAGGACGCGTGCGCGCGCGCGCACGACACGGGCGACTTCCGCCCGCGCGACGCCGAGACGCCGCGCGCACCTTTGCGTCTGCGCGGACTCGCCGTTACGGAAGACCACTACCTCGTCGTCGGCGTCGTCGAACCGGCCGGGCTGCTCTACTTCGATCTGCACGCGGGCGGCGCGCCGCGGCAACTCCTCTGGCCGAAGGGCGTGCCCTTCTCGCCCTTCGACATCGCGCACGCGCCCGGCGG
>JBJMGR010000027.1:0-19754 GCA_045807805.1 Pyrinomonadaceae bacterium | reverse complement strand
GTTCGAGGAGCCGAAGACGACGACCGAGGGCGCGCCCACGGCCGCCGCGACGTGCGCGACGCCGCTGTCGTTGCCGACGAACAGGGAGGCGCGAGAGGCGAGCGCCGTCAACTCGGGCAGACTCAAATCCGTGAACGAAACGAGGGGCGCGCGCGTGTGCGTGCGCAGGTCACTTATGACTCGCTCCTCGCCGGGCCCTGCGACCGCGATTGTGGCGAGCCCGCGCGCGGCGAGGTGTTCGACGACGCGCGCGAAGTTCTCGGCGGCCCAGGTCTTCGTGTCGAACGCGGCGGCCGGGTGTATGAGCGCGAAGTCGCTGCCTTCTACAAGTCCCGCCTCTCGCAGGCGACGCGAGACGCGCGCGGACGCGTCCGTCGTAACGGCGAGACGCGACGCGGGCATGTCCGTAACGGGCACGCCAGTCCAACCCAGAAGCGCGAGCTGCTGTTCGGCCGAGTGGGTCTTCGCTCGACCCCAGAGCGCGGACGAGGGCGGCGCTACGTGGTTGTGTAGAGAAGCGTAGGAGTATGCGGCGTAGCCGACGCGTTGGCGCGCTCCCGTCGCTCGCGTCAGGAGCGCGGCCGTGCTCCCGCCGTGCAGGTTGTAGACGACATCGTACCTCTCCGAGCGCAAGAGTCGCGCCGCGCGCAGGCGCGAAGAGTTGCTCTTGCGCTCGACGGTCACGACGCGGTCAACCTCGCCGTAGCCTTCGAGGAGCGGCGCGACCCAGTCTTCGAGCAGGATGTCTATGCGAGCTTCGGGGAGGAAGCGGCGGAGCGCGCGGAGCGAGGGCGTGGCGAGCACAGTGTCGCCGATCGAGCGCAGGCGCACGACGAGCACGCGGCGCACGGCCGACCAGTCCCAGCGCGCGTCGCCGAGCGGGCGCGGCTCGCCCTGCTGCTCGATGAGTCGCGGCCCTTCGACGCCGTCGATCTTTACAACGTCCGGCGGCGCGCTCGCGCTCGTCTCAACTCGTCTTTCGAGGCTCTTCATCCTCGACCGTCGCCTCTTCGACGATGAGCGCGGGGATGTCGTTTCGTACGGGATAGACGCGCCTGCACTCGGTGCACTTGATGCCGCTCGCGTCGTCCTTCAACTCGACGCGGCCCTTGCACGCGGGGCAGACGACCTTGAACGTCTCTATGAAGTCGGGCGTGATTGCCAACTCTCTCGCACTCCTCTCCGTCGCATGTAAGCTTTGGGCTCGCGCGGTCTCGATTGACCGCGCGAGCCCAAAGCTTATCAGCGGCGCGGCGCGCGGGGCAATTGCGGCGGGCCGTCGCGCGCGCGTTCACACGCCGCACCGCACTCACCTACCGAAGCGTTGGCGATACTCGTCCGAAGAGATGAATGCCTTGACCATCTCAGCGCGGTGGAAGTCGCCGCCGAAGTCTTCGAGCTTCTTAAGCCAGAAGTCGAAGCCCGACGCGTCCGGCTCGCGACGCATGTAGCCGAAGTATTGCATGAGCACGAACGCGGGGTTCGTCTCGCGCCTGTGGAAGGCCGCGTTATCGACGACGAGCCGCAGCACGCGCGCGCGCGCGGCGAGGTTCGAGGTGTTCTGCGCGCCGCCGAACTCCGCGGCCGCCGCCTCACGCTCGGCGGGCGTGAGCGAGCCGCCCGCGTTCGCGTCGAGCGCGGAGACGAACTGCGCGGGCGTAAGCGAGAGTGGATAGGTCTCCTCGAACTGAGCGCGCGCGATGAAGTCCGCGACGTAAGCCACCTTGTTAAATTCGAGCTTCTGCTCCCAACCCGTCTCGCCTACGACGATGCCCGCGCTCAGGTCGCGCGAGTCGAGCGTGAACTCGCCGAGGCGCTCGGGCCTCTGCCCGTACGCGGCCCTGTAGGTCTTGTAGACGAAGAAGCCCGTCTCCTGAAATTCGATTGACAGGAAGAAGGCCGCGCTGACGTTGATGCGCTTCACCTCGCGGCAGAGCGCGTCCGCGCCGCAGGAGGTTATCTGACCAGTCCAGAAGGCGAGGCCAGCGGCATCCGGCTCGCGATTGAGGAAATCGCGGTAGTGCTCGCGTACGAAGAACTCGGCGTCGTCAATCGCGTTGGGGGCCATCGGGTCTGTGTCGTTGTCGTCGATTGTGACGGCGACCGATACGCGCTCGCCCGCGACCGCTTCGCCCTCGGGTGTGAGCAGGACGGAGAAGTTCTCGTCCCCCTCGACGTGTGTGTCGTCCGTGATGAAGAGCGTGAAGGTCTTCCTCGTCTCGCCCGGCCCGAAGGTGACGCGTCCCGTAGAGCCGACCACGTCCGAGCCGCGCACGGCCGTGCCGCTCTCGACTTCATAGACGGCCGAGACCTCTTCGGAGGTGTCGCCCGTGCGCGTCACAGCCACTTCGAGCGTGCCGCCGCCCTCGCCCACGCTCAGCGCCGCCGCGTCGAACTCGATCACCTGCTTGTGCGTCGCCGCGAAGTCGGCCGTCTTGTCAACGTCGAGAGTCTCGAAGGTCTGACTCTCGGGCGAGAAGGTGTAGTCGCGAAGGGTCGGCGTCAGAGTGTACGTTCCGTCCGAGGCGAGATTCGGGAAGGCGTACGTGCCGTCCGCGCCCGTCGTCGCCGTCGCGACCTGCGAGCCCGTGAGCGCGACGGTCACTCCTTGCAGGGCGCTCTTGTTCACGTCGGCGACGCGCCCGCGAATCGCGAAGCGAAGAAGCGTCGCGCTGAAGTCGGCGGTCTTGTCGCCGCCGAGATTCGTGAACGTCTGACTCTGCGGCGCGAAGGCGTAGTGAGTCCTCACGGCCGTCACGGTGTAGTCGCCCTCGGCCGCAACCGTGAATGAGTAGGAGCCGTCCGCGGCGGTCAACATGGATGCGGACTGTGAGCCCGCGAGCGCGATTGTGACGCCGCCGAGGCCCGAGCCGTTTTCGTTGACGCGCCCGCCGATGCGGTAGTTGAGAAGCGTCGCCGCGAAGTCCGCCGTCTGATTTGAAGAGAGGTCGTCGAACGTTCGGCTCGTCGGCACGAAAGTGTAGTTCGCCTTCGCGGCCGTCAGGGTGTAGCTTCCGCCGCCGTCGAGGCTCTGGAGGGAGTAGTTACCGGCGGCATCCGTCGTCGTGGTCGTGGTCTTCGAGCCCTTGAGCGCGAGCGTAACGCCAGCGAGCGGCGAGCCGTCCGCCTTCGTCGCGCGGCCTGAGATAGTGTGCGTGTCGAGCGTGGCGACGAAGAGACCGCTCGCGTCCGCACCGAGGTCTCGGAACTCTTTCGAGGCTGGCGCGAAGGTGTAGTGCCGAAGCGAAGCGTTGACTGTGTAGTCGCCGCCGCCCGAGAGGTTCGCGAAGGAGAATCTACCTTCGGCGTCCGTCGTCGCGGTCGAGACTTGCGAACCCGTCAGCGAAACGTGTGCGCCCGCGAGCGCGGAGCCGTCCGTCTTCGTCACGCGGCCCGAGATTGTGTGGCGTTGGAGCGTCGCGCCGAAGTCGGCGGTCTTGTCCGCGCCGAGATTCGTGAAGGTCTGACTCTGCGGTGTGATTGTGAAGTGAGACTTCGAGGCGGTGACGACGTAGTCGCCGCCCGATGGCACGTCGAACGCGTAGCCGCCGTTCGAGTCGGTCGTGGCCGTCGCGGTCTTCGAGCCCGCGAGCGCGACCGTGACGCCCGAGACGGGAGCGCCGCCCGACTGCGCGACGCGGCCCGCTATCCTGTGCTCGACGTAGCCGCCGACGAAGCCAGCGTACTTGTCTGCGTTGAGGTTATTGAAGCTTCGCGACGCGGGCGAGAAGACGTAGCCGAGCAGCGTGGGCTTGACGGTGTAGCTTCCGCCGACGGGCAGGCCGTCGAAGCGGTACGAGCCGTCGGCGGCCGTGGTCGTGGTCGCCGCGCGCGAGCCGGAGAGCGTGACGGGTATGCCTCGGATACCGCCGTTGTTGATGTTGACGACGGAGCCGAAGACTGAGCGCACGGTGGGCGTGCCACGGAAGTCGGCGCGCGCGTCGGCTGAAAGGTCTGTGAAGCCGACGGACACGGGCACGAAGGTGTAGTCCGTTTTCGAGGCCGCGACATTGTACGAGCCGCCCGCCGCGAGCCCGCCGAAAATATAGTTGCCGTTCGAGTCGCTCGTCGTCGTCGCGGACTGCGAGCCTGTGAGCGCGAGCGTAGCGCCCGCGAGCGCGCGGCCAGCGTCGTCGGTCACGCGGCCCGAGACGGCGTGACGCTCAAGCACGGCAGCGAAGTCGCCGCGTACGTCCGCCGCGGGCGTCGTGAAGGTCTGCGTAGGCGCGTTGAAGGCGTAATGACGCTTCGAGACGTTGACGTTATAGACGCCGCTCGTCGGCAGGTTCGAGAAGTGATAGAGGCCCGACGCGTCGGTCGTCGTCGAGACTGACTGCGAGCCCGTGAGCGCGACCGAGACGCCCGCGAGCGGCGAGTCGTCCTCGTCTGCGACGCGCCCCTGTATCGCGAAGGTCTCGGACGGCGACGCGGCGAGGTACGCGTCGAGCGCCGCACGCGCCGAGGCGTCGCACACGGCGTCGGCGCCGCAACGCAGAATGCGGTCAGACCAGTAGAAGTGTGCGGCGGCGTCGGGCGCGCGCGCGAGCGCGGACTCGAAACGCTCGCGCACGTATTGCACGGGGTCTTCGCCGGGCCCGGTCGTGTTGACGACGAAGGTCTGCGGCGAGAGCGATGCGAGGTCTGTGTAGACCGAGTCGATGACCGTGAGTCGCGCGGTCGTCGCGTCGGCGCGAAGGCGCGTGGCGGAGGCCGAGGTCTCGACGCGGTCGAGTATCGCGTGGCCCACGCCGATGAGGTTTATGGCCGAGTCGGCATGGAGGCTCCAACCGTAGGCCGAGTTCTCGACGAGCGCGGCGCGCAGGCGCGTGAGGTAGTGGCCCGACGACACGAGGTTCGAGACGTTCATCTTGAGCCCTGTGACGTAGACCAAGTCTATCGGCGCGCTCGGCGGCGGCGTGTAACGGTCGGGGAGCGAGGAGATGCCCGTCAACCCGCCCTCGTCCATGAAGAGGCTTCGGAAGACTGCCTCGCGACGCGGCGAGTCGTTCGTCAACGCGGCGGCGTTCCCCAACTGCACCCACGCCTGCGGCGCGGCGAGTCCCGTCTTGCTGAACAGCTCGGGCCGCAGCCCGTAGTCGAGGAAGATGGCCTCCTCAATCGTGAAGCCCTTCCATTCCAGATTCAACACGACGGGCGTATACGCGCCGCTGTTGGCCGTGCAGCCGAGGAAGACGCTCCGCTCAATCCTCAGACGGCTTCGCACGGCGAGCACCTCCGCGCCGTACGTGCTGCTGCTGAGCCCGTAGAACTCGCAGTGCGTCAGGGTCGCGTCCTCCACGTCGTGGAAGCTGAGCGTGTCGCGCGCGTCGGTGTTGACTCCGGGCGTGCCGACGAAGGCGATCTCTTTGACGACGGCGGCGCGCAGGCCCGAGAGCGAGAGCGCGTCGCCCGTCGTCTCCGTCCGCGGCAGAAACTCCGTGGTGAGTTCGAGGCCGTGCGCGAGAGATGTTGCGGAGGCGTCCGGCTGCGCGACCTGCGCGGCGGAGGGGACGCCGGAGATTATGACCGAGGCGTCTAGCCCGGCGAAGGACTTCGCAACCGGCGTCAAGATGGCGTAGCGTCCTGCGGGCACGTTGAGCGTTCCGCCGCCCGCCGAGGCGAGCGCGTCGAGCGCGGACTGAAGCGCGGGGCCGTCGTCCGTTATGCCGTCGCCCGCCGCGCCGAACTCTTTCAGGTCGAGCACGACGGGCGCGCTGTCTACATAACTCGTGGTCTGTTCGTCTACACGGTGCGGCCTCTTCGCGCTCTTCGCGCGCGAGCCCGCCGAGAGGCAGAGGACGAGCGCCGCGAGAATAGATAGAGAGACTGCGAGTGTGAGTCCGGGCCTGACGTTCTTCTGTTTGTAACTGTCGGGCATTGCTAATCGGCGCGCGCGGATACTTCGGCGGCGCGCCTCAAGAAGTTTCTACGGGCTGTGCTCTGCTTTCTTTGAAGTCGGCGGTGGTCGTCTTCACGAAAGACTGCTCCACTGTTTGAAGCCTCGCTCTTCGAGGTGAGGTCAACTAACAGATTAGACGCTTGCGCGAAGGAAAAGGTCACCTTTTTCTTCTCCCGACGTTAAGAAACTTTCCTGCCGCGTATGAGCGAGGCGATGCTTCGGTACGCTTCACGTCATAAGAACGCTTCGGCGAGGCGCGTCGTGCAGCAACAACCTTACGTCAGCAATAAATATCTCGCGCGACCGGTGCGCCGCGTTTCGCGAGAAGTCTCGGAATGTGCCGTGCGCGCGCGGTTTGTGCGGTTGGCACGCGGTTCGTTTAAGGCTCAAGGCGTAGGCGAGAGGCGCGCCGAGATTTGTTGCGGCGGCGTCGTTGGCATATCTTTCAAGGCCACTGTACGATGCAGTGCGAAAACCGCGTGAGGGCCGGGGGTCGTACATTTTTTGGTCATGCGCGTAGCAATTTTTAATCATGCAGGATAAGTCGAATGTAGAGGGCGCGCCCGCGCGCCGTGGGAGGCTCGCGCCCGCGGGCGCGATCTTCGCGCTCTTAGGGCTCGCGCTCTTCGCATACTTCGTCTGGGCGGCGGGGCCTTCGGAGGTCTGGTCGAACATCTCGAAGATAGGTTGGGGCTTCGCCGTCATACTTCTGCTCGCGGGCCTGCGCTTCGGCGTGCGCACGCTCGCGTGGACTCTGTGCTTCGAGCCGCCGCACCGCCTCGGGTTCTTCGAGGCGTTCAGGGCATACCTCATCGGCGACGCGGCGGGGAACGTCGTGCCCATCGGCATCGTCGTGAGCGAGCCCGCGAAGGCCGCGCTCGCGAGCAACGAGCGCGTCCCATTCTCGGCCAGCTTCTCGGCCATTGCCGTCGAGAACATCTTCTACATGCTCTCGGTCGCGCTCTTCATCTTCTGCGGCGCGGCCGCACTGCTCGCGGGCTTTCACCTCACGAAGGTCTTGCGCTATTCGAGCTACGGCATCATCGCGAGCGCGCTCATCTTCATCAGCTTCGCGGCATACGCGGTGCGAAGGCAGTGGAGGTTCCTGAGCGCGGCGCTCCGCTGGACTTCCGAGCGTGGCCTCGGCCGCCGCGCCTTCGAGCGGAGGCACGCGCGCGTCGTCACCTTCGAGGATAAAATCTACGGCTTCTACGAGCGCAGGGGCTCGCGCTTCTTCCCGATCTTCCTCTGCGAGGCCGCGTTCCACCTGCTCGGCGTGGCCGAAGGTTATCTGACGATCTCACTCATCACCGACGTGCGGCCGACTTTCCTGTCGGCGTTCCTCTTCGAGTCGGTCAACCGCGTCATCACGGTCGTCTTCAAATTCGTGCCGCTGCGCGCGGGGATTGACGAGCTGGGCACGGGCCAACTCGCGCGCGTGCTCGCCTTCGGCGTCGCGGCCGGTGTGACGCTCGCCATCGTGCGAAAGGCGCGCACGATCTTCTGGATGGCCGTGGGCGTCGCGCTGCTCCTCGGGCGCGGGCTCTCGCTGCGCGGAGTCGCCGAAGGAGCGCAGCAGGCGCAGGCCGCCGCGCTCGGCGCGAAGCCGCCCGCGTCGAGCGACGAGACGAGTCTTGCGAAAGGATGAGGAAGCGGTCAGCGGTCAGCTATAAGCTTTCAGCCAAACCCTCTTCGCGTTCTTGCGATTAGAGAATAATGGCTTAAACGCGAAGGCCGCTAAGAAGGCGCAAAGGTTTTAAGCTGAAAGCTGACTGCTGACTGCTGAACGCTTTTTTTAAGGACTGATATTGTCGAGACTGTTAGAGCTTGGTTCCGAGGGCGCGGGGGCGGTCGCGGAAGGCTTGCGCGGGCGGGGCGTGGCGGAGGTCTTGGAGCGCTACGCGGTCGTGCTGCTGTTGATGCTCGCCGTCGCGGGCTTCGCTCTGCGCGTGGGCGGCGCGGCGCGGCTCGGGCTGGCGGAGGACGAGATTAATAAGCTTGATGCCGTACGCGCATACGCGCGCGGCGACCTCACGCAGAACGCCGAGCATCCCGTCCTGATGAAGGCGCTCATCTTCGCGTCGGTCGCATTCGCGCACCTCTGGAACGACTCGCGCGGACGCGAGGGCGAGCGTGCCGCGTCTTTAGACATCAGCGACGAGACGGCGCTCCGACTCCCGAACATAATCGTCGGCTCGCTCACGGTCTTCCCCGTCTTCCTTCTCACGGCCGTCTTCTTCGGGCGTCGCACGGGCCTTGTCGCCGCCGCGATGTGGGCCTTCGGCGTCGGCGCGGTCACGTACAACCGCGTGGCGAAGGAGGACACGCTGCTCGTCTTCTTCATGCTCTACGCGCTCTACTTCTACGTGCGCGCGAAGCAGACGAGCGGGTTCGAGCCGGAGTCGAAACGGCGGAACTATATCCTGAGCGGCGCGTCGTGGGGATTGATGTTCGCGTCGAAATATTTCCCGCACTACTTCGGCCTGAACATGCTCTATCACTACCTCTTCCACGTGCGACGGCGCGAGCCGGGAGAGCCGCGGGGCAACACGCCGATTCTCTTCTACGTCGTCGTCTTCGTCACGTTCATCGTCGCCAACCCGGCGCTGCTCTTCCCGCAGACGTGGGCCTACCTCGACGCGTATTCGAGCGAAGGGCTGCTCACGCACCACGGCTACCTCATGGGCGAGACGCTCTACCACAACACGGTCTCGAAGGCTCCCTTCGGCGCAACGCCCGTCTACTTCTACGCGCTGTATCTTCTGATAAAGAGTCCGCCCGCGCTGCTCGTCGCCTTCGCCGTCGGGCTCTTCGTCGCGGCGCGTAGGTGGCGCGAGCCGGGCGCGGCGTTCCTGCTCTTCATGCTCTTCTTCTGGCTCGTGCCCTACTCGCTGATGGGCGCGAAGTGGCTGCGCTACACGCTCTCTCTGATGCCCTTCGTCTACATGACGGCGGCCGTCGGAGCCGTGGCGTGCGCGCGCGGGCTGCTCTCGCTCATGAAGGTGAACCGCGCGACGAACCCGCGTCTCGCGCCCGCGCTCGGCGGGGTCGTGCTCGCGCTCTTCGTAGGCGCGCCCGCGTGGGCCGCGTTCCAGTCCGCGCCACACCACGCTCTCTACACGAACGCCCTCGCGCCGGGCGCCGCCGGGTACTACTTCCCTCACGACGAGTTGTACGACGACGGCCTGCGCGAGGCTATAAAGTTCGTCGCGGACACGGCGCCGCAGGGCGCTGTCATAGCGACCGAGACGCCCGGCGTCACGCGCTACTACCTCGAACGCTTCAAACGCACAGACCTTCGCCCGCGCACCATCTCAGACCCGCGGTTCGACGTGGGCGTCGAGCCCGCGCCCGTTTACGTCATACTCCAACGCGGCCGCACATACTTCGAGAACCGCGAAGAGATGGCGGCCGTCCGCGCCTCATTCAAGCCCGAACAGCAGATACTCATCGACGGCGTCACCGCCGCCGAAGTCTACTCGCGCTGAAAGTCCCGGAAGGTCTATTCGCGTCTGGGCGCGAGGCCGAGGAGCACGTCGGCGAGCGCGCCTGAGATGTTGAGGCCCGGCCCATGTTCGAGCCAGAAGAACTCGCCCGAAGGGTTGAGTTCGAGGAAGACGTGTCGGCCGTCGGGCGTGAGGATGAAGTCGGCCGCGCCGTAGTTGAGGCCGAAGTAGTCCATGAGCGCGAGCAGCAGTCCCTCGGCCTCGGGCGGCAGAGTGTAAGGCCGCCACTCGCCGACGAGTCGGACGCCGTCGCGCCGCCAGTCGTGCGCGGCGCGCGCGGAAGCCTGCGAGTCTATCGAGGCTGTGAAGACGCGTCGGCCGACGACCGTGGCGCGCAGTTCAAGCCTCTTCTCGACGCGCTCCTGAAAGGTCATAGGGCAGAGGCTCAGGCCCGTCAGGTCTTCGAGGTCTTCGGGGCCGATGGGGTTCGTGAAGACGACGCTCTCGCGCCCCTCTCGGTCGTAGACGGCGAAGGACGAGAGCATCTTTGTCATCAAACGCCCGTCGCACGCGGCGTAGAAGTCCCGCACCGCCGCCGGGTCGTTCGTGATGAGCGTGCGCGGAACTTCCAGTCCCAACTCGCGCGCGACGCGCAACTGCAAAGGCTTCTGCTCGGCGCGGCGGATTGCAGCCTCGGGGTCAACGCGGAAGGCCGTCAGTCCCGCGAGCACGCCCAACAGCGCCGCGCGCGACTCGCCGACGGAGGCCGCGCGCAACTGCGCGTCCAACTCGCGCGGCAAGCGCGCGGCCACGCTCAGACGCCTGTGCCAGACGGCCCCGACCTCGCTTAAGTCGAACTCGTACTCGCCCGCGCCGAACGTCACGCGCCCCGCACCCTCGCCGCCGTAGCGCGCCGCCAGCCGCACCTCCGAAGGGAAGCGATCCGTGTCGAGCCGCACGGCGCGCGCCCCGCGCTCCGTCAACGCGCGCGCCACACGCTCAACGCTCTCGTTGTCGCCGCTGTGCGTGATGATGAGAACTGTCGGCATAAGAATCACAGAGTTGAAAGTTCCAAGTTGCAAATTCAAAGTTCAAAGGCAGGCTCTTAACTTGGAACTTGCAACCTTGAACTTGCAACCTTGAACTTTCAACTTATCACTCATCACTCATCACTTAGTAACGCATCGGCGATGGCCCCGGAGATGGGGAGGTCGAGGTCGTGTTCGAGCATGCCCCACTCGCCGCCGGGGTTGACTTCGAGGAAGACGTGTCGGCCGTCGGGAGTCTCTATCAAATCGATTGCGCCGTAGACGAGGCCGAGCCGTCGCATGAGCGACTTGAGTTGCGCGGCCAGTTGCGGCGGAAGCTGTGCGTGCGACCAGGAGCACTCGTCGGCTTCGGCGAGCCGCCAGTCCGTGCGGCCGCGTGCCGAGGCGCTCGCGTCGAGCGCGCCCGTGAAGGTTCGGCCCGCGACGTAGGCCACGCGAAGCTCGCGCCGCTTCTCTATCTTTCGCTGGAAGACGACGGGGCAGTGGCGCAGCGTGTCCAAAGCCTCTATGTCTTCGGCCCGCACGTCGCTCGTGTAGAGGAAGAAGGGCGCGTCGCCCATCGAGGTGGAGAGCGGGCGCAGAAGCTTTGCGACTACGCGCCCGCCCTCCGCCTCGTAGAAGGCGCGTGCGCGCGCGGCGTCGTTCGTCAAGAGCGTCGGCGGGATGTCGAGCCCGGACTCGCGCGCGGCGCGGAGTTGTAGGAGCTTGTTCTCGGCGGCGCGCTCGCGTTGCGGGTCGTTGACCCAGCGCGCCGTGCCGAGGCCGTCGAAGAAGGCGTCGAGCGCGGCGGCCGACTCGCGTGCGCATGCGGCACGGAAGCGCTCGTCCAAGTTCCCGCTCAGACGCGGCGGCCACATTCTACGCGCCCAGACGGCGCGCACCTCCGACAACTTCACTTCGTCCGAGCCAAGCACGAATAGGTTCTCCGCGCCTTCGGGCGCGAGCGTGGCCGAGAGTCGAATCTCTTCGGGGAAGAGGTCTGTGTCTAAACGCAGAGGGCGCGCGCCTCGACGCGCGAGCGCCTCCGCGACGCGCTCGACGGTGAAGTGGTCGCCGCTGTGCGTGACGAGCAGGACGGGCGGGCTTAGGCTCATAAAGGGGCCGGGCGGTCGGCGGGCGAAGGCGTAGAGTGGAGAGCGTTCGGTTCAAAGGCTCAAAGGCTCGAAGGCTCATCGACTCGTATCTTCATCGAGTCAATGAGCCCGCGAGTCGTCGAACTAAAGCGCGTCCGCCGCGTTCCCGTAGGGCGCGATGTAAGGATCTATCTCATCACGGTCGGACGGGTATTTGAGCGTCTGACGCGTCGGCTCGGCGTTAGTCGGCGCGGCCTCAAGGTGGACGGGGGCGTATGGGTCTATGTCTTCGTCGCGGTCGGAGGGGTACTTGAGGGTGAACTGGGCCGCGGGCTTCGCCCCGGCGTCGCCACCGTGCTGGTCTTCGAGGAAGCGCGCGAAGAACGGCGTGGCGGCCGCGTCCGACGTGGAAGCCGTCGAGTCTTTCTGATTTCTGTTTTTCATCTGCGTGTCCTTTCGCGAGGGGTCAAAAGTGTCTGTGGGAGAACTCCGCGAGTTCTATTACGGGACTACGCGCGGGATCAACACTTGGAATGTAATTTCTTTGTAAAAGGTGACGGCTTAAAAGTGCTCGTGGCCGTCGTCGGCCGTGGATGATAATGATGAAGCGAACGGAGCGGCGACCCGGTCGAAGGCGCTCGTCTGCCAGTTGTCCGCGCGTTCGCGCGCCGGGAGCCACGGCGGGAGCGGGATGAGCAGGTGGCACGAGAGGCCGTTGACGTAGGGCTCGTATAGACGCCGGAGCGAGCGCAGGTGGTCGTCGGCGTCAGCGCCCACGCGCAGACGAAGTCCCGCGCGGGAGAGGAACGCGCGAAGGTCCGCGAGGTCTTCGCCGGCCATGCGCTCGCGCTCGAAGGCGACCGGGCGCGTGTTGAAAATCTGCGAGATGTCTACGACCGCGTGGCGCGCCATCGCGAACGTGAGCCGCGCCTGCCAGGCGTGCGCGCCGTCTATCCCTACAAGGACGAGCGCGCACGTGTCGAGCACGCATGTCAGCGAAGCGAGCCACGACTGGTTATCGTGCTGCGAGCGGTAGTAGCAGAGCACGGGATACGACAGGTGACTTTCGAGCAGGTCTGCGCCCCAGCGCTCCCACTCCATCAGAAGCTCGCTCAAGCTGTCGAGCCTACCAGCCTCAGAGTAACGACGAAGTAACTCGACCGCCGTCGGCGGCGTGCCCGCGCGCGCGTCGAGCATCGAGATAATTACCTCGCGCCGCGAGAACGATTGATAGAGCACGGGCAGGTAGCCTATGACGACGGCGAGGAAGCCGAAGCCCGTGCCCGCCTCGACGACCGCGAGCGCGCGCCCCAATCCGGCGAGGGGGAACACGTCGCCGAAGCCGAGCGTGAAGAAGGTGACGCCGCTCATGTACAGGTACGCGCCGAAGTACTCCATATGCTCGGGCGTCTGCAAGGGCGAATGCACGGCCCACTGCAAGAGCGCGAAGCCTGTCACGAGCCCGACGGCCCAGACGATGATGAGCAGTATGAGCGAGAGCGGGCCGTAGTAGCTCAAATATCGGTCGCGCTTGCGCCCCGGCGGGAAGCGCGACGCGACCCCCGCAATCGGCCTCCACGTCGCGCGGTAGAAGGCGGAGGCCAGACGCAGACGCCGCGTCACGCGCCTCGGCAGAACTATCGTCTCGAACCCGTCCCACACGATGACGGCGATGACGGCGACGCCCACGATTGTCGCTAAGACTTGTCCCACCGATTCACCTCACGACAAAGAAAGGCGGAAGGATGAAGGATGAAGGTAAGGCAGGAAGGCTTTTATTCATCCTTCATCCTTCCGCCTTCATCCTTCCACAGAAGCCGCCCCGGCGTGGAACGACGCGCGTCGCTTCCAGCGCCTGTACATTTCGAGCGAGAACGCGAGCCAGAGCCCGCCGAGCACGTACGCGCCGAGCGTGTCGCTCGGCCAGTGCGCGTGAAGGTAGACGCGCGAGAGTCCTATGAGCAGCACGGGCAGCGCCGAGAGCACGAGCGCCGCTCGTCGCACTCTCGACCCGCGCGGCAGAAGCGCGTATGCCGTGAAGAAGAGGAAGCCGAAGAAGCACACGTAGAACATCACGTGCCCCGAAGGGAAGCTCAACTCGTCGCTCCGGTACGCGAAGCCGACGAGGTCGGCCGTCGGGCGCGGACGCGCTATCAAAATCTTGAGCACGCGATTGATTATCGCGCCGCCGCCCGCCGACAGTATCAGCCCGAAGCACTCGCTACGGCGATGCCGCAAGAAGAAGAAGACGAGCGCGACGGCCGCGGTCAGCGCGTGCGGGTGCCAGCGGTTGCCGGGGAACGACACCCACTCCATAAAACTCGCCCACCAACCGGCCTCGAACGACTGCACGAAGCGCGCCACGCTCAAGTCCCAAGCGAAGTACGCATACGTGTGCGCGAGCACGGCGAGCACGGCGAAGGCGGCGAGCCCCGCCGAGTAGAAGACCTCCGCGCGCAGGAGTCTACGCGACTCGCGCCTGCGCCTCGCCCTCCCCCGCGGCAAAGCCTTCTCGGCCTCCGCCTCGGACTCTTCAAAAGGTTTCGCCACTTCCCCCCTGGAATGATGAATATAAGTTTCAAGTTCCGAGTCGCAGGTTCAAAGTTAAGAGCACGCGCCTTCTAACTTTGAACTTGCAACCTGCAACTTGAAACTTATATTCATCATTCATCATTCCGCGTTCATCATCTATAATCGTCCTACTCCCGAAAAATAAACGAGCCGAGCCCGCGCGACAAGCCGCCGCGCGCCTGTGTGCATCGAAAGAGACGGGAGGAGTGACGAAATTGCTGAGAGTAGAATACAGAGACGGGCTCTATCTGCCGGACTTAGACCTTTGGTTCGACGCCGACGGCCCGCGCGAGCGCTGCGTCATCTCGCACGCGCATTCAGACCACATCGCCGAGCATAAAGCCATCGTCGCCACGCCCGAGACCGCGCGCCTCTTCCGACACAGACGCGGCGAGGCGGAGGTCGAGGCTATGGCTTACGGCGAGCGCAGAGACTTCGGCCGCTACGCCCTGACGATGTATCCGGCGGGCCACTGTCTCGGCTCCGCGCAGATTTTAGTTGAAGCCGACGGGGAGCGGCTCGTCTACACGGGCGACGTAAAGTTGCGCGCGAACGTCTCGGCCGAGCAGGCGGTCGTAGTTCCTTGCGACACGCTCGTGATGGAGTCAACTTTCGGAGACCCTCAGTACCGCTTCCCGCCCGACGTTGCGACCTACGAACGTCTCTATGCCGCGTGCGACCGCGCGCTCTCGGACAACGCCGTGCCCGTCGTGCTGGCTTACGCTCTGGGCAAGAGTCAGGAGGCGCTTGAGCTTCTGCTTCGACGCGGCTACCGCGTCACGCTCCACGGCGCGGTCTGGAACGTGTCGGAGATTTACCGCGAGTGCGGCGTCGAATTCTCCGGCCCTTACGAACGCTACGACCGCGAGCACCTGCGCGGGCGCGTGCTGATTACGCCGCCCGGCTGCCGCAAGCAGCCGATGATTCAAAACATCGAGCGCCGCCATCTCATCATGCTCACGGGCTGGGCCGTGAGCAAAAGCGCGCCCTACATGTACCGAGGCGTTGACCTCGTGCTCCCGCTCTCAGACCACGCCGACTTCGACGACCTCGTGAGACTGGCGCGCGAGTCGGGCGCGCAGAGAATCATCACGATGCACGGCGCGAAGAAGTTCGCCGCACACCTGCGCGACCTCGGCCTCAACGCCGAACACCTCGCGCAGCACCCATCGCAACAGAAGTCCGCGAAGGGCAAGACCGCGAAGGCCGCGACGGAAGTCGAGCAGAAATTGTTCGAGTAGACAATAGTTCAAAGTTCCAAGTTACAAGTTCAAGGTTAAAACACGCTCGCTGCCTTCAACTTTGAACTTGCAACTTGGAACCTGCAACTTCTTGCTATTTGAACTTCTCCTCGCAGATGAGTTCGACGGCGCGCTCGATGTTCTCGTCAAGCCCGGAGAGGCATTTGATGATGCGCGAGGGGAGGCGGAGCGTGACGACCTCGTACTCTTCCGTGACGGTCTTCGGGTCGGAGAGGGCGCGGCGTAGCGCGGAGAGAATATGGTTGTGGTCTGCGGGCTTCGATAGATACTCCTGAACGCCGAGGCGCTCGCACTGCTGTCGCGTCTCGTCGCTCGTCTCGCCGGTGACGACGACGACGGGGACGTTGGTGTTCATGCGTCGAATCTGCTGTAAGGTCTGGACACCGTGCATCTCGGGCAGCGTCATGTCGAGGACGACCGCGTCCGCGCCGTTGTCCTCGAAGAGCGCGACGCCCTCCTCGCCCGTGTAAGCCTTCGACACGTCGAAGCCTTCCTTCGAGAGCGCGCTCTCGTAAAGAGCCGCGATGTCTTCCTGATCCTCTATCACAAGTACGCGGTGCCGGGCCATCCGTGTCCCCTTCCCCCTTGCAAAGTTTTCCGTTTCGCCCTTTAATGCGGCCCACGCGCCGACTAAAAAAACAGAGTTTCGACACGCCGCCGGGCTGTAGCGGCCCGAGTATAGCAGAAGAGCTTTATGACCCAGCCCATCGCTATAGTCCTCGTCCTTCTGCTCGTCGCGCTCGTCCTCTTCGGGACCGAGAAGATACCGATTGACATTGTGACGATTCTACTCGTCATCGGCTTGGTGCTTACGGGCACGCTCGACGTGTCGGAGGCGTTCGCCGGATTCGGCAACGACATCGTCATAACCATCGCGGGACTCTTCGTGCTGACGGGGGGCTTGGTGAAGACGGGCGTCGTTGACTTGGTCGGACGCCGCCTGCATCGAATCGCGGGCGGGAACGAGTTCAAGCTCACGACGCTCGTCATGTTCACGGCCGCCGCGTGCGCTTCGGTGATGAAGAACACGACGACGACCGCGATGTTCGTCCCCGTCGTCCTCGGCATCGCGCAGCGCGCGCGCGTGCAGCCGTCGAAGCTGCTGATGCCGCTCGCCTTCGGCGCAATCCTCGGCGGCACATGCACGCTCATCGGCACCTCGACGAACCTCGCCGTCTCGGGCGCGCTCGCCAAGCTCGGGCGCGGCGGCGAGTTGGCCGCGCAGTACGGCGTGAGCCGAGAGGCGCTCGCGCCCTTCACCATGTTCGAGCTGACGCCCGTCGGCATCGCCATCGTCGCCGTCGGCATGCTCTACATGCTCGCCGTCGGCCTGCGGCTACTTCCCGCGCGGGGCCTCGGCGACCAGTCGCTCGTCGACCAGTACCAGATGCGCGAGTACATCTCCGAGGTCATCGTGCTCGAAGACTCGCCGCTCGTCGGAAAGACTCTCGCCGAAGGAAACCTGCGCGAGATGCTCGACCTCACGGTCATCGGCATACTTCGCGGCAAGCAGGGACGGCTTCCGCCGCGCGGCGAGGAGGTCTTGCAGGCGGGCGACCTTCTACTGGTGCAGGGGCGAATGGAGGACATACTCCGCGTCAAGGACGAAGCGGGGATTGAGATTCGCCCCGACTTCGAGCTGACCCCCGGCGACATCTCGCGAAGCGGCGGCGACCTCTACGAGGTGATGGTCTTGCGCGGGTCGGATTTGAACGGGCGGACTCTGCGCGCGCTCAACTTCCGAGACCGCTACGACCTCACGGTGCTCGCAATCAACCGCCACGGCATGGCGCTACTGACGAAGCTCTCGACCGTGACGCTACGCTTCGGCGACGTGCTGCTCGTGCAGGGCGAGAAGTCCTGCGTCGAGCGTCTGACGGCGGACGGCCACGTCCTCATGCTCGAAGGCGAACTCGGAGGCAAGCGCGAGCGCGCGGACAAGAGAATCTGGGCCGTGATAGCCTTCGTCGTCTTCCTCTCCTTCTCCGTTCTGCACCTGCCGCGGGTTCCGCTCGCCGTCGCGGTGCTGTTCGGCGTGCTCATTCTGCTCGCCTCGCGCGCGGTCGTACTGCAAGAGGTCTACGACCTCATCGACTGGCGGCTCATCGTACTCATCGCCGGGATGATCTCCTTCGGCACGGCGATGGAGAAGACGCACGCCGACCAGTATCTCGCCGACATCATCGTCAACAACTTCAGCTCCTACGGCGCGCTCGCGGTGATGGCGGGCTTCTTCGCGATGACGGTCGCGCTCACGCAGCCGATGTCGAATCAGGCGGCCGCGCTCGTCGTCCTCCCCATCGCCGTCAAGACCGCGCTCGCACTGGGCTTGAACCCGCGCACCTTCGCCGTCGCCGTCACATACGCGGCATCATGCTCGTTCCTAACGCCGCTCGAACCCGCCTGCGTGCTCATCTACACGCCGGGCCGCTACCGCTTCCTCGACTTCGTCAAGGTCGGCTCAATACTCACCATAGCCGTCTTCGCCATAGTCATGCTCCTCGTCCCGTACTTCTGGCCTCTGAAGTGAGCGGTGAGCAGTAGTTGAAAAATTGTGGAAGGCGCAAGTTCATCCTCGGCCCGCAGTGTTGCAACTCGGCGGCCCTTCGGTTCTATTTAACTGCCCACTGCTCACCGGTCACTGCTCACCCTCCTCGGGCCTTGCACATGGGGGCGTGTATTCATATAATTCGCGGGCTTCGTGGAGGGGCCGTGGGCGGGAGGGAATACGCTTTCGGCCTCGCGTAGTTTTAGGCACACCTTCAATTAAAGCGAAAGAAGATGGCTAACATTACAGGTTGGAGAGAACGGCGACGTGTCGCCCAGAGGCGCACGACTCCCCTTCGCACGATTGCTTCCGGCCTCGCACAGATCGCACGCGCCGCATTCGCCGAGCCTTTCCAGCTCGCGGTGGAGCGCCACGCGGTCGGCCTCAAGCGACTCCCGCGAGAGATGGACGGCCTGAAGATCGTCCACCTCTCGGACATACACCACAGTCCTTTCACGGGGCGCGAGCAGGTCGAACGCGCCGTCGAGGTCGCGAACAGCCTTCAGCCCGACATCATCGCGCTGACGGGCGACTACGTCTCGCACGAGCGCGAGTACGTACAGCCCTGCGCAGAGATGCTCGGTCGGCTTAAGGCGAGGCGAGGCGTCTACGCGTGCCTCGGCAATCACGACAACTGGGTTGACGCGGCGCTCGTCACAGACCTCTTCACGCTCGCAGGCATACGCGTGCTCAACAACGAAGGCATGCGCTTCGAGGACGGCGGCGCGTCCTTCTGGCTCGCGGGCGTGCAGGATACGATGGTGGGGCTGGAAGATTTGCCGCTCGCCCTCGCCGGTTCGAGCGAAGATGAGTTGAAGCTCCTGCTCGCGCACAATCCCGTCATCCTCCGCCGCGCCGCGCGCGCCGGAGTTGACCTCGTGCTCTCGGGCCACACGCACGGCGGCCAGGTCGCCTGGCGCTCCGAGCGCTCGGCGTCGGGACGCGTGCGCCGACGCATTCTGCGCGGCTTAGGCCGACGCGGCGAGACGCAAATCTACGTCACGCGCGGCCTCGGCACAGTCGTCCTGCCCGTACGCTACGGCTGTCTGCCGGAAGTCTCTCTGCTGACGCTCCGCTGCGCGGACTAGTTCAAAGTTCAAAGTTGCAAGTTCAAAGTTAAGAGAGCCTGCCTTCCAACTTGAAACTTTGAACTTCCGACTTTGAACTTTTTTATGACCTCGAAAGTCGTCACGATCCCGAACATCCTGACCGTGGTGCGCATGGCGCTCATCCCGGTCTTCGTGGGCGCGCTCTACTATCAGAGGTTCGGCTGGGCTCTGGCCGTCTTCGTGACGGCGGGCGTCACAGACGGGCTCGACGGCCTCTTCGCACGCCGCTTCAATCAGTATTCACAGCTCGGGCAGATTCTCGACCCAATCGCCGACAAGCTCCTCCTCGTAACCTCCTTCATAACCCTCTCGATGCCCTCGATTGTGACTCACGGGGCGCTCATACAGTCGCCCCCGCGCCACCTGCCTGTTCCCTTCTGGGTGACGGCGGCCGTCATCAGCCGCGACGTTTTCATCGTCGTCGGCGCGGCCACAATCAACATCGTCACGGGTTTCCGAGGCTTCCGCCCCTCCTGGCTCGGCAAGTCGAACACGGTCGTGCAGATCGGGGCCGTCGTACTCATTCTCGTCGCGGCGAGCTTTCCGCCGCTCCGTGGCTACCTCCCGACCGTCTACACGATAGTCTTCTCCTTCGCACTAATCTCCGGCGTTCACTACGTCTTCTGGACTTCCAAACTGCTGAACGAAGACCGACGGCAGAGCGGCCCCGACGCCTGACTCTTCTAATTCGTTAACCTTCAACCACTTGCGCCGGGCAACGTCCGGAGGGACTTATGCTACTAAAAGTTGACAAGAAGGGACTCAGGTATTATATTAGCGGCGTATTCAAGGTCGTC
>JBJMGR010000026.1:0-8761 GCA_045807805.1 Pyrinomonadaceae bacterium | reverse complement strand
CGAAGAGGCGATGCGCTCGGGCGCGATGGCGCTCTTCGGCGAGAAGTATGCCGAGAGCGTGCGCGTGCTGAGCGTCCCCGGCGAAGAGGGCATCTTCTCGAAGGAGCTTTGCGGCGGCACGCACGTGCGCGCGACGGGCGACATAGGGCTCTTTAAAATCACGAGCGACGAGTCAATCGCCTCCGGCACGCGTCGCATACGCGCCGTCACGGGCCGCGATGCCTTCATGCGCTTTCAGGAGACCGAGGCGCTCGTTGACCAAATCTCGGGCGAGCTTCGCGCGACGCGGGGCGACATTCCCGTCGCGGTCAGCCGACTGCAAGAGGAGTTGAAGAAGGCACGCCGCGAGGCCGACGAGCTACGTCTGAAGCTCGCGCTCGGCGGCGGCGGCTCCGCGCAGAACGGGTCGGAGGCACGCGAAGTCGAAGGCGGAGTCAAGGTGCTTGCGCGCGAGGCGAGCGACCTCGACGCCAACGCACTTCGGCAACTCTCCGACACTTTGCTCGCGCAGTTGAAGTCGGGCGTGGTCGTCCTGGGCCGCCGCGCCGACGGCAAGGCTTCGATCATCGTGCGCACCTCTTCAGACCTTGCGAAGCGCGTCCCGGCGGGCCGAGTCATAAAGGAACTCGCGCCCATCATCGGCGGACGCGGCGGCGGCAAGCCCGACATGGCCGAAGGCGGCGGCCCCGAGCCGCAGAAACTGAGCGAGGCACTTGAGGCGAGCTACCAGATAGTCGAACGTCTCCTCACGGAGCAGGCCGCCTCCGCCTGACGGTAAGGCAGAAGTAAGAAGGCAAAGGGCAAAAGTTAAGACGGAAAGAAGAGCGGCCTTCATCAACGTTTGATGAAGGCCGCTCTGTCTTAGACAGCGCGCGATGAGCGCCGCGCAGTCTTCAACGAAGGAAGATGAGAGGAAGCCTTCCTCCCATCTTCCCTTTTGCCTTTTGCCTTTTCACTTCTTCCTTACTGGCTGTGCGCGGCCACCCAAGCCTTCTGTTTGTCGCTGAGCGTGACGTTCATCTTCTGTAGCGTCGCCGCGTTGAGCGTGCCCGTCACCTTGAGCCCTTCCGCCCCTTGATACTTCCTGAGCCCCTCGCGCGTCGTGGGGTCTAGCTTGCCCGTTGACTCGCCCGCGTAAAACCCGCGCTGCCTGAGAATGTCCTGCGCCTGTTTGACCTGCTCCTTCGTGGCGCGGAAGACCGGGCCGCGCTTCTTCGACGCCGAAGCGTTCGTGTTGCCGCCGCCCGCGTTCGTGTTCGTGTTCTGCGCGGAGGCTGCCGTGACGCAGAGCAAGAGTGCGCACGCGAGCGCGCCGTTGAGTGCTCTTTTCATTAAGGTTCTCCTGTTGGGTGAGGTGCGTCGCCGAGGAAAACGGCGCACGTTACGGCGAAGGAATTTCCCTCGTCTCTGGCGGGCCTTCATCATACACGCGCTGTCAATACCCCGGCCACACCCGTCAACGTCCCGCGTCGCCGCCGAATCGCTTCGCGCCGCACCCTTGAACTTCACCCTCATCAAACTGAACAATAGTTGAAGTTAAACCAAACGATCAATTTTGTTGAACAACATCGGCCCTTATGTTATTCTGATTTCGGCGCTCGACCGGGACGCCTTTGAACGTTAGCCCTTCCTCTCTCCGACAAGGGTCTTCGGCCCGCACGGTGCCGACTCCCATTAGCTTCGGGACGCGCCCGCAAACGACATGAAAAAAATCCCCCTCGTCTTCGCGCTCACACTGCTCGCATGCGCCACTGCCTCCGCGCAGAACGCCTCCGCGAGCTACCACTTCGACAACTTCGACGTGCGAGACGGAGTACGCGTCATCGTCCCGTCCGCGCCCGCCAAGCCCGCGCGCGGACGGCTCAAACTGACCGCGCGCACCGTCGCCGCGAATGCACAGACGCCCGCGCAGGCCAGCTCGCAGACTCCTGTGCAGACTTCGCGCGCTCTGCGCTCGTCCGAAGTCACTTACGACCCTCCCTCGCCTTCGCTCTCGATGGCTGCGTCTTCGGCGCTCGACGGCTTCTCGACGGGCGACGCCTCGGTTGACCGCCTTATCGTCGAGTCGGGCACGCGCAACGGCGTTGACCCCGTGCTGCTCTACTCGATCATGCACCGCGAGTCTTCGTTCAAGCGCGGGGCCGTCTCGCCGAAGGGCGCGCGCGGGCTGATGCAGTTGATGCCGGGGACTGCGGCGCGCTTCGGCGTCTCGAACATCTTCGACCCGCGCCAGAACATAGAGGGCGGCGCACGCTACGTGCGTCTGCTGCTCGACATGTTCGACGGCGACGTGCGGCTCGCGCTCGCGGGCTACAACGCGGGCGAGGGCGCGGTGTTGAAGTACGGCCGCCGCATCCCGCCTTACGCGGAGACGCAGGAGTACGTACGCCGTATCTCCGAGCGCTACGAGTTGATGCGCGACCCCTCGACCGCGAGCCGCGCGCCGCGTGTCTCGCGCACGCAGATAGCGAAGCTTAAGGCAGCGGAGCCGCCGCCGCTCGTCTACGAGCGCAGCGTCTTCGCCGTACGCACGCCCGACGGCAAGCTCCGCCTCGTCAGCCAGTGACGACCGCCTGAACTTCAAGACAGACTTCGACGGCCGAACAGGCTCAACTTCATCTTCAAGCGAAAGGGACGGAGACTCTCATCCGTCCTTTCGCTTTTTGGGTGTGGGCGCGGTCGCGGTATGATTGGTCGCCGTGAAGAAGCATCTCGGAAGCATTTCGACTTCAGTCCTCGAACCATGAACGATTCATCCGACAACGAAACGAACGCGCGCGTCAAGACGACTGACGAGACGAACGCCGCGACGCGACGCGCGCTGCTCGTCGCGGACGAGGGCGCGGACGCCCCCGCATTGAGTGAGAGGCTCACGGCCGCGGGGCTCGGGGTCGAGACCGCGACAATCGAAGAGGCCGCGCGTCGTGCGGCGGAGTCAGCGCCCTCGGTCGTCGTCCTAGCCTTCGGCAGCAGGGAGGGCGAGGGTCGTCTGGTCTCGCTCGCGCGACGTATGCGCGCGGAGCCCGCTTCGTTCGCGCTGCCCGTCGTCTTCATCTTCAAAGAGGACGGGCGCACGCTCCGCAGCACGGCGGGCCACGTCGGCGCGGACGACTACTTCTCGCACGAGACGACGGCCGAAGAGTTGCGCGCGCGGCTCGGAGCGCTCTTCTGGCGCGTCGAGGCCGGGAGGCGCAACGCGCCCGCGTCCGCCGACCAGCGCGGCGAGATAGACAACTTCATCTTCCTGCTCGACTCGGTCGGCGCGGACGTGCGGCGCGGCACTACGGGCTCGGTCGCGCTTCTTGAGGTTGGGGAGGAAGGCGTCGCCGTCGGGGCTCAGAGAGCGGGCGAGGCTCAACGTGCGCGTTCGACTAAGGCCGCGCACTCGTTTCTAAAACTCAACCTGCGACGCCTCGACGCGGTCGCCTTCTACGGCCCCGCGACGCTTCTCGTCTACCTGCCGAACGCGGACGCGTCCGCTGCGCGCTCGACTCTCGCGCGTCTGTGCGAAGAGTTCAACGCGTCGCCCGAGGCCGCGCGTCTCTACGCGGGGCTCTCAACGTTTCCGTCTCAAGGGTCGGAGGTCGAGGTGCTGGTCGAGCAGGCAGAGGCCGCGCTCAAGCGCACGCGCGTGCCGAACTCTCAGGCGCGCGTCGTCGTTTACGGGGAGGAGTCGCCGCAGGTCTCGCCGCCCGATGCTGAACGCCGCGCGACTTCAACTCATGGAGTTACGGCGACGGCGTCAACGTCGTCTGCTTCGTCGGGCGACCCGGACGCGCCGCGTGAACATGCGCAGGTGTCGGTCGGCGAGTCGAAGTCGGCGCACGCGTCGGGCGCACAACGAGACGGCGGCGCGGGCGTGTCGCGTGCGCGCGGTTCCGAAGACGGGCGCGCGCGTGCGAGGCGTCTGATGCTCGTCGTCTCGGACGCGGCGCGCATGGCGCAGGTCAACCTGCTTCTGCGCTCAGAAGGCTTCGAGGTGCGCGCGGCATTCGACGGCCGGCACGCGCTCAACCTTCTGCGCGTAGACAGCCCAGACCTACTCGTCGTCGACTATGAGTTGCGGGAGATGGACGGGGTCGAGATGCTTCGTCGGCTCGCAAAGCAGGCGCGCGCGGGGCAGTCGCCGCCCGCGCTCCTGCTCGTGCCCGCGGGGCGCGAAGACGTTCGCGGCGAGGCTCTGGCGGCGGGCGTTCGCTCGCTCGTCGAGCTGCCGTACGACCCGGTCGAGTTGCTGGACGCGCTACGCGACTTCGGCCGCGCGGAGTGAAGACGCTTATGAACAGATGCCACAACTGCGGCGCGGCCCTGACGCAGGGCGCGCGATTCTGCGCCGGGTGCGGCGCGCCCGCCGACGACGAGCAGACGCGCTACGCCGCGGACTTCAAGTCCGAAGAGACGCGCGTCGCAGCGCCTCGCCCGCGCGCCGTCGAGCCTCTACCCGTACAACCTCTGCCCGTCGAGCCGATACAGTCGCGCCCACCCGCCCGGCGCGACGAAGCAACTGAGACTGAAGAGAAGGTCGTCTTCACAGTCCGCCCGACGCTACTCTTCATCAAGATAGGCTACGCGCTCGCGGCGCTCGGCGCGTTCGCGCTCGTCGCGCTGCTCGCATGGCAGCACTGGGTGAGAGTCCCCGCCTACGTCTCAGTCCCGCTCGCGCTCGCGCTGCTCTTGATTCCGGCCTACAAGCACCTCATGCGAAACGCCGTGCGCTACACGCTCACCGACTCGAAGATAGAGATGGATCGCGGCCTCGTCTCGCGCACGACGCGCAACATACCTTTGCGAAACATACAGGACGTGACCGTCACCTCGACCATCCCGCAGAGGCTCCTACGCTTCGGCGACCTCGTCATTGATAACGCGAGCGAGACAGGCGGCACGACCGTCCTGCACAACATCCCCGACCCGCGCCGCCACGCAGACCTCCTCCTGCGCGAGTTGCGCCGCTGGCGCTGAACCCGCCGCACGACTTATCATCGTCAAAGCGGAACAAGCACAACGGCTCTGCCGTCTAACTCATCTAAACGCTTTGCCGTTAAGCGCCTTCGGTCGGCGCGGGCGTACTTTTCCGCCGGAAAGGTTTAGTCGTGCGTATTTCGTTTCTGTCGAGACTGCTTCTGAGCTTCGTTCTGTTCGCACTCGCCGCCGACACGGCTGCCGCGCAGGGCGCTCCCCGCAACGCGTCGAAGGTGCTGCCGGATCAGGTGGGCGACTTCCGCGCTCAGGGCGCGGCCGTCACGCCGCCGGGCTTTATCGGAGGCGCACGCCGAGAAGACTACGGCGTCACGTATGACGGCCACCGCACATACATCTCCGCCACCGGCGAGAAACTCGTCGCCTCCGTAGTCCAGACGGAATCCGAGAGCGCCGCCTACTCGTTCTTCACATTCTTCAACTCGGCCCGCCCGCAGGCCGTTAAATTTGGCGACATCGGGACGGCCAGCGTCGCCACTTCAAGCGAAGTGTGCTTTGTTAAAGGCACCACATTCGTCTTCGTCAACAGTTCCGATGCTGGCGAACTTAGTCCACAGCTCTTTACTGATTTCGGGCGCGCGTTCGCCGCGACGCTTGAAGGCGGCGAGAACGGGTTGCCGACTCTCGTCCTACACCTGCCCGAATGGGAGAAGGCGCGCGTGACGACGGGCTACGCCGTCACCCTCCCCGCGCTGCAACGCGCCTCGGGGAACCGACCCGCGCTCGACGCCGTCTCCTTCGAGGGCGGCGCGGAGGCAGCCACCGCCGACTACGGCGGGGCGCGCCTCGTCGTCGTCGAATTCACCACGCCGCAGCACGCCTTCGACGCGGACGCCGCCATCACACGCCGCATCGCCGAATTGAGCGCGGCGGGTCAGCCAGTGCCTTCGAGCTACAAGCGCGTCGGCAACTACTCGGTCTTCGTCTTCGACGCGCCGGACGCGGCGTCGGCGGAAAAGTTGATTTCTGGCGTGAAGTATGAGAAGGACGTGCGCTGGCTCGGCCGCAATCCGCACGCGGAGGAGAACGCGATACGCTCCTACACCAACACGATGGGCGGCGTGATTATGACGACGCTCATCACGACGGGGCTGGCAATCCTTCTCTGCCTCACGGTCGGCGGCGTCATCGGCGGCGCGATATTCCTCTCGCGCCGTGCCCGACACACCGCGCAGGAGATTTACTCGGACGCGGGCGGCATGCTCCGACTCAACATCGAAGACGTTAACACGCCGCAGACGCCGAAGATGCTCGGGCGCGTCGAAGACTGACGCTCTTCAAAGTCGTCGGGCCGGGATCGCCTTCAGGCTTTCAATCAAACAGCAAAAAAGCGTCGTGAGTTTTAAAAACTCACGACGCTTTTTTGTTAACAGAGTCCCGGTCAAAAATTTGCGGGTTACTGATCTTACTGCGGGGCTCCCCCAAACCCCTACAGAAACGGAATCAGTAACCCGCTAATTGATGCTCATTGACCGCTATGCCGACGACAACCCCGTTCCCCCGAAGGGACGCCGCCTGCATGAGTGAGAGAAAACCTCCCCCAAAGTTTTCACTCACTAGCCGTCTCCGAGCCTGACCCGATAACTCTATTTACCCCTTACATTTTATCTGTCCCATGCCTGAGCAACGGTCGTGCCACCGGTTATAAACTGAGCGCGCGAATGTTTCCGTCCCCTAATTTTTACCCGAAAAAACCGCATAAGTTTTCTCTGCGGCCATCGTCACAGAGTTGAACGGAGTCGCGACCCGCATGTTCAACTCGTATTTTTTCAATACTCTGCGCGGGGTCGCTGTAAATTTATATTACACGGCCATTGCGCTTAGCACGGCAACGTACATTCTCAAACTCGTCTGAGTTCAAAAGATGCGCGAATTTCCCCGACATTTTCGCCTCTGTGATTTTTGACGGAGAAGCTTGCGTAGGACTCAAGAGCTTTTCGCGCGTCTTCATTCAAGACATCGAGCTGTCGCAAGGATTCGATGGCGATGGTCGAACGCGCGCGCCGGTCTTCGCCGTCCTCAATCTTGAAGGCCAGCCCGAGTCCGCGCGGCCAGCGCTCGCAGGGCAGCACGCCCGCAGTGTAGACGCCCTCGGCACCAATCTTCGAGACCAAGCAGCCCGCGCACGCGCGCATCACCTCCGTGTCGAATCGCTCTCGTGTGCCGCCGACCATCTCTGGGTGGGCGGTCATGGCATTGGTGATTCGCGCGCAGGCACGCCGCGTCTCTGCGTCGAAGTCCGCGGGCGGGGCGGAGAGGCGCGCGTACATGAGCGCCATCGCGCCTACGTGCATGCCGAAGACGGGGACGCCGCAGCCGTCCGTGCCGACCGCGATCTCTTCGGCGGGAAGGCCCGAGAATTGAGAGACGGCGCGAAGTATCTCATGCTGCACGGGGCCGTCGGCGTGGTCGTACTCTTCGGGCCGCGCGCCGAGTTGTAAGGCGAGCGCGAGCATGCCTGTGTGTTTGCCGGAGCAGTTGTTGCGAAGCACGGTGGGCCGCTCGCCGCGCGCTCGGAGTCTTTCGGCCGTCGCCTGGTCGAAGGGCTCGTGTGTGCCGCACTTGAGAAAGCTTTCGTCGAGCCCGATCTTTTCGAGCATGCGTGCGACCGTCTCCGCGTGCACGTCCTCGCCGCTGTGCGAGCCGCATGCGACGGCCACTTCAGCCTCGTCGAAACGGAAGCGGTCGGCCGCGCCGCTCGTCAAGACCGGGAGGGCCTGAAAGGGCTTCGCCGAAGAGCGTAGGTACGTGACCGTCTCGGGCTCGCCCGCGAAGGCTACGAGTCGGCCGTCGCCGTCCACGGCCGCGACGTGTCCACGGTGGCGCGACTCGACGATGCGGCCACGCCAGACCTCCACGAGCGGCGCAGGATTAGGTGCCTTCCGGTTCTCGTCTACTTTTGTCATCTGCGAAGGGTTTGGAACTTCCCGGAATCTTACTTCCCTTCACGCGGAAACTCAAAACCATCTCCGACCCGCCCTTAAAAACACTCGAAGGCCGCCGTCCCTTTTCCGAGAGACGACGGCCTTAGAAGAGTCGGCGACGAAGAAGCGCCGTGTTCTATTATTCAGTTCTTACCTGCTTGTTCGTGGAGCCGCCGTCCGCGGACGGGTGCGCGTCAGGACAGTCAGCTTAATGGGGCGTCGGCCGAACTTCATGGCCTCGCCCGTGTTCGGAACCCATATGTCAATCTTGCGCCCGCGTACCGCACCGCCTGTGTCGGCGACCGTGTACTCGCCGCTGTATGAGCCTGCCTCGATTCGCACGCGCGTCCCGATGGGGAGAACCCTTCGGTCTGCGGCGATGAGGCCGCGTGTGACGGGCTGCCCGCTTGCCGTGCGTCCGCGAAGGCTGTATGCGGTCGCGGTGAATGCCTGCACGGGCGACTCCTCTTCCTCTATGGAGACCTTACCCGCAAGCTCCGCGGACGCGTTAGCCGACTCCGGCTCTGCCACTCCCGCAGGTGGTTCGCCCGGCTTCGCGGCCGTCAAATGGGCCGCGTCTTTGGACGAGTCGGCTGAATCCGCCAATGCGTCCGAGGCCAGGGTCACGTCAGCGCCGGGGGCTTTCGACTCGGCGGCGATTCCCTTCTGTTGAAGACCTTCAGAGGTCTCCGCGAGGGTTCCCGCGACCGAGGTTTGAGTTACAAAGAGCAACGAAACGGAGAGAAGCGCGACCACGGCCGCACCGCCCCCCAAAAGGGGTTTACTCATTCGGTTCCTCCTACCGATATGTCAAAGTCTCTCAGCGGCGCGCGAGTAGGTTAGTTACATCCCATCCT
>JBJMGR010000025.1:0-15812 GCA_045807805.1 Pyrinomonadaceae bacterium | reverse complement strand
GGCGACGGCAAGCTCACGATGCGCATCAACAACGCCGACGAGCGCGCATACGGCGTCGCGCAGGAGTTCGACGGCAAGCTCGTCGCGGCGGGCTTCTCCACGGTCGTCCCCTCGAACCCCGTGCAGCACAACTTCGCGCTCGCGCGCTTCAACTCGGACGGCACGCTCGACTCGACCAACGCCACGGCGCTCAACAACCCCGACCTGCTCGTCACCGTCACAGGCCCACAAGGCCCGAACTCGGTCGTCGCGGGCGGCCCGTTCACCTACAACGTCTCGGTCGAGAATCGCGGAGCCGTCAACGCCACGAACGTCGTCCTGACGGACACGCTCCCCTCGGGCGTCAGTTACGTGAACAGCACGGCCTCGAACGGCACGCCGAATGAGTCGGGCGGCGTCGTCACCGACAACGTCGGCACGCTCGCTCCGGGCGCGACCGCGACGCTCACCATCAACGTCACGGCGGGCAACACGCCGATGCTCGTCGTGGACACGGCAACGGCGACGCTCACGGAGACGGACGCAAGCCCGTCGAACAACACCGCGACCGAGTACACGAGGATCATCGGCATAACCGACCTGTCGTTCTCGCCCTCGACGGTCTTCGGGGGCTGCCAGAACTCGACGGGCACCATCACGCTCTCCGGCCCCGCGCCGGGCAACGGCGTGATGGTCAGCATCTCGTCCGCGGAGCCGCCCGCGGCGAGCGCGCCCGCGCAGGTGCTCGTGCCCGGCGGCCAGTCGAGCGCGCAGTTCACCGTCACGACGAGCCCCGTGGTGACAGACAGGACAGTCCGCTTCGAGGCCACGCTCGGGCCGACGAGCTTCGTACGCAGGCTCGTGGTCAAATCGGGCTGCTTCTAACCGCTGGCCGGTGTAAGTAGCGATCAATTGCCACTAGCTTTAGCTGTTGGACAAGAGTCTCGGAAGAGAAAGAGGCTTTATCCGAATCTCCCCTTTCGGCTAAAGCCGGACACTTAAATGTCACCTCTTCCCACTAGCTAAAGCTAGTGGCAATTTAGTTGAAGCAATTCAAACGAACGTCTCCCCTTCAACGACGTTCTCGCAGGAGAGGTTCTTCCTTTATGAATCAACTCAAGGCCGGCGCGCGCTTGTTCTGCGCGCTCGCGCTCTTTACCGCGGCACTCGCCGCGCACGCGCGCGCGCAGACGCCGGAAGCGAACGCCGCCCCGCCGCAGTCTCCTTCTACGGCGACGGCCGCCGCGACGGACGAGCCCGAGACTTCGGGCGACGCCTACCGCATTGGCTCGGGCGACGTTCTGGAGATAATCGTCACCACCGGCAGCGGCCGTAGCCCGCAACTCTCCGCGGACAACTTGCAGGTCAACGAGAAGGGGCAGATACAGGTCTTCGACGGCGTCATCGGCGCGGCGTGCCTGACGACGGGCGAGCTTGCCGCCTCGCTCAAGACGCGTTACCTGCAATACAAGCGCGAGCCTCTGAGCGTCGTCATCAACGTCAAGGAGTACCGCTCGCAGTTGGTCGCGGTCATCGGCGCGGTCAAGGCTCCGGGCCGCTTCGAGCTACGCCGTCCCATACGCCTGCTCGAACTGCTCGCCCTCTACGCGGGCGGCCCCTCCGAAATTTCGGACGGCCGCATCGAGGTGGTGCACACGCAGAACAGCGTCTGCACCGGCCCAGACCTGCGCGCGGAGATGGCTATGGCCTCGGCCTCTTACAAGTGGGACGACACGCGCTTAGGCCGTGGGGAGTCGAACCCTTACGTGCGGCCGGGCGACGTGATAAGCCTCGCCGACGCGCCGCAGGCGTTCGTCGTCGGGAATGTGCGCGAGCCGCAGAAGATTCCGCTCAAGGAGCGAGTCACGCTGACGACCGCGCTCGCGATGGCCGGTGGCACGCTCGACTCAACCAAGAGCGACAAGATACGCATCGAGCGGCAGAGGCCCGGCGGCGTCTCGAAGGATGTGCTGATAGTCAACCTCGACGCCATCAAGAAGCAGCAGGCCGCGGACGTTGAACTGATGCCGGGCGACATCGTCGAAGTCCCCTCTTCGACGGGACGCAAACTTCTCCGCGGGCTGATGGGCACCATCGTTCCCATAACGGCGCAGGGCACCGTGCGCGTCATCCCTTGACGGGGGCGGCCGACGCGGCCCCGAAGCACACGCGATAACATTCATACACCGCGGGGCGCGGCCCGACCGCGCGCCCGCCGGAAGTAAATCAGTGAACGAGCACAAAGAATTAATCACGCTGGGCACGGAAGAGTCCGAGCAGTCGAGGATCGCCGAGAGGTACGCGCAATCCTTCATCCCGCCGCGCGACTCGGAGTCCGACGCCGAGGAGAAGGTTCACCTGCGCGACTACTGGGTGGCCGCGCGCAAGCACATCTGGCTCGTCATAAGCATCACGCTGCTCGTGACGACGCTCGCCACCGTCTACATGGCGAGCAAGCCCGACATCTACGAGGCCGAGGCGCGCATCATCGTCAACGCGGAGAGCCCGAACCCCGCGCTCGGCAGCGGCACCAAAGGCTCGGTCATCGTCAGCAGCACCGACCCGGCCTACTTCAGCACGCAGCTTCAAATTCTCACGGGGCCGGGCCTGCTCCGCCGCGTCGCGAAGACCTTAGACCTCGAACACAACCAGAGCTTCATACGCGCCGAGACGCAGCCCGGCTCGACGTGGAACAACGTGCTCCGCATGGTCGGCATCAAGCGCAGGTCTAACAAAGAGGTCTCGCAGCAGGCGCACGGCGACCTGCCTTTGAGGAGCGAGGTCGCGCCCGCCACGTCGAAGGAAGACCTCGGGGACGCGGTGCGGCTCGCGCCTTACGTCAAGGCGCTTCAGGAGAGTCTGACCGTCGAGCCCGTCAAGGAGACGCGCCTCTCCGTCAGAGACACGCACCTCATAGACGTGAGCTTCCGCCACCCCGACCCGCAGGTCGCGGCGAAAGTAGTCAACGCCGTCGCGGACACCTTCTCGCTCTCGAACCTTGAGAAGAAGAAGGAGTCGAACACGACGACGGGCGACTACCTACAGGAGCGCATCGCGGAGCTACAGTCGCAGATACGAACCGACGGCGAGCGCCTGAGCAACTACGCGAAGAGCCACCAGATTCTCTCGCTCGACGCGAGCCAGAACACCGTCGTCGAGCGGCTCGCCGGACTCAACCGCCAACTGCTCGAAGCCGAGAACGACCGCAAGCTCGCGGAGGCCGCATACCGCTCCGCGCGCGACCCCAACGCGGCGGGCGCGATGGCCGAGACCTCCGTCACGCAGATAAACGATCTGGAGCAGAAGATCACCACCCTCCGCCAGCAGCGCGCGCAACTCGTCATCGAGAACACGGAGAACTGGCCCGAGGTCAAGACCATTGATTCGCAGATAACGGCGCTCGAAAAGGAGTTGGCGCTGACGCGCCAGCGTTCGAGCACGACTCTCGTCACGAACCTCAAGACGAAGTACGAGCAATCGGTCGCGCGCGAGGACTCGCTGCGCCAGGCCTTCAACCAGCAGAGGGTCGAGACCGTCACGCAGAACGAGGCTTCGATAAACTACCGCCTCATCCAGCAGGAGCTTGACACGAACAAGTCGCTCCTCGACGGCCTCATGCAACGCTCGAAGGAGAACGACGTGGTGCAGGCGGGCACGCCCAACAACATCTACGTCGTTGACTACGCGGTGCCGCCCGAGGCGGCCGTCGGTCCCCGACGCCTGCGCGGCATCGCCTTAGCGATGGCGCTCTCGCTCACCTTCGGCATCGGCCTCGCGTTCTTCCTCGAATATCTCGACGACACCATCACGTCTATCGAAGACGTTGAGCGCACGCTCCACCTGCCGACGCTAACGGCCATCCCGCTCGTCGGGAGTTGGGGACGCCGCAGGCTCCTGCCCGGCTTCCTGGCCTTGAAGGGCGGCGGGGGCGGCGGAAGGGGCGGCGGAAACGGCAGCGGCCCGCCCGAGCTTTTAATCAACGCCGACGCGCGCTCAGGGATGGCGGAGGCTTACCGCCACCTTCGCACGTCCATACTGCTCTCGACTCCGGGCCAGCCGCCGCAGGCGCTACTCGTCACTTCGAGTCTGCCCGCCGAGGGCAAGACGACGACCGCCATCAACACCGCCGCGAGCCTCGCGCAGACGGGCGCGGACGTGCTCATCGTTGACGCGGATATGCGTCGGCCGCGCATACACAACGTCTTCGGCATACAGCACCACGAGGGCCTGAGCACACTGCTCGCGAAGGATTTCGACGAAGACGCTGTGGCCTCGATGATAAAGCGCGACGAAGCGACGGGCCTCTACGTACTCCCCTCGGGGACGATACCGCCGAACCCCGCGGAGCTTATCGGCTCGCCGCAGATGCAGCGCCTTCTGACGATGCTCAAGAAGAGGTTCCGCCACATCATCATCGACTCGCCGCCCATCGCGACCTTCACCGACGGCGTGCTCATCTCGTGCATGACGGACGGCGTGCTGCTCGTCGTCCACGGCGGCAAGAGTTCGAGCACGGTCGTGCGGCGCACGCGCCAGCAGTTGCGCAACGTCGGCGCGAAGGTCTTGGGCGTCGTCATGAACAAGATAGACCTGCGCCACGACGACTACTACTACTATTACAACTACTACCAGAGCCACTACTACACGGACGCCGACGCGGAGAAGGACAGTGGCGGCCACGGCGGTAACGGTAACAACGGCGGCGGCGGCGACGGTAACAGTAACGGAAGCGGAAACAGCAAGGGGTCGTATTCACTCGGCCGCGAGCTGAAGGGCTGACGCGTTCGAGACCCTTCGACACGAAGGGTTAACCAGCGCGTGCAAGAGAGACACGGCTAGATGCCTTTAGCCGTGTCTCTCTTGCACGCGCTGGTTAATCTTCTTCAACCGCAAACTGCTTTAGCCGTCGCGCTTCGAGATGCACGCGAAAGAGAGCAAGGTCGGAGGCGCGCGCACCTTCGTCTTAGACACTGCGGTCGTCGCCGTCGCGCAGTTGCTTCTAAAGCTGCGCGGGCTCGTGGCGATTCCGCTGATAGTGAAGGTGCTCGGCACCGCCGAGTATGGCGTGTGGGTGCAGACGCTCGCGCTCGTGGACATTTCGAGCAGCGTCGTCGGCGCGAACCTACACCACCCGCTCGTGCGCTTCCTCTCCGAAAGCCCTGAGCGCGGCCGCTCGATATACGGCACGCTGCTCACGGCGACCGTCGCGGCGGGCGCAATCGGCGGGCTCGTCCTCTTCGCCGCGGCCGAGCCCGTGAGCCGCTTCGCGCTCGGCGACGCGGGCCACGCTTGGGAGGTGCGCGCGGGCGCGCTCCTTCTGCTCTGCTACAACGTAAGGCTCTTCAACCTGAACGCGTACCGCGCGCTCGGGCGCATGAAGGAGCGCGCGGCCTACGAGCTGACTTCGACCTTCGGCCAACTGCTCGGCATAAGCATTCTGCTCTGGGCGGGCTACTCGCTACTCGGCGTCTTCGTCTTCATGGGCGCGTGGGAGGCGGCCTTCGCCATCGCCTTGTGCGCGCACGTCGGGGGCTTGGTCGGCGTCGGGCGATTCGACGGAAGGCTTCTTAAGGACGCGCTGCGCTACTCGCTGCCGCTGCTCCCCGCGGGGCTTTCAGTCTGGGTGCTCGACCGCAGCGACCGCCTCGTGATAGGCCACTTCATGGGGCCGGAGAGCGTCGGCGTCTACTCCGCGAACTACGCGCTGGCGGGACTCCTGATGCTCTTCCAGACGCCCTTGCAGGTGACTCTGCTCCCGAAGGTCTCTTCGCTCTGGCGAGAGGAGCGCGACGCGGCCGTCCGTTACGTAAGCCTCTCGAACAAGCTCTTCCTGACCTTCGCGATTCCGTTCGTCGTGGCCGCGCCCGTCGTCGCGCGGCCCCTGCTCGTGAGGCTCGGCAACGAAGAGATAGGCGCGGCGGGCGGTGTGCTGACCCTCCTCATCGCGGCGGGCGTGATGCTCTGGGGCGTGAGCGTGATGCTGACGCAAATCTTCTACGGCGCGCGTCGCACGCTCCCCGTCGGAGTCGTAACGGTCGCGGCCGCGCTGCTGAACTTAATCCTTAATCTTCTACTCGTGCCCGCGTGGGGCGTGAGCGGCGCGGCCTTTGCGACGCTCGTCTCGTACGCAGCCTCGTGCGCCGCGCTCTACGCGCTGAGCCGCCCGATAGCGAGGCTCGACCTCTTCGCGCCGCACCTCTTGAAGTGCGCGGCAGCGTCGCTCGCGATGTGGGTCGTGCTGCGCGCGTTGGTCTCCGTGAGCGAGCGCCCCATTGCGATCGGCGCGGCCGTCGCCGCGTGCGGCGTCGTCTACTTCGCGTCGCTCTGGCTTCTGCGCGCGTTCGCGCCGTCGGAGCTTGGGTTCTTGAAGGGGCTCGTGTCGAGGCGAGCGCCGGAGGTCGAACGTCGTGCTGCCGCTGCTGCTGCTGCTGTCGAAAGGTAAACAGATACAGACGGGCGCGGAGTGGGAGACGGTCGTCGGCTTCTCCGTCGTGCTGCTCATCGTCCTGGCCGTCGCGGTGCTCATCGCGCTCGCCGTCAGCCGCTCGCTTCAGAGGCGACGCAAGAGAGGGTCTCGCTCGCGGCGCAGGTCGGGCGGGAGGTCGGCCCAATAAGTTCAAAGTTCAAAAGTTGCAAGTTCAAAGTTAAGAGCTAATGCCTTCAAACTTTGAGCTTGAAACTTTGAACTTGCAACTAGTGCTCAGGTCTTATGTCTCAATGGGTTCCTCACGGGTTCGAGTCGCGCGCGGCGTGGCGGGGTCACGTCACGGGCCGCGGCTGCTACGACGCGCGCGAGAACGAGCGGATATTCGACAAGTGGTACGCGCGCGCGCCGCGCGTCGTCTTCCGCCGGGCGGACGCCGCGTACGGCCTGCGCGACAAGACGGTCTGCGACGTTGGCTGCTGCTACGGCGCGAACCTCTTCTTCACGCGGCCGGGCTCCTACGGTTTGGAGATGAACGAGGCTTACGTCAACTTCGCGCGCGGCGTCGGCCTGCCCGTCCACCGTCGAAACGTCGTCGAGGACGACCTGAGCGACCTGCCGCGCGTGGATGCGGTCTGGTGCAGCGCTGTCATAGAGCACGTTGACTCGCCGCACATACTTCTGCGGAAGCTACACCTGCTGTTGAAGCCCGGCGGTCTGCTGCTGCTGTTCGCGCCCGTCATGCCGCCAATCCCCGCGCTCGCGCGGCTGCCGCGTTACGGGAAGAACTTTACGAGCCACCTGCACGACGACCACGTGAGCGCCTTCGTGCCGAAGACTCTGCGCTTCACGTGCGAGCGCGCGGGCTTCGAGACCGTCGAGCTGACGGCGCTCTACCGTAAGCCCTTCTCTGTCTTGAGCCGAAGCCTCTTCCTCCCCGCGACGTGCCTCTACGTCGGGCGCGCGCGCGAGGACTGGGACTATCCAACGAACTCCGGCCGGAGCGTCGCGCCGAACGCGAAGGGCTTCGTCGGCCGCGACACGCACGCCGCTCAGGAGTCGGACGGCGACGAATGAATCAGTCTGGTGATAAGTGATAAGTGATAAGAAAATACAGCGAGCGCCTTCCTTCTTATCACTCATCACTCATCACTCATCACTCATCACTACCTTAAGAGATGGGCCTTAGAAGAACCTTGCGCGGCCTCGCGAAGCTGCCCTTCCGCGCGGCCGGGCTTGAAGTCACGAGGCGTGGGCGTGAGTTGGAAGGGTGGCGCTACGCAGACCTGTCGGAAGAAGACAGGGCGCTCGTGCGCGCCGTAAAGCCCTACACGCTGACGAGCGCAGAGGCCGTGTGCGCTCTGGCCGACGCCGTGCGCCACGTCGTCGCGCAGGACGTAGAGGGCGACATAGTCGAGTGCGGCGTATGGCGCGGCGGCAGCATGGCGGCGGTCGCGCGCACGCTCGTCGCGCTCGAACAGTTCGACCGTCGGCTCTACCTCTTCGACACCTTTGAAGGCATGCCGCGCCCCTCCGCGCGCGACGTTAACTTCGCGGGCGAGACGGCCGAGGAGTTATACCGAAAGAGGAACGGGCGCGGCGCGGGCTCCGATTGGTGCCGCGCGACCGAAGAGACTGTCGCGCGCGTAATGTCCGAGTGCGGCTACGACGAGTCGAAGATTCACTTGGTGAAGGGAAGGGTCGAAGAGACGATTCCCGCGAAAGCCCCCGAGCGAATCGCGATACTTCGGCTCGACACGGATTGGTACGAGTCAACGCTGCACGAGTTGGAACATCTCTTCCCGCGGCTCGCGCGCGGCGGCGTCGTAATCATCGACGACTACGGCCACTGGCGCGGCGCGCGTCAGGCGTCGGACGAGTTCTTCGCGCGGCAGAGGCCCGGCCTGTACCTGCACCGCGTGGACTACACAGTCCGTTGCGGCGTCAAGATGTGAGACGTTGAAGGTTCGATGCGCGGCGTAGTCAGACTCTCAAAACTGATTTCGAGGAAGGGGCTTTACGAGTTCCTCGGGCGCGAGTTCGCTGGAATCCACGCGGGGCTCGAAGTCCTGACCGTCGGCGCGGGCGGCGAGGTCGGCGCGCTCCTCTCTGAGCACGCGCGGCGAAACTCGTTCAGCGTCACCTCCTTCGACATCGACGAACGGTACAGGCCCGACATACTCGGCGACATCTGCGAGCACGACTTCGACGGGCGCACGTTCGACGTGATAGTGCTGAGCGAAGTCTTAGAGCACGTACACTCGCCGCACCTCGCCATCGCGAACATACGGGCGGCGCTCTGCGAGGGCGGCCGTCTTATCTTGACCGTGCCCTTCCTCTTCCCGATTCACGAGCGGCCGCACGACTACTATCGCTACACGCGCTACGGCCTCGAATATCTTTTGAGGGAGTTCAGCGAAGTGAGCATAGGCGAGCGCAACTCTTGGGCCGAGGCCATCAACGCGCTCGCGCCGAGGATGGTCGTCGATAGGAATAGGCGCGCGCGTCTAATCGCGCCGCTCTTCGTCCTCGCGGCCTTCGCGAAGCTGCCCTTCGTGCTACTGCTCGGAAGGCTCGTCCGCACGGACTCGATGACGACGGGCTACGTCGTGACGGCGAGTAAGTAGAAGACGCTTGCGGGAGAGGCTTTGATGTTCGCGACTACGACCGGCGATAGAGAAACAGTGACAGACGCACGGGCGGGGGCGTTCGAGGCGGCTGACGTAGACCGCGAGCTTGAGGCGGCCATCGAGCCGTGGCTCGAACACATGCGCTGGCGCGCTGACTTCCGTAGCTGGCGCGAGGGCCGTCTCTGGCAGGAGAAGCGGCAGAAGGGCACGCTCAACAACCTGCGCGCCTTTCTGCGCGCCGCCACGTCGCGGTCGAACATGAACGGCGATGCGGCTACGTCGAACGGCGACACGCGCGCAGCCGAAGTCGCGCAGACTGACGACGTGCTTGCGGGCCGTCTCGTGCTGGACTTGGGTTGCGGGATGGGCGGGCTCTCGACCGCGCTCGCGCTCGAAGGCGCGACGGTGCGCCCCGTCGATTTCAACCGACATTACTGCCACATCACGCGGCTGCGCGGGCTGCGGTACGGCCTCGACCTCTCGCCGATAAACGCCGCGGGCGAGGCGCTGCCTTTTCCGGACGCACACTTCGACATCGTCATGTGCGTGGACGTGCTCGAACACGTGCGAGACCCGGAGGCTCTGCTCGCGGAGATAAGCCGGTGTCTCAAGCCGGGCGGCCTCTGCCAGATAACGGCCATCAACCGCTTCGCCTTCCACGACCCGCACTACCACGTGAGGTTCGTCAACTGGCTCCCGCGCCGTCTCTCGGACGCGTACCTGCGATTCGTCAGGCGCTCGAAGGACAACGCGCTCTTCGCCGACCGGCAGACGCTACGCGAGATGCACTACTACACTTACCGAGGGCTCGAAACGCTCCTCTCGCGCCACGGCCTGACGGGGCTCGCCGAGTCGGGCGAGTTGAAACTGAAGAGGCACGCGGGCGGGTTGAAAGGTCTTCTGCGGCGCGCGGGTCTCCTCGGCGTCGCTTACAGAGCTTACCGCTCGCTCTACAAGAGCACGTACGTCTGCATGGCCGTCAAGCGTTAGCCGACATTAACCGGAGTCAATTGACGCAGGCAGTAAAGAGAAGAGAGAGCGCCGACGCAGTCCCGCTTGAGGCCGGGGCCGAAGAGCCTTCGGCCTCGATGACTCAACGAACCATGAGCGGCATGTTCTGGCTGCTCTCGGGCTCGGGCGTGCAGGCGATTTTGCGCGTCGCCGTGATAGTCGTCATGGCGCGCCTGCTCGGCCCCGCCGACTTCGGACTCGTCGCGGGCGCGCTCGTGCTGATCGATTTCGTGGAGGTCTTCTCCGACTTGGGCATCGGGCTCGTCATCGTCCAACGCGACGTACTCGAAGAGAGACACGTGCGTACGGGCTTCACAGTCTCCGCGTTCCTCGGGCTCGCGTTCGGCGTGGGGCTGTGGCTCGCCGCGCCCGCCGCGTCGCAGTTGATGCGAATGGAGGGACTCGCGCCCGTGCTTCGCGCGATGGCGATAGTCTTTCCCATTGACAGCCTCTCGCTCGTCGCGTCGGCTCTCTTGCAGCGCGACCTACAGTTTCGGACGCTCGCGCGCATAAGCGTCGCCGCCTACGTCGTCGGCTACGGCGTCGTCGGCGTCTCGCTCGCCTTCGCTGGCTTCGGCGTGTGGGCGCTCGTCTACGCCTACCTCGCGCAGACGCTCTTTGTGAGCGTCGCGCTGCTCGTCGCACGCCCGCACCCGAAGCGCCTGCACTTCGATTGGGCGTCGCTCAAGGAGATGACCTACATGGGCGCGGGCTTCAGCGCCGCGCAGATCTTCAACTACGTCGCGCTCAAAGGCGACAACGCGGTCGTCGGCCGCTGGCTCGGCGCGGGCGCGCTCGGCGTATACACGCGCGCCTACGGGCTGATGACGATGTCCGTGACCATCTTCGGGAGCGCCTTCGACCGCGTGCTCTTTCCCTCGCTCGCGAAGGTGCAGCACGAGCGCGCGCGGCTCGCCGTGGCCTTCCGACGCGGCGTCGCGCTCATCACTCTCGTCATACTGCCGACGAGCGCAATCATGTTCGTGCTCGCGCCCGAAGTGATTGAAGTCCTACTCGGCCCGAAGTGGGTCGAAGTGGTCGTGCCGTTTCAGGTGCTCGCCGTCGGTATGCTCTTCCGCACGAGTTACAAGGTGAGCGCGAGCGTCGCGCGTGCGACGGGCGCAGTCTACCGCTCCGCCTGGAGGCAGGGAGTCTACGCGCTGCTCGTGGTGGCGGGCGCTTGGGCGGGACATTTCCGGGGCGTCGCGGGCGTGTCGCTCGGCGTGCTCGTCGCGCTCGCGGTCTTCTTCGTGCTGATGGCGCAGTTGAGCGTGAGGCTGACGGCGATAACGTGGCGCGAATACCTTTCGGCCCACGCACCGGCCGCGTCTCTGACGCTGCTCGTCGGTCTAGAGGTCTGGGCCGTGGCAACGCTGCTGCGACGTTTCGACGCGCCCGCGTTCGCCGTGCTCGCCGCCTCGGTCGGCGTCGTGCTCATAACCTTCGCCGCGCTGCTGAGACTCAGACCAAAGCTCGCGCTCGGCGAGGACGGACTGTGGGCGCTCTGCCGCATCGTCGAGCGTCTGCCTAAAAGGTTCCGGCCCTTCGCGCGCTGGCGCGAAAATCTCGAACGCGCTTTGACATCGGCGTGAAGTTTGAAAGGGTGACGGCGGGTGCCTGTCTTGACTGAGTTGACTGAAGAAGAGATGGTCGCGACGAAGGCCGAAGAGTTGAGCGCGGAGCAGGCCGTGCAGGAGGCCGAGTACGAGTTCCCATATCACTACATCCCGCGTCTCGAAGGCGGCAACTTCTCGCAGGTCAGAAAGCTCCGTTGGGGATATGAGTATCTCTCCTATCTGCGCTTCGTCCTCGCGCGGTTGGAGCGCGTCGGGTTCGACTCGCTCTTGGACGTTGGCTGCGGCGAGGGAAGGTTCCTGCGCGAAGTCTCGAAGCGCTTCTCCGGCAAGCGCCTTCTCGGCGTTGACTTCTCCGCGCGCGCCGTCGATTACGCGCGGCTCTTAAACCCCGGCCTCGACTTCCTTCGCGCGGACATCGCGCGCGGCGCGGAGCAGTCGGAGCGCTTCGACGTGGTGACGCTCATCGAGACGCTGGAACACGTCCCGCCCGTCGAGTTGGGAGAGTTCGTGTCGGCCTTGCGTCGGCGCACGAACGACGGCGGCACACTCGTCGTCAGCGTGCCGAGCACGAACATTAAGATGAGCGCGAAGCATTACCAGCATTTCGACCTCCGTTCGCTCGCGTCGGCGCTCGCGCCGCACTTCCGAGTCGAAGAGCACTACTACCTGAATCGAATCTCGAAGTGGGAGAGAGTTCTGAGCGCCGTGTTGACCAACCGATATTTCATACTCAACGAGCGGCGGCTCGTCAACGCATTATTTCGTCGCTACGAGCGCAGCCTGCTCGTCGCGCGCGAGCGGGACTGCAAGAGGATTTGCGTCGTATGCAGGGCGGCGTAGTGGCGAGCGCGGTCGGAGGAGGCGAGGCGACGCGGGCGCGCGATGGCTTAGTCTCTACGTCTCAGTCCGCGGCCTTGAGGATAGCCTTCATCTACAGGGGCGACCCGCGCCACCGTACCGCGAACCGCCTCTCGATGTTGAAGAACGTCGCGGCGGCGAAGCGGCTCGGGCACGAGGTCGCGCTCGTCATCCCGAGGGAAGGGATGAAGGCGGCCGACGCCGAGCGCGCGCTCGCGCAGGCGCTCGAAGACTTCGACATCGCCGAGAGCTTCCCGCTCAAACGCGTCCCGCGCGCGACCGTCGCGGGGCGCGGCCGACGCGGCTTCGACCTTCTCGCGGCGGCTTGGGCGCGCGCGCGCGGCTTCGATCTCGTGTGGAGCCGCGAGTTTCACGCGGCCGACTTCGCGTCGGCCTTCGGGTTGCCGACTGTCTTCGAGCACCACCACCCTTTCAGCGAGCGACAGTGGAAGGTCGCGCGCCGCATGCTCGCGCGCGAGTCGTTCCGGGGCGTCGCCGCCATCTCCGACGTGCACCGACGCACGCTCACCGACGGAGGCTGGCCCGAGGAGAAGGTCTTGACGGCGCACAGCGGCGTTGACCTCTCGCAGTTCGACAGGCCGCGCTCTTCGGTCGCGGGCCTTCGGCGCGCTTTGGGCGCGGCGGCGCGCCCGCTCGTCGTCTACGCGGGCAGCCTCTACGCGGGGAAGGGCTGCGAGCAGATACTTCTGGCCGCGCGCGAGATGCCCGAGGCGAAGTTCGTCTGCGTCGGCGGGCGCGACTTCGAGGTGGAGCAATTATCGGCGCGCGCTTCGTCGCTCGGGCTCTCGAACGTGGAGTTGACGGGGCGCGTGCCGCACGCGGAGGTGCCTTCGTACCTTCTCGCGGCCGACGTTCTCATCGCGCCGTTCACGGAAGACGGTCGCGACGTGGCGGGCAAGGTCATCATCCCCTTCGCGTCGCCGATAAAACTCTTCGAGTACATGGCCGCCGGGCGTCCCATCGTAACGTCGAAGGTCGGGGCGATTCCGGAGGTCTTGAAGCACGGGGAGAACGCGCTGCTGGTCGCGCCGGGCGGCGTCACGGAACTCGTGGCCGCAATCGTGCGGCTGCTGAACGATAGGTCGCTCGCGGAGCGTCTCGGCGCGTCGGCGCGGCGCGACGCACGCGCATACTCCTGGGACGAGCGCGTCGCGCGAGTCCTCGCCTTCGCACGCGGCGAGGCGCGCACCGCCGTTACTGTCTAAGAGTCCGAACCCGAATTAACCATCGCGGACACAGCTTTAAGAGATAAGATTTTAGCTGTGTCCGCGGTGTCCGCGGTGGTCAACTTAAATCGCGCATGTCTCGCACGTGTCTGGAAACGACGCCGGGGAGGCTCAGCCTCGAATCCTTCCTCGCGGGCCACGCGAGCGAAGGGCTGACGCTTGAGATAGGCGCGGAGGACTCGACCTGCGGGCGCTGGTTCCCGAACCGCGTCGCGATAAACATCAGGCCGAACGAGCACGTCCACGTTCTCGCGGACGCTTACCGCCTGCCCTTCGGCGACGAGACGTTCGACGTGGTTCTCTGCGCGGAAGTCCTTGAGCACATGCACAGTCCCGCGCGTGCGCTCGCGGAGACGGGCAGGGTCTTGAAGGCGGGCGGCAAGCTGCTTCTGACGACGCCGTTCGCGTACCCGATTCATTATGCGCCGACGGACTACTACCGCTTCACGCGGTTCGGACTGATGCACCTCTTGAGCGGATGGGACGTTGAGAGTCTGACCGAGGCGACGACCGACGGCGCGACGCTCGCGACCTTCTTTCATCACTGGCTTCTGAAGAAGAAGGGCTTTGCTTGGAAGGCCCCGAAGCTCGCGTGGTGGTGCATCTGGCGCGCGCTCACACGCTCGTACGAGGGCGGCGCGGCGCGCTTGAACGCGAACGGCCATTACACGCACATGCCGGGCGGCTACCTCGTCGTCGCGACGAAACGGGCGGCCTGAAAGCTCTCATGTCAACGCTTACGAAAGTAGAACTCGCGGACGCGCGCTCGGTGGGAGAGGCGACCGCCGAGCGCGTGCCCGTGGCGTTCGTCGTGACGCAGAGCGGCGCGCGCGCGAACGGCGGCGTCGAGAGCATCACGCAGGTCGTCGAGCGTCTGCGAGGCGTGCGGCCCGTCGTAGTCACGCAGTCGGAGACGGCGTTCAACCGGCGCTGGCGCGCGGCGGGCGCGTGCGTGCGCGTGTGGCCGATGCCGTCGCTCGGGCTCGCGTCGTTGATTAGGAATAACCTGCGCGCGTTTCGGCTCGTACGCGAAGAGCGCTGCCGCGTCGTACACTGTAACGACATACATGCGCTCTGGCAGACGGCCTTCGGCGCGCGCGCGGCGGGTGCGTCCGTCGTCTTCAACGTGCGGAACGTAAAGCCCGAGGGCAGCGCATACGGCCGCCGCTGGCAGCTCGCGCGCCGCCTAAGCACCCGACAGCTCGCGCTCTCCGAAGAGATGTGCGAAGCGCTCGCGCGACGCCTCCGGATAGAAGAGTCTTCGTCGGCGCGCGCGCGGCTCGGACACATCTACAGCGCCGTTGACGCGCGTAAGTTCTCGCCGATTGACGTAGGGCCTCGCGCGGCCCTGCGCGAGAAGTTAGGCGTAGAGCCGGACTGCTTCGCCGTCGGAGTCGTCGCCGCGTTCGAGCAGCGTAAGGGTCAACTCGAATTCATAAGAGAGTCCGTCCCCGGACTCTCGCGTCTGTCCCCGCGCGCGCGCGTCTACTTCGTCGGCGACTTCGATGTTGAAACGGACGCTTACGCGCGCCGGTGTCTTGAGGAAGTAAGGAGCGCGGGCGTCGAGGCGTCGGTCTCGTTCGTCGGCTACACGGAGGGGGTGGCCGAATGGTATCGCGCGCTCGACGCGGTCGCCGTCCCGTCGCGCAACGAGGGGCTCGCGCGCTGCATGATAGAGAGCCTCGCGTGCGGCACTCCGGTCGTCTCCTTCGACGTGTGCTCGGCGCGAGAGATTCTCGAAGGCGAAGACTGCGGCTTAGTCGTCGCCTCCGGTAACCACAAGGCGATGGCCGAAGCGCTCGCCTCTTTAGCGTCGGACGCGGGGGCGCGCGCGCGTCTCGGCGCGCGGGGCGCTGTAGTCGCACGCGAGCTGTTCGACCCTTCGGAGGTCGTGCGCGCGTACGAGCGGCTCTACCTCTCTCTCTCGGGGAAATAAGAATGGAAGTTGCACGCCACGTTAGTCCCGTAGGTCAGTTGACGCCCGCGCAGGCGGGGGCCGCCGCCGCGCGCCAGACGGCCGAGCCGCAGTCGGCCTTCCTCTCCGTACACCTGCTCTACAGGGTCGCTATCATCGCCATCTACGCCG
>JBJMGR010000024.1:0-45340 GCA_045807805.1 Pyrinomonadaceae bacterium | reverse complement strand
ATCTCCCTTTCGGAAATTCTATTGAAGTTTGCAGCGGTGCCATCAACAGATGTCCCCGCTCTCGGCGCAGGTTGCCCGCGAATAGTTTCGTGAGAGAACGCGAACCTTTCGCGCACGCCGTCTGAAAACGTACGTTCGTACTCCTGCGAATGATGTCGGCGAAGCTCTCAACTCTTCGCCGAACACGGCCGCGATTGTGCGACGAACCGGGCGCTTGGTGCGCGCGTCGTGTGGCACTTCGTGCAGTGCCACACGACGCGCGCGGCGCGAAGTTTAGAGAAAGACTCTCATCAGAGTCTCTTATCGATTGCCGCTTCTCTATAAGGCAAGGCCAGTGCCAGACGCGCGCGTCGCACGCCTCCTCGCGAGAAACGCAGTAGGTATCGTTAATAGAAGATTATCGTGAAGTTTAGTTGAGACCGGCGTGAGGACAAGCGGCGCAGCAGCATTCCGACGGATGCAAGCGTGCCCTTCTCAATCCGAAAGAATGGAGGCTTGGTCAGAGGTTTCGGATTAGAGTTTTCGGGTTGCCCGATCAATTTTCCGGTGGACGCTTTTTATGAAAGTCAGTCTCCGCTTGGTAAGCTGAAGCAAGCTCTATCAACTCACTTTCGCCCCACGCGGGGCCGACGAGTTGAAGGCCCGTGGGCAGCCCGTTCTGGCCGAGGCCGTTCGGGACAGAGAGGCCGGGCACGCCTACGAGGTTGCTCGCGCCGATGGGCGACGACGCGCCGATGCCGGGGTAAGCCTTGTCGAAGGTCTTCTCCACGGGGTAAGAGACGGTCGCGCGCGAGGGCGCGACGAGCACGTCTATCTTCTTGAACATCTCGGTCCAAGCGCGTCGCATCGGCGCGCGCATGCGCATCGCGTGCAGGTAGTCCACGGCCGTGACGAGCGACGCGGCATAGCCGCCGATGCGCCCTTCGGGCGACGCAAGCTCCGAGACGCGCCCCGACTCTATCAGTTCGCGGAAGGCGCTCGCGCCCTCCGCGTCAACGATTGCGCCGACCGCCGGGCCGTAGGGAAACTTCGGGAGCGAAACGTCCAACTCCACGTCGGCGAAGCGTCGAAGCACGTCGAGCGACGCGAGGAAGTTTTGTCGCACCTCGCCTTGCGCCTTCTCGTAAGAGTCCTTCATCACGCCGACGCGCAGACGCTTCGCGCGCGGCGCGCGCAGCAGCCTTCCCTCCGACGAGTAGTGCGGCAGGTGTGAGTGCGAGCGCGAGGTCGGGTCAAGCGGGTCTTGCCCCGCCAACGCGTTGAGGATGATGCCGCAATCCGACGCCGAGCGAGACATGGGGCCGAGCTTGTCGAGCGTCCAGGAGAGCACCATCGCGCCGTGACGCGAGACCGCGCCGTATGTCGGACGCAGGCCCGACACGCCGCAGAAGGCAGAGGGCGTGATGATGGAGCCGGACGTTTCCGAGCCGATGGCGAACGCGACGCACGCGGAGGCCGTCGCCGCGCCCGGCCCGGAAGAGGAGCCGCCCGACCAGAACGCTCTGTTCCAGGGCGTGCGGCACGCGCCCGTCCAAGAGGCGTCCGCCTGGTTGTAACCCATGCCGCCCGCAAGCTCTATCATCGCGAGCTTGGCCGTGAGGATCGCGCCCGCTTCGCGCAGGCGTGTGACGACGGTCGCGTCGTAGTCGAAGCGCTGATCTTTGTAGGGCGTCGCGCCCCAAGTCGTCGGTGCCTCGCGCGTGGCGCAGAGGTCTTTGACGCCGTAGGGGATGCCGTGGAGCAGCCCTCGGTAGTGCCCGCGCTTTATCTCCGCCTCGGCCTCGCGCGCCTCGCGTAGCGCCGACTCACGCATGACGTAGGCCACTGCGTTGAGACGCTTGCCGACGGTCTCAAGCCTCTGAAGATAAGCCTCGGTCAACTCGACGGGCGAGAGCTTGCGCGCGCGAATCTGCGCGGCAAGCTCGGAGACGGTCGCGAAGAGTGTGTCGTTGGTAATCATCGTTCAGTTAAGAGTTTCAAGTTTCAAGTTGGAGGTTCAAAGTTGAAGGCGCAAAGCTCTTAACTTGGAACTTGCAACTTTGAACTTGGAGCTTCGGTCTCACGCTCCGAAGACGAAGTCGGGCTCGTCGGAGTTCTGTAGCTTGTACGTGCGCAGCGCGTCGGCCGCGCGCACGTTGCCTTCGAGGTCGCGTTTGACCGACTCGAACTGCTCGGCGCTCAGGCGCTCGCCGAAGCGCGCGCGCGCGACCTCAGCGTACGCGAGGGCGACGGGCGAAGGCTTCGGAGGCTGCTGTTGTTGTGGAGTCGGCTGCGGGTTCGGCGGCGCTGTCGGCTCCTTTGCGGCCGGAGGAGTCTGCGCGACGGCGCTCACGGCCGCGCCGGTTATAACCGCGGCGGCGAGCGTCTTCGTGAAACGGCGTCGCGAGTCGCTTCGCGGCTCGCCCTCGTGTTTATCTTTCGTCATTGTCATGCTCTTTGAGCGCATCGAGGAGCTTGTCGTGGATGCCGCCGAAGCCGCCGTTGGACATGACGGCGACCACGTCGCCCTCGCGCAAGACGGGCGCGAGGTGTTCGACGATTGCGTCCGCGCCGTCGAGGCAGAGCGCGGTGCGTCCGCGCGCGGCAATCTCTTTGATGAGTTCGTCGGTGTCGAGCAGCGCGCCGTAGGAGCTGCCCTTCTCGCGCGCGAAGACCGTCGAGAGTACGACGTAGTCGGCGTGGTCGAACGCCTCGACATAGTCGCGCTGGAAGACGGCGAGGCGCGAAGTGGCGGAGCGGGGCTCGAAGACCGCGACGAGTCTTCCGTCTGCGTACTTCGAGCGCAGAGCGCCGAGCGTTTCGCGCACGGCCGTCGGGTGGTGCGCGAAGTCGTCGATGACCGTGACGCCGCGCACGCGGCCGCGCACCTGCATGCGTCGCTTGACGCTCTGGAAGGTCGCGAGCGCCTCCCGAATCTTTTCGCGCGAGACGCCCCATGCGTCGGCCGCGACGATTACCGAGAGGCAGTTGCGCACGTTGAAGTCGCCTATGAGCGGCATCTCGAACTCGCCCCACTCCACGCCTTCGCGGAAGACGCGGAAGCGCGTTAGCGGGCCTGAAGTATAGTCAACGCCTCGCGCCTGCCAGCGCGCGTCCTCGCATGTGCCGAAGGTTTCGAGCCGCGTGTGCAATCTGTCTCCCATCTCCGCGACGACCTCGCGCACGGCGGGGCTGTCCCATCCCGCGACGAGTCGGCCGTTCGAGGGTACGAGGTTCATCAGGCGGCGGAAGGCGAGCTTGATGGCGTCGAGGTCTTTGTATATGTCCGCGTGGTCGAACTCGATGTTGCCGACGATTGCGGTCTCGGGCAGGTAGTGCATGAACTTCGGCCCCTTGTCGAAGTAGGCCGTGTCGTACTCGTCGCCCTCGATGATGAAGTGGTCGCTGTCTCGGACTCGGAAGCTCGCGCCGAAGTTCTGCACGACGCCGCCGACGAGGAACGAGGGGTTCAAGCCGCCGCACTCCATGACCCACGTCGCGATGCTCGTCGTCGTCGTCTTACCGTGCGTGCCCGCGACGACGAGCGAGCGTCGGCCGCGTATGAACTCTTCCTTAATCACCTCGGCCGCCGAGCGGTAGACGAGACGGCGATTGAGAGTCTCCTCGACTTCGGCGTTTCCGCGCGACAAGGCGTTGCCGATGACGACGCAGTCGGGCGAAGGCGTGAGGTGCTCGGCCGCGTAACCTTGCGCGACGGGGATGTCCAACTCCGCGAGCATCGTTGACATGGGCGGGTAGACGTTCTCGTCCGAGCCCGTGACCCTGTGCCCGCGCGACTGAAGCATCCCCGCGAGCGACGCCATCGCCGTCCCGCAGATTCCGATTAGGTGATAGTGCATGCCGAGGTGCTTTACCTTTTTTGTGTTCTAGGCGTAGAAGTCGGAGCCGGGGGGATGCTATTTATATTAGAAGTTTTTGGTGCGAATCGGCCTATGATGGAACAGCATGCCACTATTAAAATTAGAAGAATTATGGCGATGACGCAGCCCTTCAACGATAAACTAGGATTTACTTTAGTATACCGATGAACGGTCAGATTCTGAACAAGCTTGAGCTTGTTCTTTAGGTAGGAGAACGCTGCCAAGTCTCTAGAGCGAAGCTCAAAATCCTCCCCACTAGTCCTAAACTCGATTAAGTCTTCGCGCCCAGAAAAATCTACTACCCTTACGGAGAAGTCTCTGGTGGCTGACTTTCTCGTGTGTCGTGAGTTCTTACTTCTTATACGTACGATTTGACTAATAAAGCTCACGCTACACTTCGGACATTTAAGCTTGTTGTGAGATGTGGTGTCACTAACGGTAAAGGGATTCTGCTTCTCGCACTTCGGGCATACAAGATTAATCTCGGTAGCCATGGGTTGCTCCTCCGCTTCGGTGAGCTAAGCAAGTAAAAGCGCAACTATCTTACGTCTCAGTATGCGCATTCACATTTTTTGCCAGCGGGATAGTAAATGAAAAAGTCGAGCCTTTGCCGACTTCGGACTGGACGCTTATCTTGCCGCCGTGGAGTTCGACGAGTTGGCGCGTGATGTAGAGTCCGAGGCCCGTGCCCTTCTCGCTGCGCGTGGCGCGCGAGCGGGCCTGCGCGTACTTGTCGAAGATGTCGTGTAGGTCTTCGGGGGGAATGCCGACGCCCGAGTCCGTGACTGAGACGCGCACGAACGAGCCCTCGCGCGCCGCGCCGAGGCGGACGCGCCCGCCCTTCGGCGTGAACTTCAGTGCGTTCGAGACGAGGTTGACGAGTATGCGGCGCAGCTTCGCGCGGTCTGCGCGCAACGGCGGCAAATCTTCGGGCACGTCCTCTTCGAGCGCGATCTCCTTCTCGTGCGCGAGCGGCTGCATCTGCTCCTGAAGCTCGGAGATGAGGCCGCGCAGCTCTATCGTCGCCGCGTCGAGTCGCATCGTACCCGATTCGATCTTCGAGGCGTCGAGCAGGTCGTTGACTAGCTCGATGAGGTTCTGCGTGTTGCGCTCCATCATCGCGACCATGTTCTTCTGCTCGGGCGTGATGTCGCCCAGACGCCCCGAGGTGAAGAAGTTTATGACGCCGCTGATGACCGTCAAGGGCGAGCGAAGGTCGTGGGTCGTGAGCGCGAGAAACTCCTCCTTCATGGCGGAGAGTTCGCGCAGGCGCGCGTTGGCCTCGTTAAGCTCGCGGTTCGACTCTTCGAGCTTCGTGTTCAGACGTTCGAGAAGCTCGCGCTTCTCTTCAAGCTCGCTCAAGACCTGCACGAGGTCGCGGTTCTGGCGCGATAGCTCTTCGAGCGCCGAATCGTCCTCCTCCGTGTTGACGAAGCCGCGCAGGAAGTCCGCGCGAGCGCGCATCTCTTCGGCCTCGGCGGGCGGGAGCCACTTGACGACCGAGACGCGCGTCCCCTCGCCGACCTTCGATTGGATGTCGAACTCGTCCATCAGGCGGCGCGTGCCTATGAGGCCGACGCCGAGGCCCGAGGCCGAGCGGTATGTGCCGCGCGTGATGGAGCGCAGCTTCGCCTCGTCAATGCCGGGGCCGTCGTCGCGCGCGGTGATGTGGATGCCGGCGGCCGTCGCGCCGCGCGTGGCGAGCGAGAGCGTGATGGCTCCCGCGCGCGCGTACTCGTATATGTTGCGCGTTAGTTCCGAGACGGCGGTCGTTATCTTTATCTGCGTCGTCGGGTCGAAGCCCATCTCGCGCGCGAGACGGCGCACGCGCTCGCGCACCTTCACGATGTCGGCCTCGCGCCGGATGTATATGTCGCCGAGCCGCGTTGTTTGAATGCCTTGCATAAGAGGGTCAAGTTTAAAGTTACAAGTTCAAAGTTCCAAGTTCAAAGTTACGAGCCCGCGCGGCCGACGAGAGCGGCGCTCGTTTGACGTTAAGACTTCGGCTTTAACTTTGAACTTGCAGCTTTAAACTTGCAGCTTTGAACTTGTAACTTTGAACTTATCTGTAAACGAGCACGGTCGCGTCGTCGGAGTCGCGCGCGTAGTCGCGCAGCAGTACGCCCGCGAGCATCTGGGGGCTTTTGGAGGCGAGGCCGGGGTACGCGTCGATGTCCCATGTGGCGCTGATGCCGTCGGAGGCGAGCACGAGCGCCGTGCCTTCGGCGAGTCTGTGCGGCCAGACTCGCACGTTCGAGAGACGCGCGCCGAGCGTGCCGTTCGAGGAGACGGGTCGGCCCGGCTCGGTCGAGCCGAGCACGCGCAGCTCGACGTTGCCGACGCCCGCGTAGACGTACGACTCGCGCGAGCGGTCGAGGACAGCCGCGCCCATCACGGCCCCGCGCGTCGCGCGCAGCGACTCGTGGACGCCCAGCACAAGCTCTTCGAGCGGCTCGCCGCGCCACTGCTCTAAAGTCTCTACGGCGGCGCGCGAAGCCTCGTTCGCGCCGTGCCCGTGGCCGAGCCCGTCGATGACGGCGAGAAGAAGCGCGCCGCCGTGCTCCGAGACAAAGTAGGCGTCGCCGTTTAGTTCCTCGCCCGGACGCGGGCGACTCCAAGAGCCGATGCGTCGAGCGTCGGCGCGCGGCCGGGATGACGCGTCGTGCGCGGGCGGGCCGTCGACCCACTTGCGGCCGAGTATGACCGTGCCGTAGTTCGTGCGGCGCGTGCTCGAAAGTCGCCGCGTCGTCCCCTTCGGCGTGGAGAAGGCGTCGAACTCGTCGAGCAGACGACGCATCGCGCCGAAGCCCGAGCCGAGACTCCCCCCGGTCGAGACGCCGTCGCGCAGAGCGCGTTCGAGGTCGTGGATGCCCGGCCCCTTGTCCGCGTAGAAAAGCTCTATGCCCGCCTCTACGCCCGGTGCCTCGCGCCAGTGGAGGCAGCCGCCCGAGGTCGCGTAGCGCGCGGCGTTCGTCCCTATCTCCTGCACGACGATGTCGAGGTCGGAGAGTTGCTCCTCGCGGAAACCCGCGCGCGACGCGAAGCGATGGACGGCCCTGCGCGCCGCGCCCACCTGCGAGTCGTCCTTAATCTCTTGTGTGTGGAAGTGTCGCATAAAAACAGATGCTGGATGCCGGATGCTGGATGCTAGTTAAAGGCGTGCACTAACATCTGACATCTAATATCTAGCATCTGGTCTCTACAGCCAGCGTACGACCGTGACGCGCGTGCCGCGGCCGACCTCGGACTCGATCTCGAACACGTCCACGAGCCGCTTCGAGCCGGGAAGCCCCTTGCCCAAGCCCCGTCCCGTGGAGAAGCCGTCGCGCATGGCGGCGGCGATGTCCGGGATGCCGGGGCCTTCGTCCTCGAAGATGAGGCGGATTCCGGCTCGCCCCTCGGCGGCGTCTAAGGGCTGCGCGATCATGCGGCCGCGACGCGCGTACTTGACTATGTTGCGCGCCAGCTCGGAACTGACGGTGACGAGCCGCGTCTGGTCTATCGGGCGGAAGCCGAGCCCGACGGCGAGAGCGCGCACCTCGCTGCGCGCGATGATGATGTCGTGCTCGCTCTCAAGGGCGATTGTCCTGCTCTGCAAAGTCGGACGCTCCCCCGTAAACCCCGTTGCCCTCATCGTCTTCGTCTATGCCGAACTCGCTGCGCAGGAGCTTAATGCCTTCGTCAACGTTGAGCACGGTGTCCACGCCGCGAAGCTCAAGGCCAAGCTCGACGAGCGTGATGGCGACCGCGGGCTGCATCCCGACGACCACCGTGCGCGCGTCCATGATGCGCGCCATCGCGGCGATGTCCGAGAGCACGCGCCCGATGAAGGAGTCCACCATCTCAAGGAGCGAGATGTCTATGAGCACGCCGCGCGCGCCCGTGCGCTCAAGCTCCGAGAGTATGCGCTCCTGTAGGTGTATGACCGTCTGGTCGTCCATGTCCACCTGAATCGGGACGATCAGGACGCGCCCGACCTTCAGGATGGGGATTCGTTGCTGTCCTTCCATTCGCCGTCCGTATCCTTCTCGCCCCGCGGCGCACCGTTTAGAATTTGCTCGGCGGTACTTCGCCGCTGTCGCGACGCTTATTCGCCTCGGTGACGCTCGTGCCCTGCTCGACGATGCCGCCGGAGTTGGGCGCGTCCGCCCCGTTCGACAGACGCGCGAGCGCCCTCGTCGAGACGACGGTGCGGCCGACCATCTCTAACGCGAGCTTGATGCCGTCCGACATCTGCGCGCGCGTGGTTATCTGCGTGAGGTCTATGCCGAGCTGAACCATCGTCTGCGCGATCGCGGGGCTTACGCCCGTCAGGATGCAGCGCGCGCCCATGAGCCGCGCGGCCGTGACGGTCTTGATGAGATGGTTCGCGACGAGCGTGTCCATCGTGCGCACGCCCGTGATGTCGAGGATGGCGATTGTCGAGCCGGTCTCGACAACCTTCTGCAAGAGCGCCTCCATCATCATCTGCGCGCGGCGCGAGTCGAGAGTGCCGATGATGGGGAGCGTCAGAATCTTGTCCCAGACCTTTATGACCGGCGTCGAGAGTTCGAGCATGTCCGCGCGCTGCTGGCGTATGACCTCCTCGCGCGAGCGTATGAAGTTCTCGACCATCACGAGCCCCATCTTGTCTAAGAGGCGCGTGAAGTAGTTCATCTCGCGTATCAAAGCCTCGCCGTTGCCCTCAAGCTCTTCCGCGAGCAGCGGGCTCACGACGTTTCGCAAAGATAGGATGTAGGTCGCGTTCTCAAGCGGCGTGTAGCCCTTGACGGCGCGCATGTGCGAAATCTCGTTGAGGTATGAGCGAAGGTCGTCGAAGGCTTGGTGCTCGAAGTCCGCGCCGTTGGAGTCGCGCACGCCCTGCACGAGCATGTCGAGAACCTGCTGCGACTGCTGCCGGAGGTCTTTCTTCGAGATGAGTTCGTCGCGGAACTCGTCCGCCTCAAGTCTCTCTTTTATCCAGAGGTTTAGAATCTCGTCGCGACGGTCGGCGAGGAGCGCCGCGATGCTCCGCTGGTCTGTCTGTTGTGAAGAGTTCTGATCCGCCATCTGTCTCCTCGGCCCATCCGCGCGCACGTAACTTTCGGTCGGTGCGGCCCGGCGCGTCGCAAGCCTCCCCGGCGATGCGGAAAGGGGTTTGCAGTGCGTGAAATTGTTTAGGGGCGTTTTAAAACGACGCGGACTATCTTAGGCATCGCGGCGTTGAAAAGCAAACGCGCGTCTCTCGGGGCGCGCGCGCGTGGACGTGGGGAGGTCTCAGAGAGTTTTAGGGCGCGGCGCGGACGCGGCGTCGCAGGAGACGGGCGCGCCGCGCCCTTCGCGGATCGAGTCTCGCCGGAGAAGGTTCGTCGTGGGAGGCGACTACTGAATCTTCTGCATCGTGATGATGGTCATCGGCGTATCGCCCGCCGTGCGAGTGTAGGCGACCCAGTAGCCGACCTTCGGGAAGCGCACGAGCTTGTTGAGCGAGCCGTCCTGTTTGACCTCGGCGTCTATCCCCAGAATGGTCTTGGGCGCGGGGATAGCGTTGCCGCCGAGGTATGTGACGGCGACCGCATAGACCTTCTTCGTGTCGTCGTAGTAGACCTGGCAGCTCTCGTTGTCGTTGAAGACGAAGGAGTCCTGCTTGTCGTTCTTGTCGGCCGGGCTGCCGAGCTTCTTGCGCGCCTCGTCGGCCGTCATGCCGATGTGCACGCCCTTGTAGTCGTGGAAGGGCGGCTCTTCGGTCTTGTCCTGCTTGTCCTGCGCGAAGGCGCGCGGGGCGGAGAGCGTGAGCGCCGCGAGCAGCAGAAGCGCCAACGGGCAGAGCGCTTGCGCGCGACGTGGGAAATGAAACATGGGGACAGTCCCTCCTATCGAAAGAGTGATGCGTTCGGTCTCGGACTGAAGCTGGACGCGGGCGGCGGGTAAGAGACGAGGGCTTCGTTAAAACTCTGCGTCGGCCCGGCCTCGCTTGCCTGTGGCACGGGACGATATGCCAACCGGCGCGCCAAGTCAATAGCCGCGCGCGCCGCGGAGGGGTTCGGGATGAGTCTAAGAGCCGGGGTCGAAGCGGTAGCCTATCCAGGGCTCCGTGAGTATGTAGCGCGGCTCGGCCGTGTCGGGCTCGACCTTCTTGCGTAGTTGCCCGACGAAGACGCGCAGGTACTCGGTCTGCTCCGAAGACTCGCCGCCCCAGATAGAGGTGAGCAGCGTGCGGTGAGTCAAGACCTTGCCGGGGTGGCTCACCAAGTAGACCATCAGGTCGTACTCCTTCGGCGTGAGGTGAACTTCCGCCTCCTTCACAGTCACGCGGCGGTTCTCAAGGTCTACGCGAAAGTCGCCCGCTTCGAGGATGGGTGATGCCGCGTCGCCCGGCTTCGACGACTGCACACGCCTGAGCGCGGCACGTATGCGTGCGAGCAGTTCGTCCATGCCGAAGGGCTTCGTGACGTAGTCGTCCGCGCCCGCGTCGAGAGCCTCTACCTTCGTACGCTCCTCGCCCCTCACGGAGAGCACGATGATTGGGAGTTGCGAGATTGCGCGCAGGTTCCGGCAGAGTTGCAGCCCGTCGGTGCCGGGCATCGAGAGGTCTGTGACGACGAGGTCGGGCGGCCAGTCGCCGAAGGTCTGAAGCGCGGCGAGGCCGTCGCCCGCGACGCGCACGTCGTAGCCGTGCGAGGCCAGGCTGCGGCGAAGCACGCGCGTTATCTGCGGCTCGTCGTCAACGATCAGTATGCGCTGCTTGTCGTTCATCCTCTTCGCTGCCGACTGGTCTTGCGCCGTCAGGCGCGCCCTCGTCATCGTCGCCGACGGGGAGCGTGACCACGACGCGGCTCCCGCGTACGCCCCGCGCGTCTTCGATGCGAATCTCGCCGCCGTGCGCCTCCACGATGCCCTTTGCGATGGCGAGCCCCATCCCCGTCCCAGCGGGCTGGCGCGAGACGGAGTCGCCGTCGCGCATCGCGCGGAAGAACTTGTCGAAGACGCGCTCGCGAAGCTCCGAGGGGACGCCGGGGCCTTCGTCTTCGACGCTCAGTCGAACCGCGCCGTTGCTCGCGCCCTCCGCGTGGACGGCGATGCGCGTGCCCGCGGGCGAATACTTCGCGGCGTTGTCCACGAGCGTGTAGACGACCTCGGCGACCGCTCTCGCGTCCAATCGCACGGCGGGCAGCCCCTCGTCCATCCGAACCGCAACCTCGTGCTTGCGCGTGAGCGGCGCGGCACGCTCAAGCGCGGCCGCGACTATCTCCTCGATTGAGCCCCAGCGCCGACGCAGGTGCATCTCGCCCGCCTCGATGCGCGCCATCTCGACCAAGCCTTCGATGAAGTGGTTGAGGCGGTCGGTCTCTTCGTCGATGACTTCGAGCATCTCGCCGCGCCCCTCCTCGTCGAGCGCGACGGACTCTTTGACGTGCATCCTTGAGCGGAAGTCTTCGAGCAGCGTCGTGACCGACGCCTTGATAGAGGTGAGCGGCGTCCGCAGGTCGTGCGTCACGGCATCTAAGAGCGCGGCCTTCAGTCGCTCGCTCTGCCTGAGCGCCTCGGCCTGACTCGCGCGCTCGAATGCTTCGCGCAGCTCCGTGTAGAGCCGCTCTATCTCGCGCCTTCCTGCGTCCGCCTCCTCGGCGCGCCTCTTGGCGCGTGCGGAGAGTTGCCCGGCCGTGACGGCGGTGATGAGGAAGGCCAGGAGCGCGACCCAGTTGTCGGTGGCGTCGATGGTCAGACGGCCGACCGGCGGCAGGTAGAAGAGGTTGAAGCTGACGACGCCGAGGAGCGAGGCCAGCACCGCCGGGCGCGAGCCCCACCCCGTCGCGACGAAGAGCACGACGAGGAGCAGACCGAGCGCGACCGTCGTCGAGTTGACGTGCCCGCCGAAGAGCTTGAGCGCGCCCGTGACGGCGGCTGTGCCGAGCACGGCCAGCAGGTAGCCCGCACGCCTCCTCTCGAACGTCTTCGTCCACATGCCTTTATTGTATGCCAGCGGCCCGCGGCTGCACACGCCGTCTAAGTCCGGGTCGATGAGCTGTCAAGGAGCGATGACCTAACTCTAATCTCTCTTAATGCTCAATCCTCTCTACAGTCTTCTGCTCGCCGGCCATGTCTCTCCGCTCCCGCCGCTTCGCCTCCTCACGGTCATGCCAATGCGCGAGGCCGAAAGCTATCACGAGAACAGCGAAGAAGATAACCGTCCATAGCTGGCTCATCTCACCCACCTGCCTTCTCACCCTTCTCCCGTCAGTGCTCCAAGTGATATGGGACGCTTACGACGACGACGCACTTCTTAAACAGCAGCGAGCCCTTCAAGAGCAGCGAGCTTTGATTGTGGAGTAGCTGCTGCCACCAGCGCGCGGGCACGAACTCGGGCAGCACCACCGTCACGAAGTCGTCGCGGCCCTTATGTCTCAGCCGGTCTATGTAGCGCAGCAGCGGCCGCGTCAGCGACCGATACGGCGACTGCAACACGACCAGCTCGACGCCCGACCCCCATCGCTCCCACTTCTCCTGAATCTTGCGCGTGGCCTCCTCGTCGAGGTCAACGTAGACGGCCTTGACGCAGCCGTCGGTCGAGATGGATTTGGCGTATTGGAGCGCGCTGATGACCCCGCGGTGGATGCCCGAGATGGGCACGACGACCGTGTTCCTTATCTCCTGAAGCTGCACGAGCCCATCGGTCGAGAGCTGCTTCGCGACCCTCACGTAGTGCTTTTGTATCGAGCGGAACATCAGCACGAGCAGCGGGATGATGACGACGACTATCCACGCCCCGTGTATGAACTTCGTGATGATGAAGACGCAGAGGACTACGAAGGTAGCGATTGCGCCGACGCCGTTGATGACGATGGACTTCTTCCAGTTCGAGCGGCTCGTCACCTCGTCCTCGACGAACTTGGAGATGTGTATGTCGTCGCTCGCCGCAAGCATCGCGTCGGGCATGGCCTTCCGGCCGTTGCCCTGCCGCTCGTCGCTTCCGGGAGCCTCGCCGCTCGCGCCCCTGTTCCGCTTGCGCGACCTGGCGCGCTCGTCCAGCCAGTGCCTGACCATCCCCGACTGCGAGAGCGTGAAGGAGAGGAAGACGCCGACGGCGTAGAGCGGAATCAGGCGCGAGGTATCGCCGCCGAAGGCGATGACGAGCACGCTTGAGAAGAGCGCGAGGATGACGATGCCGTTCGAGAAGACGAGCTTGTCGCCGCGGTTGGCGAACTGTCGCGGCAGGAAGCGGTCGCGCGCGAGCAGGGAGGCGAGGCGCGGGAAGTCGGCGAACGAGGTGTTCGCCGCGAGCACGAGGATGAGCGCCGTCGTTATCTGCACCACGTAGTAGAACCATGCGAACGGCCCCGTGAAGATGATGCGCCCGAACTGCGAGATGACGGTCTCGTTCGCGTGCGGGTGAACCTGGTAGAGCCACGCCATCACGCTCGTGCCGAGAAACATCGTCGTCAGAAGCGCCGCCATCACGACCAGCGTCCGAGAGGCATTGCGAGCCTCTGGGTGCTTGAAGGCGGGCACGCCGTTCGATATGGCCTCGATGCCTGTCAGCGCCGCGCAACCGTTCGAGAAGGCACCGAGGATGAGAAACATCGTGACGGGCTGGAGCTTGTACCCTTCGGCGACCTTCAACTCGTCAGCGCCGGGGACGGGCGCGACCCCGCCGGAAGTGTAGTAGTGGACGATGCCGTAGCCGATCATGAAGAGGAAGCAGATGAGGAAGCCGTAGGTCGGGGCGGCGAAGATCGCGCCCGACTCGCGCACGCCGCGCAGGTTGGCGACGGCGATGAAGGCGATGAAGACGAGGCAGAGCAGAACCTTGTGCTCGTCGAGCGAAGCGAAGCGCGTCCCCTGCACCATCGAAGTGATCGCGGCCACGCCCGCCGCGATAGAGACGGAGACGGTCAGCACGTAATCGACGAGGAGAGACGCGCCCGCGACGAGCCCCGCGTTGGTGCCGAGGTTCTCCTTCGCGACGATGTATGCGCCGCCGCCAGAGGGGTAGGCGTGGATGGTCTGACGGTAGCTCGTGGCGACGATGACGAGCAGCGCGGCGATGCCGACCGAGACCGGCACGACGTAATGGAAGGCGTTCCCCTGTCCGAAGGCGACGGCGGCGGCGAGGACGAGCAGTATCTCTTCGGTCGCGTAGGCGGTCGAGGAGAGCGCGTCGGAGGAGAAGACGGCCAGCGCGGTCTTCTTCGAGAGACGCTCGTGCGCGGCCTGCTCGGTGCGGAGCGGGCTGCCGACGAGCAGACGTTTGACTGATGCGACCATGCCGCTAACGTTCCCCCAAAGGTTATTCGAGCCGACCTGACATTCGCCCTGAAGGCTCTGCGTCGTCGCCCCGACGGTTTTTGAAACGACTCACGACAAAGGGCACGGAAGCGCATGGCCTCCGTGCCCTCTCGAAATCCGGTCGCGGTGTCGCCCTTCCCCTTCGGCCTACGAGGTTAGCTGACGGGCTCGGATCGAGAAATATCCTTCGCGAGATAGTACGTCGGTACTTAAAACCTCTCGCGATTCGCCCCGCGTCCCGCTTCGTATTCGGCGGGACGATTGGTTCCCCCGTGTCACCCCGTCCACACTTCACGGCGGGGCAACTTCGGCTGGCAAGTTGTCAACCGCTCGATACTACGCTCGACCGCATAAAGATGGCGTAAAAGGTTGATAAGGATTTTATAAAGATTGTGAGGAGATGAGAGCGAGGTCGGCATCACCCCGCAACCTTTGGAGAGCGGTGTCGGACTCGGAGGGAGCGCGGCCGAGGCTTATAGCCTGTTTTAAATCCCCGCAGGGGATGGAGGTAATAGCCTTTTAGTAGATGGTCACTTGCTGCGTGAGGCCGCCGTCAACATAGTATGTGCTGCCGGTCACGTACTCCGACTCGTCGCTCGCGAGGAAGAGCGCGACGGATGCGACCTCCTCGGGCCTGCCGAAGCGGCCCCACGGAATCTCGCTGACGGCGTTTCGCTTCGCCTCCGGGTCTTCGAGGACTGACTGATTGATGGGCGTGGCGATTGCGCCGGGCGCGATGTTGTTGACGTTTATCCTGTGCGGCGCAAGCTCAATCGCGAGGTTTCGCATCAACATACGCACGCCGCCCTTCGACGCGCAGTAGGACGTGTAGCCGGGGAAGGGAATGTCTTCGTGGACGGACGAAGTGTAGATGAGTTTTCCGCCGCCGCCCTGCTTCACCATCTCCCGCGCCGCCGCCTGACTCGTGACGAACGCGCCATACAGATTGACCGAGATGACACGCTCCCACTCCTCGTCCGTCGCCTCTAAGAACGGCCGCTTTATCTCTATCCCCGCATTGCACACGGCGATGTCTATGCGCCCGAACTTCCCGACGACTTCGCCGACCATCCGCTCGACATCCGCGCGCTTACTCACGTCTCCCACGACCGCCAAGCCTTCGGTCGCAAGCGACTCGACAATCCCGCGCGCGTCCGCCTCGCCCGTCCCGCGCGGCAGATAGTTCACGCCCACGTGCGCGCCTTCGGCCGCGAACCGCTCCGCAATCGCACGCCCTATCCCACTGCTCGCGCCCGTCACGAGCGCCACTTTATCTTTAAGTCTCATCTGAATTCTCCCCCTTGTCGGATTGGTGATAACAAAGTTGACGATGCTGTTAGCGACTCTCCCTCATTACGCCGCGGTCAAATCTGGAAGCCGCGGATGCGTTCGACCTTTTTGGATTTGGAGGGCGGGGCGGCGAGGACTGCGGAGTCCTGGTCGCGGTGCTCGCGCTCTTCCGTCGAGTGCCAGCGCGCCCATTCGGTGGGGGCGTCGAAGGTCTCGCCGCCGTGCTTCGTTATTCTTTCGCGGACGCGGCACATGACGGGCGTGTTGACGCCGACGCCGGAGATGACGGCCTGTCCTTTGGTGAGCGCGGGCAGTTCGGCCAACAACTGTCGGCCCGCGCCTTCGACCGACTTGGCGACGGTGTCCTGATCTACGGGGTTGACGATGCGCATGATGACCTGCGTCATGCATTGCGAGAGAACGTCCTGGTCGAGCTTGCCCGGTCGCTGCGTGATGAGGCCGATGCCGACGCCGAACTTGCGCCCCTCGGAGAGAATCTGTTTGAGGATGTTCGTGGAGACGACCGTCTGGCCCGCGGGCGCGAAGCGGTGCGCCTCTTCGAGGAGCGTGAAGACGGGGTAGGGGAGGAAGCTATCGCCCGACTGTTCGGCCTCGCCGCGGACGGTCGCCATGCGTGCCTTGTTGACGCGGCGCAGGAGCGTGGCGACGACGACCTGCTGCTCGTTCTGCTCGATGTCGGAGAGTTGAAGCACCGTGCAGCGACCGGGGCGGAACATATCCGCGAGGGGGATGTGTTCGTGGTCTGAGAAGAGCGAGTTGGGCCTGTCGAAGCGCGAGTCCAGTCTCCACAGCAAGCCCTCTATCGAACTCGCGTTGCCCGAGTCGCCGCGGTCGCTCCCTTCGTACTTCTGCGCCTTCACCTCGTCGCGCAGGTCGTGATAGCCCCAAAGCTCGCCGCGCCGCGTCGCCGTCAACTGTCGGAACGCCTGCGAGAGGAAGTGGAGCATCTTGTCGGAAGTGCCTTCGGGCAGGAGGTACTTCACGTCGGCCTCTGTCAGAGAAGAGAAGCGAACCTTGACGCGCTCGTGCGTGAAGACCTTGACCTCGGGTTTGTACTGGCCGTCTACGGAGCGGAACTGCGCGTCGTCTTCAATCGAGCGCATCGTGTCGTACTCGCCGTGCGGGTCAACGATGAGCACGGCCGCGCGGTTGTACGGACGCATCAACTCTTCGACGAGCACGCCCGCCGTGTAGGACTTGCCCGAGCCCGTCGAGGCGAGAATGGCGAGGTGTGTAGAGACCACGTCCTTTATCGAGAGCACGACGGGCACTTCGCCCGCCTCGCGCGTCAGCAGACTCCCGACGTGCGCGCTCCCCGTCTCGCCCGCGCGTCGAGGCGAGAGGCACGCGGAGAGGGTCTCCGAAGATGCCAGGAAGACAGGGTCGCCGGGGCGCGGCGGGATGCGCGGGTTGACGAAGTCGCCGAGGCCGGGGTGAAAGTAGCCGATGGTCTCGACCGTTATCTCGTAAAGCTCGCAGCCCTCCGCGTCGAGACCGATGAGCGACGAGACGACCGTCGGCGGAGTCTCGGGGTCTGCGAGGAAAGTGTCCGGGAGGTTGCGTACGAGGCGGCGCTCCGTGACGTTGCCGATGATGCGCCGGTCTTCGCGCCCATCGCGCGCGGTGTAATAGACGAACTCGCCTATACGCGCGCGCGCGTGGTCGGCCGTGATGAAGAGGTACTCGTGCGGGCGCTCGCCCGGCCCCTTCACGGTTCCCGTGAGCGCGTCTGTCGAATTGTCCTTAGCTTCCATGAGCGAGAAAAGGGGCGGCCGAAAGTTTCCGCGGTGCTTCCCGGCGACGATTTCGGCGCGAGTATAGCACAGCGGGCCGGGCGGCCCGGCCCGGCCCCACCCTCACTGCGCGATGCCTGCCTTCTTGGCGAGTTCCCTGACGGCCTCGCGTATCACCTTGCCGAGGGCGGCGTCGCTCACGTCGAGGCGGAAATGCCTCAACGGGTGGTCCGCGTTGACGACGAGGCGCGAACGCCAGCGTTCGTAACTGAATCTTGACGTGTCTACGAGCCGCAGCGCGGGGATGGCTCTGGCGCATGCCGTGCTGTACTCGTGTTGAAGCCACTGGAGATTCATCTCGTAGGGGTCATCCTTATCCGAGTAGATCAGTTGAAGGAACGCCTGACAACTCCCGATCTGATTGTCCACCGCCAGCGTCACGGACTCGGTGTATGTCTCGACCACGACGTTGATGAACCCCTCGTCGAGCGCGGCGCGCTCGACCAACTGCCTGATGCACCCCTCTCTGGCGTGGCCGAAGTGGAAGGAGAGGAACAGCTTCTTCAGCGCATACTTGTAGACTAGCGCGTCTTTGATGGTGACTGCTTCAAGTCTATCGGGCCCGTCGGCGTTAACTGTCTTCAGTCTCGCCTCCAGTTCGCCATGCACGGCTGGCTCGACATCCGCGATGAAGGATATCTCCCCTTTCTCGTTAGCGTAGCCGTGCCTCGTCCACTTGTTTGAGATATGCAGGAGGTCTACGTCGTCGCGTAGCGCCTGACAGATGCGCCGCAGTAGCCCTTGCGACGCCTTCGCGTTGTGCGCGTTTTGTCTGACCTCGTACTCCACGAGGATGCGGGTCAGCGGCCGCGCCAGGAAGCTCGGCGTCACCGGACACAGACGCAGGTACTTGTCCTCGCTGTTGAAGGTGCCGATGGCCGGCATCGGCAGCGGGGAGAGTTTAAACGACCCTTCCCCGAAGGGCGTCCCCCTCTCCAACTCGATTCTGGTCGCGTTCGCCCGGTACCGGAAGCGGAACGGCACCTCTTCAAACGTGCCGCCGCCATAGAGTGAGAAGTAGGCGAGACGCTGAATGTAACTGACCTCGGCGGGACGGGGGAGGTGCGAGCGTATGTAGTCCATGTTGCTCTGGGTCTGCCCCTCCTTAGGTGTCTCATCCATCTCATCCATCTCGGCGGCGACCGCGTCCCCGTTGTAGAGGAAGTGGCTATTGCCTTCCGCCCGCCAGACGTGCAGGAGTGGGGGCTCGTTCTTCCACGTGCCGCGCTCCTTCTGTTCCTTGCACACCTCCTCGAAGACATCTTCCAGGTGACGGACGTGACTCAACATGCGCGCGGCGATCCGGTTCGCGAGGGCGCGCGCCTGGTCGTAGGCGCCGCCGTCGGGCGGGGTTCGGGGGATTCTGACCGCCGGGTTTTCGCGGTCGAACTGCTCCTTCGCCACCCGCAGGTCATCGAGTTCCGGCCGCGTGCTCTCGGCGATGACCGTCCATGTGGCGTGCGTGAATCCGGTCGGGGTGCATTCGGCGAAGACGATGGAGAGGTCGTTCTGCTCCAGCAGCCTGGACGCACGGGCCAGCACCCCCTGTGTGTTTTCGAGGACGAGACGCATGCGGATGAGGAACGGCCAGGAGCTTGGGTGGAACGGCGAGATGATGAGATTCGGGTGGCCGTGAGTGCGGTGGCTGAGGTGCGGGTTAGCGGCCCACACGCCCCAGCAGATCGACTGGTCGTAGATGCCGAGCGGCTGAAGCGCCTTCTCGCGCACGATGATCCCGTTGCCCGTGATGGTGACGATGTCTCCCAGGAACATGCGCAATCTCCCTTCAACAGTTGAGAGTCAACGCGCCACGCTCTTCGCCTGAGCTATATCACGGACAGAGTGAGGCACGCGGATGGGCGCCGCGAGGTAGCGCCCGCGCAAGATATGTTAGGAGACCTGCCTTGTCAACAGAATTTATGGCGGCCGACTAAAGTCTGGGTTTACAGATGGGCGGGGCGGGGCTTCAATTTCGAGGCGTCTTCAAGGGCTCGCCGCGTAGGTGGCGCGTGGTGTGCTCGGTGACGGAGGTTTGGACGAAGGGTGACGCGGCGGTGGCGTCGAGTTCGGCGCGCGCAATCTCCTCGCGCCGTGCCTGTGGTGTCCGCGTTGGTTATCCCCTCTCAGTGCAGCGCCGCCTTCTTGACGACCCCGCCGTAAACGTCCGAGAGCGGGTGGACGACGACGAATGCAGACGTGTCGAACTCCGCGACGAGTCCGCGGACGCGCCCTATCTCCAACCGCGTGACGATGCAGAGGAGTATGTCCTGCTCCGAGTCAGTCCAGCCGCGCCGACCCTTGTAGACCGTCACGCCGCGGCCGAGGTCTTCGATGAGCGCGTGCCTTATCTCGTCGCTACGCTCGGAGACTATGACGACGGCCGTATACTCCTCTATGCCGTGAATCAGAAAGTCCACGGTCTTCGACGCGGCGAAGTAGGTGAGCACGGAGTAGAGCGCGGACTCGACGCCGAGCAGGAAGGCGGCTGCCGCGAAGATGAGCACGTTGAAGACGAGTATCACGTCGCCCACGCGCAGGAGGCTGCTGCGCTTGCTCAAGAGCAGCGCCGTCACCTCCGTGCCGTCGAGCACCGCGCCGCCGCGTATCGCGAGGCCGATGCCCGCGCCGATGAAGAGCCCGCCGAAGAGGGCCGTGAGCAGCTTGTCGGGCGTAACGTCCGGGAAGTGTACGACCGTCAGGCAGAGCGAGAGGCCCGCGATGGCGAGCGCGCCGCGGAAGGCGAAAGCCTTGCCGACCTGTTTGTAGCCGAGGGCGATGAAGGGGAGGTTTATGACGAGCAGGAGGACTGAGAGCGGCAGTCCCGTCACGTCCGCGAGCAGCATCGAGACGCCCGTGACGCCGCCGTCAATGAAGTGGCTCGACAGAAGGAAGCCTTTGAGCCCGAATGCGGCCGAAAGGATGCCGAGCGCGATGAGCGCCGCGTTCAAAAGCTCGCGCCTCAGACTCCTCATCCCTTCCGCTCCTTCCGACCTTACCAGGTCTTTCTTATCGGGTGCGCCTCCGTGTTGAGGACGACGTGATGGAGGTCGAGCTTCGTGTGATGGGAGAAGAGGAGGTAGAAGTATTTGAAGGTCTCGGCGAAGAGGAAGCTCTGCATCTCGTCGGCCTTCTCCTTCGTCTCGACGCTCTTCAAAGAGGCGTAAGCCTCTCGGGTGCGGCAGTGCTTCACGAACTCTTCAAACATCTCCGCGCCCATGCGTCGGTAGCGAGCGTCACGTTCGAGCCGGTAGAGATAGTAGGCGGACTCGACTATCTCGGGCCGCAGAGGGTAGCCGGGCGCTTTGACCTTCAACGCGGCGTAGTCGAACTCCTCCGGCTCTATCCCTTTCAACCTCCACATCCTGAAGGACGACTCCTGAAGCCGCCGCGCGCGGCTCCAATCCCCGGAGAGCGCGAGCACCGCGGGGAAGAAGGCGTCGAGCGCGCCGTAGCTCGTCTCGGTGCGGCGGCCCGTCTCCATGTCGGCGTGGCCGTACCAGAGCGCGCCGTCGCGCTCGTCCGCGAGGTACGTATTCACCGCCTTGATGGATTCAAGCCACATCGTGCGGCAGTCCTCGTCGTAGAAGAGGCGAAAGCACTTCTCCATGTACTCGTAGTAGGAGTCAATCCCGCCGCTGATGTGGCTGTCCTTGTTGACCCACTCGCCCGTCTCGACATTGATCTGGCTGCCGACGAGCCCTATCGGGGAGCGCCGCTTGTAGACCTCGACGAGCGCGCGCTTCGCCTTCTCATAGAAGACCGGGCGATTCGTGAGCTTCGAGAGCGTGCCGAACTCGATTAGAAGAGTCCCTGCCTCCGCGGGGTTCGTCACCTCGCCGCGCACCTTGCCTGTCTTCAGGTTGACGAAGCGGTACGGGATTCCCGTCGGCGAGTTAAAAGCTGGAAGGAGGCGTGTCCCTAAATCTTCGGCGAGCCGTAGCAGTCTTCGGTCGCCCGTCAGTTGATAACAGGAGAGCAGGCCGCCGAGGTGTCGGATGGTAATCTCGAAGTTCTGTACGTAGATGTCCCGGTCGAAGGAGAGGTTCTTCGCGATGAACTCGCGCGTGCGCGCGGCCTCGTCTTTAAGGCCCATGATGATGAGCGTGTCGAGCGCGTCCACCTGCGTCGTGTAGAGCGGCTCGCCGTACCAGTCGTGCGGCTTCAACGTGAGCGGCCGCAGCTCGTCATGCCCCCAAGCGTAACGCACGTAGCCGCGCCACGCGTGCAGGAACTCTGCGCGCACGCGTCCGGCCAACGCGCGACGGTTGACGCTTTGGCCCGCGCGGCCGTCAAGCGTCTGCGCGTGCGTTGAGATTGGAACGACGATGATTGAGAGCGCGAGCAGGAGCGTCGTAAGCCTGAGCCTTATCATTAAGGTCTCCAATCAGAACCGCGAGCGGTAGCGAGCGGGTGTGTGTTACGCGTAGAGACCGCGTAGAGTAGCACATACCCGCTCGCTACCGCTCGCGGTTCTGTTCAGGCGAAGAAGCGCCGGACGGTCTCGACGACGTACTCCTGCTGCTCGCGTGTTAGTTCGGGGTAGATGGGGAGCGCGAGCGTCTCGCGCGCGGCACGCTCGGACTCGGGGAAGTCGCCCTCCTTATAACCGAGGTATGCGAAGCAGGGTTGTAGGTGCAGCGGGACGGGGTAGTAGATTTTCGTGCCGACGCCGTTCGTCTTGAGGTGTTCGAGGAGCGCGTCGCGCCGCCCGTCGCGAATGCGTATGACGTACTGGTGGAAGATGTGGCGCGCGCCCGCGACGACGTACGGCGGCGTGACGAACTCTTCCAGGCCCGCCTCCGAGAGCATGCGCGTATAGGTTTCAGCCCGCTCGCGCCGCGCGTCAGACCAACGGTCGAGATGCGGAAGCTTTACGCGCAGCACGGCCGCCTGAATGGTGTCGAGGCGGCTGTTGAAGCCGACCTCTTCGTGATGATACTCGGTCGCGCCGCCGTGCACGCGCAGGCGTCGGAGTCGTTCGGCAAGCGCGTCCGTATTCGTCGTGACGAGCCCCGCCTCGCCCGCCGCGCCGAGGTTCTTCGTCGGGTAGAAGCTGAAGCACCCGATTGCGCCGATCGAGCCCGCGCGCCGCCCCGTAACGTCCTCCGCGCCGATGGCCTGCGCCGCGTCCTCTATGACGGGCAAGGCCCGCGCCTCGCACGCGCGCACGAGCGCCTCCGTCTCCGCGCATTGACCGTAGAGATGCACGGGCAGAATAGCGCGCGTGCGCTCCGTCAGAACCTCCTCGACGCGCGCGGGGTCTACGTTATAAGTGCGCGGCTCTATGTCTGCGAAGACGGGCCGCGCGCCCGTGCGCGCGATTGCGCCCGCCGTCGCGAAGAACGTGAAGGGCGTCGTGACGACCTCGTCATCGCGCCCCACGTCGAGCGCGAGGAGCGCCAACAGCAAAGCGTCCGAGCCCGAGCCGCAACCGACGGCGTGACGCGCGCGCGTGTAAGCGGCAAGCTCCTCTTCGAGCCGCCGCACGTCCTCGCCCAGAATGAACTGCTGCGAGTCGAGCACGCGCCCCACGGCCTCGCGCAACTCCTCGCGCAACTCTTCGTGCTGCCGCTTCAGGTCGAGTAAGGGGACTTGCATCTTCGCCGCCGTGGTTGACATAAAAAGCACTCAGCACTCAGCAGTCAGCTTTCAGCCAAACCCCCTTCGCGCTCTTCGCGTCTCCTTCGCGTCCTTTGCGTTTAGACCGTCTTTGCTAAATCGCAAAGGGTTGAAGCTGAAAGCTGAAAGCTGACTGCTTCTCAAAGCTTAATCCAACGCCCGCCCTCGTTGATGGACTGCTGGGCGGCTTCGAGTAGGCGTACGACGCGCAGGCCGGACGCGCCGTCGGAGCGCGTCGGGCGCGAGTCGCGAATGGCCCCGAGGAATTCGGCGCAGACGTAGTGGAGCGCCTCGGTCGGGTCGAGCTTCGGCACCCACACGTCGCCCGTGCGGTAGCTGATGAGCGTCTTGTAGGTCTCCTCAACGTCAGCGCCGCTGTCTCTGCCGCGCGTCACGCCGCTGTCGTAGACGCGCACCTTCTCCGAAGGCTCAACGTCGTCGTAGACGATCATCTGTCGAGAGCCCGCGATGAGCGTCCGACGAATCTTGACGGGCGAGAGCCAGTTGAAGTGGAAGTTCGCGATGAGCGAGTCGTCGAAGCGCAACTGGACGTAGGCGATGTTCTCGATGCCCGGCTGTATGTGGCAACTGCCCGTCGCGGACAGCCCCGAAGGCTCGCGCCCCACCACGTAGTCCATTATCGAGAGGTCGTGCGGCGCTAAATCCCAGACGACGTTCACGTCGTGCTGGAAGAGGCCGAGGTTTATGCGCACCGAGTCGAAGTAGAGCAGGTCGCCTATCTCTCCCGCCTCGACTATCTCCTTAATCTTGCGGACAGCGCCCGTGTATATGAACGTGTGGTCAACCATCAGGACGAGCCCGCGCGCGTCGGCCAACTCTATCAACTCTTCGGCCTCGCGCACGCTCGCCGTGAAGGGCTTCTCGACGAGCACGTGCTTTCCCGTTTCGAGCGCGCGGCGCACGAACGCATAGTGAGTCCCGACGGGCGTGGCGACGACGACGGCGTCGAGGCGTGAATCGCGCAGGAGTTCTTCGTAGTCTTGGGACGCACGCGCGGCGGGGAAGCGGCGCGCCACGCGTTCGAGGCGGCGAGCGTCGCGGTCGCAGACCCAACGCAACTCCGCCGCCTCGTTCTCGACGAAGTTGCGCACGAGGTTCGGCCCCCAGTAGCCGCAGCCCACGACGCCGACCGAAATGCTCATCCCTTTAAAGCCTCGGCGGGCGGGTTGCAAGAGTCCCGCCCGCCCCTTTCCGAAGTTTGTCTCCGTGGCGAAGGATAAGAGATATAAGCCACGCCGCCCGGACTCCGCAAGTGCGGCCGAGTCTTCACGCGCGCGCGGCCGCGTGCTGTGCGAAGAAGTCTCCGAGCGCGTCCGAGACGTAGGCGACCTGCCTCTCGGTCAGCTCGGCGAACATGGGCAGGGAGAGAAGGCGGCGCGCCTGCCGTTCGGCTTCGGGGAAGTCTCCCTCCCTATGGCCGAGCGAGGCGTAGGCCGGTTGCAGGTGTACGGGCACGGGGTAGTGAATGCCCGTCTGCACGCCCGCGGCCGAGAGGAATCGTTGCAGAGAGTCGCGCGCGTCCGCCTGTATGACGAAGAGGTGATAGACACTCTCCGCGTACGGCATCTCGCGCTGTAGCGTGAGCGAGCCGGCGTCTACGTGCGGCGCGAGGAGTTCCCGGTAGAGCGCGGCGTGCTCGCGGCGCTGTTCGTTCCAGCCGTCCAGGTGTTTGAGCTTAACGCCGAGCACCGCGCCCTGAATGCCTTCGAGGCGAAAGTTGTAGCCGACAACCTCGTGGCGGTACTTTAGCTCCGAGCCGTGGTCGCGCAGCAGCCGCACGCGGCGCGCTACGTCGGCGTCGTTCGTCACGACCGCGCCGCCCTCTCCGTACGCGCCGAGGTTCTTACCCGGATAGAAGCTGAAGCAGCCCGCGCGCCCGAGCGGCCCGACGCGTTGACCACGATAGCGCGCGCCGTGCGCCTGCGCCGCGTCTTCGATGACGACTAAATTATGGCGCTCGGCAACGCGGAAGACGGCGTCGAGGTCGGCGGGCTGGCCGTAGAGATGTACGGGAAGAACAGCGCGCGTACGCGACGTTATCGCGGCCTCTATCCTGGACGCGTCAATGTTCGAGGAGTCGGCTTCGCAGTCCACGAAGACGGGCGTTGCGTTCGCGGTCGAGACGGCCTCGGCCGTGGCGAAGAAGGTGTTGGCGGGGACTATGACTTCGTCGCCCGCGCCGACTCCGCAGGCGGTCAGCGCGAGCTGTATTGCGGCCGTGCCGTTCGAGACGCCGACGCAGAACTTCGCGCCGACGTACTCCGCGAACGCGCGCTCGAATGCTTCGACCTCCGGGCCGAGGATGAAGGCGGACGTGTCCAGAACGCGCTGAACGGCCGCGTCCACCTCCGACTTTATCGAGCGGTACTGCGCCTGTAGGTCAACGAAGGGAACTGGCATAGGAAAAGCAGTCAGCGGTCAGCACTCAGCTTTCAGCTTTTGCGTGACGGCGGCTCGGCGTCCTCATTATTTATCTCGCCCGTGGCGCGAACGGTCTGGCTGAGAGCTGAGAGCTGAGTGCTGACCGCTTCAATGATCTTTGCGGGATTGCCCGCGACGGTTGCGCCGGGGGGGACGTTGCGCGTGACGACCGCGCCCGCGCCGACCAGCGCACGCTCGCCTATCTCGACGCCGCAGAGGATGGTTGCGTTGCTGCCGATGGAGGCTCCGCGCCGCACGACCGTGCGTTCGAGAGTCCAGTCCTCTTCTGATTGCGGCGAGCCGTCGGGGCGCGTCGCCCGAGGCCGTCGGTCGTTGATGAACATGACGCCGTGACCGACGAATACCTCGTCCTCTATCAAGACCCCTTCACAGATGAACGTGTGGCTTGAGATTTTGCAGCGCGCGCCGACGCTGGCCCCCTTCTGTATCTCGACGAAGGTGCCTATACGCGTCTCGTCTCCGACGCGGCAGCCGTAGAGGTTTACGAAGCTGTAGATTTTAACGTCGCGCCCGAGTTCTACGTCCGAAGCGACGCGAGAGAACTCACCCGCCATCAACGCGCACCGTTGCCGTTGCCGGCGGCGGCCGTCTCGGCACCCTCGGGCGCTTCATCTTCCGCGTAGTAGCCCGAGTAGTAGCCCGAGTAGTAGTAGTCCATGCCTTCGAGCTTCACGTTGTTGAGGACGATGCCGAAGATGTGCGCGCCTACGTCCTGCAACTGCTGCTTCGCGCGGCGCACGATGGCGCGCGAAGAGCGCCCGCCGTGGACGACGAGCATCACGCCGTCAACCATCGTCGAGAGAATCGAGGCGTCCGTAAACGAAATGGCGGGCGGCGAGTCTATGACGATGTGCGTGAAGTTCTCCGAGAGCACATAGAGGAGTCTGCGCATCTCGTCCGAGCCGAGAAGCTCCGCGGCGTTCGGCGGCACGGGGCCGGAGGTGATGACCTTCAGGTTCGGCAGCTTGTTGGAACTCTGCACGAGGTCGCTGACGTTGGCGTCGCCCGAGAGGTAGTTCGTGACGCCGCGAGCGTTACCCATCCCGAAGTGCGCGTGGACGCGCGGGCGGCGCAGGTCGCAGTCGAGCACGAGAACTTCAGCGCCCGTCTGGGCGAGCATCGTCGCGATGTTGACGGCCGTCGTCGTCTTACCCTCGGAAGGCTGGCTCGAAGTGACGAGTATCGTGCGCGGCGGCTGGCCCGCGCTCGATAGCAGGAGCGACGTGCGAAGGTGGCGATAGGCTTCGGCGACGGGCGAGCGCGCGTCGTCTATGAGCGCGAGCGCGGTGGCCGCGCCGGGCTCGGGTGCGGCCCCTCCGCGCCCGAGGAGCCTGCGCTGCTCGCGCGGCGCGGGGATGAGCGCGAGCGTCGGCAGATGGAGGTGACGGTCAACGTCCTCGACGCTCTTGAGCGTGTCGTCGAGGTAGTCGAGCAGGAACGCCAGCCCGATGCCGACGCCGAGCGAGAGCAGCAGCGCGATGATGATGTTGCGCGCGCGCGCGGGGCCGATGGGCGCGCGCGGCGTGCGCGCCTCCTCGACCATCGAGACGTTGCCCGCCACGTCCGCGTACCTCGTCACGTTCAGCTCGTTGGCGCGCTGCATGTAGAGGTTGAGGTTCTGGCGGTCGTTCTCGATTGCCTGATCAATGTCCGTGAGGCCCGTCGCGGCGATGCTCTGCTGGTTGGCCTGCGAGTACTCGCGGTTGTAATCGACGCGCAGCCCCTCCTCCTTCTTCTTCGCGCTCTCGTAGTTGTTCTTGAGCCCCGAGATGACCTCGTCCGGGGCCTTGTCGAGCTGCACCTTGATCTGCGCTATCTGCTCCTCGACCTTCTTGACCTCGGGCCATTCCTCCGTATAGGTGACGAGGAGCGCGGCCTTCTTCTCTTCCAGCTCGTTAATGCGCGCGCGCATCTTCTGTATGTTGTCGTTCTTCAGAACCTCGGGGACGGCCCACTTGCCCGCGGTCTTGCTCGTAGTGAGCGCGGAGGTGTATGCGGCATCCGCGTTCTTGCGCTCGGCCTCGGCCGCCTGCAACTGCGTGCTGTAGGTGCTCAGGCGCAGGGCGACGAAGTCCTGCCCCTGCTTGTCGCCGAGCGGGAGCGATTTTTCCTGCTTGTAGTTGAGCCGCTTCTGCTCGTTGGCCTGTATGCGCGCCTGAAGCTCGATGATCTGCTTGGCGAGCACGTCGCCCGCCTTGTTCGACCCCTCGGTCTCGGTCAGGATGTCGTTCTCGCGGAAGACGCGCGCGAGAGTGTTGACGACGTTAGCGGCAATCTCCGGGTCTGTGTGGACGAAGTGTATCTCGACGAGGCTCGTGCGCTCGATGGGCGTGATGGTCAGGTTGTCGCGCAGCGCGTCCTCGACGGGTTCGAGCTTGCGCGCCTGCTCGGGACTTATCTGGTCGGCGCTCAGCTCCGAGTCGGAGATGACGGGCACCGCGCCCGGCTCCTGCTGCTGCTGCTGTTGCGGCTTCTCGCGCGTGACGATGCGTCGAAGGCCCGAGATGATTCCCATACCTCGGTAGCCCGCGCCGAGAAAGCCGGGGTTGTTCTGTAGGTCGAGGCGGAGTATGACCTGGCGCGCGAGCTTCTGCGTCTTGAGCTTCTGCAACTGCGTGTTCCAGTAGGTCGCGTCGTTGCTCCGAATCTCTATGCCGCCGCCACGCCCCGTCGAGAGGACGTTCTTGGCCTTCTGCTCTATCTGGATTGTCCCTTGCGCCTCGTACTGCGAAGGCAGGCGATACATCTGAATGGCTACGAGCGAGGTGACGACGATCATCAGGCTGAGGATGAGCCACTTCCGCTTGAGCACGACGGCGAGGTACTCGCGCAGGTGCGCGGGCTCCTGCGTGGCGGCGGCCGTGGTGATGGGCGCGGGCGTCGCGAGGTCGCGCAGGGGGCGGTCGAGCGTCGTGTCGGAGGTCAGCGGCAGAAGTCGGTTATCTTGCATCATAATTCTTAAATCTCTCTTCGGGGAGGAAGAAACTAAATCCTCACACTTCGGGCAATTTCCGGCCGCGTAATGATAACAGAGAGCCGCGTCGGGGCAAACCGCTTCCGCGGAAGGCAAAAGCCAAAATTCAAAGGGTAAAAGTGAAGAACTGACGCGCAATCGAGCGGAAGTTCCGCGCGCGACGCGTCCTCACTTTTGCCTTATGCCTTCTACTTTTGACTCGACCCTGCGAACTCGCGCAGCGCCTCGCGCCAGTCGCGGAGCGGCGAGAGTCCTATGGCCTCGGAGACGAGACACTGCATGCGCGAGTTGCGCGGGCGCGGCGCGGGGCGCTTGAGCGAGTCCATCCGTACGCTCTCGACGCCCTCGGCGGAGAGCCCGGCCGCCGCGAGCGCCTCGCGCGCGAAGCCCTCGAAGCTCGTGCCCTCGCCCGCGTTCGCGACGTGATATATGCCGGGCAAATCCAGCGCGGCTATCTCGCGCAGGCGCGCGACGAGGTCGGGCACGTAAGTCGGCGTCCCGTACGAATCGCTGATGGCCTTGAGCGCCGCGCCGCCTCGCGCGAGGTTTATCACCTTCGAGAGAAAGTTCTTCCCGCCCGCGCCGTATATCCAGCCCGTGCGTATGACGGAGGTGCGGGCCGATGCTGCCTGCGCGCGACGCTCGCCTTCGAGCTTCGCCGCGCCGTACGCGCTCAAGGGGTGCGGATCGTCGCGCTGCGTGTAGAAGCCCTCGGGCTTGCGGCCGTCGAAGACGTAGTCGGTCGAGATCTGCACGAAGGAAGCGCCCACGAGCCTTGCGCCGGTCGCGAGCGCCTCGACGCCCTGCGAGTTGACGAGGAAGGCTCGCTGCGGGTCAAGCTCGCAGGCGTCAACGTCCGTCCACGCGGCGCAGTTGACGACGGCCTCGGGCCGAAGGCTCAGGAACGCTTCGCGCACGACACGCTCGTCCGTGATGTCGAGCGTTTTGCTGTCGAACGCGGAGACCTCGTCGCCCAACGCGCGGCAGTATTCGGCGAGCGCCCGCCCGACCATCCCGGCCGCGCCCGTTATTAAGACTCTCATGGTCATAAGAAGTGGAGGTCAGAGGTTAGAGGTTAGAGGTTGGTAAAAGCAAATGACGGCGCGAGGATTTTACGAACAGTCATGAGCACCGCAATCGCCAACGCATTAACCTCTAACCTGCGGCCTCTAAACGGCCCCGTACTGCTTCTCGTAATATTCGCGATAAGCGCCGCTGCGCGCGCGCGCGACCCACTCGGCGTTCTCCGCGTACCAGCGAATCGTCTTAGCGAGGCCCGTCTCCCAAGTCTCGCGCGGACGCCAGCCCAACTCGCTCTCGGCCTTCGAGGGGTCTATCGCATAGCGGCGGTCGTGGCCGGGGCGGTCTTTGACGAACGCGAGAAGCGTGCGCGGCTTAGCCAAAGCATCCAGAACTGACTCGGCGACTTCGATGTTACGGCGCTCGTTGCGCGCGCCGATGTTGTAGACCTCGCCCGCACGGCCGCGCTCCGCGACGGCGAGGATGGCCCGGCAGTGGTCTTCGACGTAAATCCAGTCGCGCACGTTTCGGCCGTCGCCGTAGACGGGGATGGCCTCGTCCCGCATCGCGTTCGAGAGCATCAAGGGCAGGAACTTCTCCGGGAACTGTCGCGGGCCGTAGTTGTTGCCGCATCGCGTGACGACCACGTCGAGCCCGTGCGTGTGGAGCGCCGCGCGGCAGAGGTGCTCGGCCGCCGCCTTCGAGGCCGAATAAGGACTGTTCGGCTCGAACGGCGACTCTTCCGTGAAGAAGGCGTCGTCGCGCTCGGGGAGGCTCCCCATGACCTCGTCGGTCGAGACCTGCACGAAGCGTCTGACCTTTCGCTCGCGCGCGGCGTCGAGGAGAACCTGCGTGCCGAGCACGTTCGTGCGCACGAACTCGGCGGCCGAGTGTATGCTTCGGTCTACGTGCGACTCGGCGGCGAAGTTGATGAGGGCGTCCGCTCCCTCTTCGAGCGCGCCGAGCACCGCCGCGGGGTCGCAAATGTCTCCGCGCACGAAACGGTGTCGCGCCGGGTCGAGCCCTTCGAGGTTGTCGAGGTTTCCGGCGTATGTGAGCGCGTCGAAGTTTACGACGCGGCAATCAGGGTTCTCGTCAAGCACGAGCCTGACGAAGGCCGAGCCGATGAAACCGGCCCCGCCCGTCACGAAAATATTTTTCATCTCCGGCGTTATAAAGTTCAGGTTGTACTGGCCGACGCATTATGACATCCGGGGCGCGCCGTCTGCCAACGCGCGCGGCGCGTCCACGAAAACGAAGCGGATAAAAAAGAGGACGAAGCGGAAGACTCTTCCCGCCCCGTCCTCTTTTTTATAGTCGAACGCCGCTTTACGGTCGAACGCCGCCGACTCGTGCCTTAGACGCGCGTCTTAGTAGCCGCAGTCGGCCTGCGCGTCGGCGCTGATAGTCCACGTGGAGCTGCCCGTGCCGGAGACGACGCCGTAGAGGAAGCAGCCGTTGCCGTCCTCCGCGACGACCTTAATCTGCGACGCGTCCCACGCGACGTTCGAGATCGTGTAGCTGTCGCCCGAAGCGATTGACGAGTCGCCGAGTTGGTTCGGCCCCCAATCGTCCTGGTCGGTGTGCGAAAGGTAGACGTGTATGACGGAGCGTCCAGAGTTGTTCGCGATGCTTATCGAGGCCGAGCGAACGCGCGCGCTCGACAGAATAGGCATGGCCGCGAGGGCGCAGAGTATGGCGCAGAGCGCGAAGATGCGGACGGCCTTGCCGTGCTTGTTGACGTGTGAGCTTCTCATTATTTCTCAACTCCTCTCTCGGTCGGCGTGGTCGCGCGCCGCGTGAGAGCACGTCGCGCGATAGATGTTCAAAACGGGGCTGCGGCGATTCCGCTGCGGCGTGCGGCAGTCCGGGTCGATTCCCGAACTGCCGCACGCCGCGGCCTTCACTGGCGCGTCACGGGCAAGTGCCGTTGACCGTGTAGTGCGCGCCGCTGTCAACGGGCGTCTCGCCGGGGTTGTGCGGCACGACGACCTTGGCCGTCGCGCGCGTGACGTTCGCCCCGTCGCTCACCTTGAACGTTATCGTGTAGACGCGACCGTTGCCGCCGCCCTCGCGCTCGGCGCGGAGCTGTACGGACTTGCAGTCGGACGCGATGACGATGTCGTTCGTGGTGTTGCCGTCGCCGTTGCCGTTCTCGACCTCGTCGCTCGTCACCTTCTCAATTACCACGTTGCCGATGCCGAGCGCCGTGTTGCAACTGTCGCTCGCCGCCGTGACGAACTGCGTCAGGTTGAACGTCTGGTACTTGTGGTTGGCGGGCCACATCGAAGGCGCGTAGCTGTTGAGCGTAAGCGTCGGCGGTATCGTGTCGACGACCACGACCGTACGCGTCGCCGTGCCCGTGTTGCCGCTCGGGTCGGTCGCCGACCACGTGACGTGATAGGTGCCCGGCGCGTTGATGTTCACGTCGCTTGAAGACGAGAGCGAAGTCGTCGGCGAGCAACTGTCGGTCGCGGACGCGCCCGCGTCCGTGTAGCTCGTGTGGCACTCGGCCGTCACGGACGAAGCGCCGTTGAGCGTGACGACCGGAGCCGTCGTGTCAACCACGTTCACCGTACGCGTCACCGTCGTCGTGCGGCCGCCGGAGTCGGAGGCCGTGTAGACGATGGAGTAGCTGCCGACCGTGTTCGGGTCAACCGAGCCGGAGGCCGTGACCGCCACGGGGCCTTCGCAGGCGTCGGACGCGGACGCGCCGGGGTCTGTGAAGGAGGTGTGGCACTCGACCGTCATCGGGCTCGCGCCGTTGAGCGAGATGACCGGCCCGCTCGTGTCTACGACCGTCACCCTCACGCGCTGCTCGGTGTCGTTGCCCGAAGCGTCGGAAGCACTGTAGACGATCTCGTAGGTGCCGACCGTGTTCGGGTCAACGGCTCCGGAGGACGTGACGGGCACCGAGTGGTTGTCGCAGCCGTCGAACGCAGTCCCAATCGGAGCCGTGAAGCCCGAGTGACACTCGACCGTGCCGACGAGAATCGTCTCGGTGACGGTGCTCGTCGTGCCGTCGTCGTTCGTGACCGTGACGGTCTCGGTCTGCGGCGTGAACCCGCTGACGCCCGAGAGCGTGATGACGGGCGGCGCTGTGTCAACGACGTGGACGACGCGCACGGCCTTGCCCGTGTGGCCGTCCGAGTCGGTGGCCGTGTAGGTGATGGTGTAGTCGTTCGGCGAGTTCGGGTCAACGGCCGCGACCGTTACCGGGTTGATCGGGTCGCCATTGGCGTCCTCCTGCCCGCTGGGTATGGTGATAGTGGTCGTGACCGGCAGGCTGTTGGTGCCATCCGTGGCGGTCGCGCCGGGGTCGCTGAAGCCCGTGCGGCATTCGACCGTCATGTCGGCCGCGCCGTTGAGCGTGACCGCGACCGTGCGCTTGTCAATCACCGTCACGCTGAAGGTGCAGGAGACTCCGTTGCCCACGTCGGTAGTAACGAGGGTCGTGCCGATGGGGAAGAAGGAGCCCGAAGGATGGTTGGTCGTGGCCGACCCGCAGGTGCCCGTGGTGGCCGGGGCGGCGTAGTTGACGATTGCTCCGGCCTGTCCGGGGTCGCTGTCCTGCGTGATGTTGGCCGGGCAGCTTATGGTGCAGGCGGGCGGGTTCGGGTTGGTGGCGGTGCCTTCGACCGTGGAGGTGTTGGTGGACTCGTGCGAGTCGAAAGTGCTGCTCTCAACAGTGACGGTGTCGGTGAGGTCTGCGCCGCTGCTCGCGGTCGCGTTCACGTGGTAGACGGCTGTGAAGCTCGCGGTATCGCCGACGGCCATCGAAGCCTTCGTGCAGGTGGTGTCGCCGGCGGCCGCGCCGGGCGCGCAGGTGAAGGTCGCGGTGTCGTCCTGCGCGAAGGAGACGAAGGTCGTGTTAGGCAGCGTGTGGTCTGTGAAGGTGACGTTGGACGCGGCGTCCGGCCCCTGATTGGTGACGAAGACGCGGTAGGTGCTGTTGCTACCCGCCGTGCCCGTCGCGTCGAGCGGAATCTTGGTGATGGTCACGTCGGCGACCTGCTGGGCCGGATCGTGTACGAAGAATCGCACGAAGTTCCGGCGCGAGTTGTCCTCCGTGTTCACTATGGCGACCGCCCACGCGCCCCGGTTGTCGATGCCCCCGCTGTTGCTCACGGAAGGCAGTGTGAAGGAGAAGCTCTGCGCGCTGGCCGTGATGGGAAGCGCGGCGTCCCTCATGAAGTTGTCGGGGTCGCTCAGGACGACCACCGCGCCCGAGGTCGGCGCGCCCGCCACTTTAACGCAGACATCCTCGCCGAGGATGAAGGAGTCCTTCGCCGTCGTACAGTTGGCGGCGTAGGTGGCGATGGGCGGATCGAAGAAGAAGGTGACCGGAACCAAAGACGCTGACGGCGCGACGCGACGCGTCTCTCTTGAGAGCGCGGAAGCGTGTGCGACTTCGGACGCGGCGGGCGCGGCCTCTGCTGCGCGCTTACGCGTCGCGGACGACGCGCCGGGCAGTGTCGCCATCGCGCCCGCGGCCAGTAGCAAAAATATTAGAAGTGCATAGCGCGCTCTTCCCCTCGACCTACGCGTCGGGGGCTTCGCGTCTTGCGTCTTTATTTGTAGATCGGTAGTAGTCTGTCGGGACTTGGCGGGTGTCTGCGGGGACTTCATAGGGAATTTTTCTCCTTCACATTCGAGGGACTTATCACAGGATGGAATTCGCGACTAGCGGGAAAAACTGCCGGCGTCGTTGCCAGGAATTATGTAGTGGAAGTTGCGCGGATGCTCTCGGAGCGGGCTTCTCGCGTACGTCAGGGCCGTAGGAGCAGCCTTCTATACTTCATCCCGCGTAAATAATCAAGGCTTAAAAATAAAAAAAGTTGTCGCGAATCAAATTCCCCATTGACAAGCGAGCGCATTTAGCATAAATACTTCCCCCGCTTCTTCGCGGGAAGAGTTAACAGCGCGAGACCTCGCTATGGTAACCTTCATGCTTGACACGCCGACAGTGGCTTAACACTTCCAGTTTTCCCCTGGCGCTATTACCAGAATCCGGTGCGACACCGCCAGCAAGCACCATCCAGCTATCCAGCTTCCCAACCCATGTAAGGAGACTTAACCATGAAGATGACTCGTTTCACCCTTAAAGCATTCGCGTTTCTCGCCCTGACCTTCGCCTTCGCGACCGCCGCGCAGGCGCAGGCGACGCGTACGTGGGTGTCGGGCGTCGGCGACGACGTGAACCCCTGTAGTCGCACCGCCCCCTGCAAGACCTTCGCGGGTGCTATCTCGAAGACAGCCGTCAACGGCGAGATCGACTGTCTCGATCCGGGCGGCTTCGGCACCGTCACCATCACCAAGTCCATTACGCTTGATGGTACCAACGGCGCGGGCTTCGGCTCGATACTCGCGGCCGGCACCAACGGCGTCAACGTCAACGACAGCGCGACCGCAACCCCCAACACCATCATCGTCAGCCTCCGCAACCTCTCGATACAGGGCGCGGGCACGGGCTTCGACGGAATCAGGTTCATCTCGGGCAAGCAGTTGAACGTCGAGCACTGCGTCATCAGCGGCTTCCGCGGCAACGGTGCGAACAGCGACGGCATCGACGCCGCGTTCACCACCGCCGTCGCCGGGAACCAGAACATGAAGGTGACCGACACGATCATCACCGGCAGCACGGGTAACGGCATCCGCGCGTCGAACACGGCCGTGGGCGGCCAGATACTCGTCACCGTTGACAACTCGCACCTCGACGGCAACGTCAACGGATTCGCGTCTTCGACGGGCTGCATCGCGCAGCTATCGAACTCCTATTTCACCTTCAACACGACCTCGGGGTTGAGCGTCGGCGCGGGAACCACGCAGGTGGACGTTGACACCTGCTTCTTCGAGTCGAACTCCACCGGAATCACGGCCGCGGCCTCGACGACGAGGATCGCGGGCTGCCGCATCTCCGGAAACGGCACCGGCATCAACGTCGCCGGCGGCACGGTTCAGTCCTTCGGCGACAACAAGGTGAAGGGCAACTTCTCAAGCGATACGGTCGGCGTCATAGGGGCCGTGCCGAACCCGGTCAAGATTTAAGACCCGGCCGCACTTAGTCACGATTAACGTGAGAACTCTCGCGCGCACTGCTTGTCGTGCGCGCGAGAGTTTTTTTTATCTTCACCGCGCGCCTGTGCGTTCGCGATTCGCGCGCGGCGGCGGCGCGTTTCGCAGGTGTAGCGCGCCCTTCCGCGTCGCTTGACGTTCTCCGCCCTGTCTGGCTAGACTTCACTCTCTTTTCTTAAGCATTCCGATTCGGGTGAGAAGGTCGGGGGGCCGTACGGGGTTTCGCGAAGCGCCACGTTTTAACAGGCATGACCACAAGCAATCGCGCCAAGACGCTGAACGCGGCCACGGCGCGCACCAGCGAGGGCCTCAAGCCCCCTACAGAGACGGCACCCTCTTTAATCCGCGCCCTCCCCGAAGAGCCGCTGGTCGTCATACAGCCCGACAGCTCGCCCTTCGCGCTCGGCCTGCGCGAACTCTGGGCTCACCGCGAGCTGCTCTACTTCCTCATGTGGCGCGACGTGAAGGTGCGCTACAAGCAGACGGCGCTCGGCGTCATATGGGTCGTCCTCCAGCCGCTCCTGATGATGCTCGTCTTCACGCTCCTGTTCGGAAAACTCGCGGGGATACCTTCGGACTACGGCGTGCCTTACGCGCTCTTCGCATACGCGGGCCTTCTGCCGTGGACGTTCTTCGCGGGTGCGGTCACGTCGGGCGGCAACAGCTTGACCAACAGCGCGAGCCTCGTCACGAAAGTCTATTTCCCGCGCCTGCTCGTGCCGCTGGCGGCGGCGGGCGCCGTGCTCTTAGACCTTGCAATCTCTTCGTGCGTGCTCGCGGGGCTGATGGTCTACTGGGGCGTGGGCGTAGGCCGCGGGCTACTGATGCTGCCGGTGCTCGTCGTGCTGCTCGTGGCGCTCGCGTTCGGGGCAGGGACGCTCATGGCGGCGCTCAACGTCAAGTACAGGGACGTGAGGATAGCGCTGCCCTTCGCCTTGCAGATGTGGCTCTTCGCATCGCCCATCATCTACCCGACGAGGATGGTGCCGGAGAAATGGCGCTGGGTGATGGCGCTCAACCCGATGACGGGCGTCATCGAAGGCTTCCGCGCCGCGCTCTACGGCGGCGACAAAGGTTTCGACTGGCCTTCGCTCGCCGTCTCGGCCCTCTTCGCGTTCGCGCTGCTCGCGTTCGCGGCCTTCAATTTCAAGCGCATGGAGAAGGTCTTCGCCGACATCGTCTGACGGTCGTCGCGGGCGTCGGTCGGAGTCCCGTCAGTCTTAAGTAGTTTTATGAGGCCCATCATCAGAGCCGAGGGCGTGTCCAAGCAGTACCGCATCGGCAGGAATAAGGAGGAGTTTCCGACGCTACGCGACGCGCTCGCGGGCGCCGTGCGCGTGCCCCTGCGTTGGGCGAGGGTCGCGGCGCGCCCGGCGACTCCGACGTTCTGGGCGCTACGCGATGTCGGCTTCGAGGTCGAGCCGGGCGAGGTCGTAGGCATCATCGGGCGCAACGGCGCTGGCAAGTCCACGCTCCTGAAGATCCTCTCGCGCATCACCGAGCCGACCGAAGGGCGCATCGAGTTATACGGCCGAATGTCGAGCCTGCTCGAAGTCGGCACCGGCTTTCACCCGGAATTGACGGGCCGCGAGAACATCTTCCTCAACGGCGCGATACTCGGCATGAAGAGGGCTGAGCTTGCGCGCAAATTCGACGAGATTGTCGCCTTCGCCGAGATAGAGAAGTTCATAGACACGCCTGTCAAACATTACTCAAGCGGCATGTACGTCCGACTCGCCTTCGCCGTCGCGGCGCACGTCGAGCCCGATATACTGGTCGTGGACGAAGTCCTCGCCGTGGGCGATATGTCCTTCCAGCAGAAGTGCCTGAACAAGATGCAGGACGCAGGCGCGCACGGGCGGACTGTCCTCTTCGTCTCGCACAACATGCAGGCGGTCGCGCGCCTGTGCCAGCGCGTCATACTCATCTCCTCCGGAAAGATTGTGAGCGACGGCCCCGCGCCCGGCGTCATAGACCAGTATCTCGACACGGCGCGCGGCACTACGGCCGAGCGCGCATGGGCCGACCTTAAGGACGCGCCCGGCGACGAGGTCGTGCGCCTGGTCGGCGTGAGGGTGTGCGATGAGGCGGGCGAGACCGAAGAGGCTCTGGACATACGCCGCCCCGTCGGCGTCGAGATGACCTACGAGGTGCTTGAGCCGGGCTACGTGCTCGTGCCCAACTACCATTTCTACAACGAGGAGGGCGTCTGCGTCTGCGTCGTGCAGGACTTGAGCCCGGAGGCGCGGACTGTCCCGCGAGAGCGCGGGCGCTACGTGAGCACCGTCTGGGTGCCGCCCAACTTTCTCGCCGAGGGCAGGCTCGTCGTGGGCGCGGCGCTCACGACCCACCTGCCCATGACGGTTCACGCCTACGAGCCCGACGCCGTCAGCTTCCGCGTCGTCGACAGTCTCGACGGCGACTCGGCGCGCGGCGACTACGCGGGGCCGATGCCGGGCGTCGTCAGGCCCATCTTCGACTGGACGACGCGGCGCGAGCGGAAGTAGAAAGACTGTTCTTGAAAGAGCGTTTCGCAATGCCCTCGGACGGGCGGGCGGCTGCTGACGGACGGATACGGACAATGGCCTCAATGAGGGCGGCCTTCGCCAATAGACGGGCGTTCACCAGCTACGTACGCTACGCCGCGCGCCGGGCGGCGGGCTATGTCGCAGGCCAATTCTGCTCGGGCTGCGGGGTGATGGGCAGGCTCCTCGACAGCAGACTTGAGTGGATAGAGCTGGTCGAGCAGTGGGAGCTGAGCCCGGAGTGGGCGGCGAGATTCTACGCGCGCGAAGGGCATGCGTGTGAGTGGTGCGGCGCGAGTCTGCGCAGCCAGCAACTCGCCGGGGCCGTCGTCTCCGTCGCCAACGCCGAGTGGGGCACGAGCGCTAACTCACTCAACAAACTTTGTGACGACCCACGCTTCCGCGCTCTCTCGGTGGCCGAAATCAACTCGGCGGGCAACCTGCACCAGTTCCTCTCGAAGCTCCCGAACCTTAAGTATTCGGAGTTCGGCGGGGACGTGCCGGGCGTGCCGTCGGAGAGCCTTGAGCAGTTATCCTACGGCGACTCGTCATTCGACATCGTACTCACGTCCGACACGCTGGAGCACGTGCCCGACGTTGACACGGCCCTCGGCGAAATCCGCCGGGTGCTGAAGCCGGGGGGCTATCACATCTTCACCGTGCCCGTGTTGATGGATCGGCCCGCGACGCGGCGGCGCGCCTCGATGAGCGGCGGTGAGTTGGTACATCACCTCCCGCCGAGTTACCACGGGATGCCGGGGGACGGGCGGGCCGACCTCATCGTCTTCAACGAGTTCGGCGCGGACTTCGCCGCGACGTGTGAGCGCGCGGGCTTCGACGTGCGCCTCGACCGCTCCGTGCGGAATCAGGCCCTCGTGGTCTTTATCGCGCGCCGCGCAGGTTAGGAGCCGCGCCTCTTTTGTGATTCGGTAATGCAGATGGGAAAACTTCTTGACGCTGAAGCAGCGGGGGGCCTCAAGCCGCTCCCTGAGACGGGCGAGCGGCTGCTCACCGAGAAGCGCGACAACAACACGCTTGAGCACCTGCACCGCTACAGCGTGGCGCTGGAGTTCTGCCGGGGCAAGCGCGTGCTCGACATCGCCTCGGGCGAGGGCTACGGCTCGAACCTCCTCGCGAGCGTCGCCGAGAGCGTGAGGGGCGTTGACATCTCGGAGGACGCCGTCGCGCACGCGCGTCGGAAGTATCGCCGCCCGAACCTCGAATACATACAGGGCTCCGCCGCGGCAATCCCTCTGCCCGACGCGTCCGTTGACGCGGTCGTGAGTTTCGAGACCATCGAGCACCACGACCTCCACGCGGAGATGTTGGCCGAGATAAGGCGCGTCCTGCGACCCGGCGGCGTGCTCGTCATCTCCTCGCCCGACAAGTTAAACTACACGGACATTCCCGGCGTGATCAATCCCTTCCACGTCAAGGAACTTTACCGCGAAGAGTTTCACGCGCTCGTGAAGGCGCACTTCGCAAACACCTCGATGCTTCTGCAAAGGGTAGTCTACGGCTCACTCCTCGCGCCCGAGGCCGACGCGCGCGGCTTCGTAGAGTACGAGGGCGGCTTCGACTCGACGAGCGCATACGGAGAGATGCGCGGGCCGCTCTATAACCTCTGCGTCGCGTCGGACGAGCCGCTGCCGCCGATGCCCGTGAGCTTCTACGGCAGTTGGGAGATTTTTCAGGCGGCGCTTCTGGACGCGCACAAACTCGGCGAGGAGGTCGTCTCGGAGTCGCGCGCCTTCCGCATCGGTCGCGCCATCACCTGGCCCGCGCGGAAGCTCTTCGGAAGGTGACGGCCGCCGCGCGCGACGTAAACACTTCCGACGCCGAAAAGTCCTCATCACCAATGCGCCGCGCTGCGACGATGCCCGAGACCATACGAGACCAGAGTACTTTAGAAGGGGCGCGGGGCGGCGACGCGCGCCCGCTCGTCAGCGTCATCATCCCCTCTTACAACTACGCACACTTCATCGGGCAGGCCATCGAGTGTCTACAGTCGCAGACCTACGCGCAATGGGAGTGTTTGATAATTGACGACGGCTCGACGGACGAGACCGCCGAAGTCGTCTCCCGTTACTCGGCGCGAGACCGTAGAATCAAGTACCATAAGCAGCCTAATCAGGGGCTCGCGGCTTCGAGAAACGCGGGGCTCAAACTCTACACGGGCAGCTACGTGCAGTTTCTCGACGCCGACGACCTACTCGAAGAGAGGAAGTTCGAGCTTCAGGTCGAATACCTCGAAGGCCGCCCCGAAGTGGACATCGTCTACAGCGGCGTGCGTTACTTCAGCACGGAGAGGATGGACGACCGTCTCCTCTCGATGTGGGGCGAGGACGGCCCCTGGATGCCGGGCGTCTCGGGCGCGGGCGGCGAGATGCTGAAGGCTTTGACGCGCGGCAACATAATGGTCGTCAACGCGCCACTGCTGCGAAGGAGGCTCGCCCGCGAGGTGGGCGCTTTCGACGGCAGGCTCAAAGGCTCCGAGGACTGGGGCTACTGGGTTCGCTGCGCGGCCGGGGGCGCGCGCTTCGAGTACAGAGACCTCGACGGCACGCGCGCGCTCGTCCGGGCTCACACGTCGAGCATGAGCCGCGACCGCTGGCTGATGGAGAGCCGCAGGCTCTTCGTGCGCGAAGTTATCGAGAGCCTCGCCTCGGACGGCGAGGTGTTGAAACTCAATCGCGAGTTGTACGCGGCGGAGGCCGGAGAGTTGTTCACGAGGACGCTCGTGCGCGGGCGCGCGCCGGTCGCGGTTGACGGCCGGGAGATCGAGAGGCTCAATAACGAACTCGCCGCGGAGGAGTTGGCCGCCTCCGCGATAAACGAGGTCGCGCTCGGCCGCCGCGCGCAAGGCTGTCGGCGGCTGCTATCGGCGGCGGCGAAGAGTGGAATCTTGAGTAGGCGGCTGGCCTTCTTCGCGGGCGCGTTGATTGCGCCCGTCGCCCCGAGACGCACGTTCGGCTCGACGCTGGCCTCGGTCGCGAGGGTCACGGCGGGCACGGGCAGGAGGTTGAAGTCGGTCTTCAACCTCGGGGCAGGGGAGACCGTCCGTGGGCACGATGAATAACAGCGAGACGCGGCCGGCCGTGTCCGTCATAACCCCGCTTTACAACTCCTCGCCCTACATCGAGGAGACGCTCGGCAGTCTCCGCGCACAGACGTTCGGCGGTTGGGAATCGATACTCGTGGACGACGGCTCGACGGACGACACCGCGCGTAAGGTCGAGCGGTTTCTCGAAGACGCGCGGTTCAGCTACGTCAGGCAGAAGAATCAGGGCATAGCGGGCGCTCGGAACACTGCCATACGGCGCGCGCGGGGCGAGTGGGTCTGCCTCCTAGACCACGACGACCGCTGGACGGCGGGCAAGCTCGAACGGCAACTTGCATTCGCGGACGCGGGCGGCTACGACCTCGTCTCGACGGACGCCTTCGTCGTCAGGGGTGATTCGCGAACCCTCTACAGCGAGTTGTTCCCGCCCGAGTCGGCGGAAGAGTTGAGGCGCAGCAGCAGAGACACGAGCGTTGACCTGTTTCGTCTGCTCATACGCCACAACTTCCTTTGCGCCTCGTCGGTGATGATACGAAGGTCTCTCTTCGACCGGTGCGGGCTCCTCGACACAAAGGCCGCGCCCGCCGACGACCACGACATGTGGCTCAGGTGCGCGCCGGAGGCTAAGGTCGGTTACCTCGGCGAGCCGCTCATCGAGTACGTCATGCACGGGAACAACTATTCGCACGACCGGATAAAGATGGCGGAGCGAGAGGTCTACGTCCTCTCGAAGGGGAGGCGTCGGCACGCGAAGGAGGGCGGGCGCGCGCGCGAGTTCGACGACGCGCTGGTTGAGCAGTACAGGTTTCTATTCGCGGAGCTTGCGGCCACCGGTCGTTACGCGGACGTGGCGTCGCACGCGAGCCGTCTGCTCAAGGGCGGCGCGGGCGGCCTGAACATTGTCCTTCGTTCAGGGCTGCTCAGGCTGTTGACGGTGGCCCCTTATTACAAGACGAGGGCGATGGCCCGTATGCGGCGGAGCAAACGTTGAGACTGTCGGTCGCGATGTGCACCTACAACGGGGCGCGCTACGTGGGCGAGCAACTCGCCTCGATGGCGGCGCAGACGCGCACGCCCGGAGAGCTTGTAGTCTGCGACGACCGCTCGACGGACGAGACGGCCGACATCGTACGCGAGTTCGCTTCCCGCGCGCCGTTCCCCGTGCGGTACCATCTGAACGAAGAGAATCTGGGCTCGACGAAGAACTTCGAGCGCGCCGTCACGCTCTGCGAGGGCGAGGTCATCGTCCTCAGCGACCAAGACGACGTTTGGGTCGAGGGCAAGCTCGAAAGGATGGAGGCGGAGTTCGCACGCTCGCCGCGCGTGGGCCTCGTCTTCACCGACGCGGAGGTCGTAGACGAATCGCTGCGCCCGCTCGGCTACACCATCTGGCAGAGCCTCGGCTTCGACGCGCGCAAGCGCGAGGCGTTCGGCGAGGGCGCGGCCTTCGAGTCGCTGCTGACGCAGAACGTCGTGACGGGCGCGGCGATGGCGTTCCGCTCAAGCTTCCGCGGCCTCGTGCTTCCGCTGCACGAGACGATAGTGCGCCGCTACGGCATGCCCGAGTGGAACCTTATACACGACGGCTGGATAGCTCTGCTCATCGCGGCCGCCGCCGAGGTCGTGCCCGTCGCCGAGCCGCTCCTGAAGTACCGGCAGCACCCGCGCCAGCAGCTCGGCATCAACGCGCCCCGCCTCCCCGCCGAGATGCCCGTCGCGGGTTGGCGCGCGCGCGCCGACACGCAGTATAAAGAGTATTTCGTGAACGAGCTGGAACTGCTCGGCACCGTCCGCGAACGTCTGGCGGAGAGGTGCGGCGAGTTCGACTGCGCGGCCACGCTCGCGGAGTTGGAGGCGAGGATGAGCCACATGCGCGCGCGCGCGTCCCTGCCCTCGAACAGGCTGCGCCGCGCGCCGCTCGTCTTCAGAGAGTTTCTGACGATGCGATACTTCCGCTACTCGAACGGCGTCTCAAGCGCGGCCAAAGACATCCTGCTCTAAAAGGCGCGGGCCGTGCCGCTTTCGTGTGCATCCTTGAGGAGTTGAGTACGCGACGTTACCATACCTGCTCGCGCGGCCGAGCGCGTCGGGCGAACCTGAGAAGACTTGCTCGCTTGACGAATGCGAAAGCGCGACCCGAACCCTTATGAAATTCACTGAGACAAAAATCAACGGCGTCTTCGTCATAGACCCCGAAAGGTACGAGGACGAACGGGGCTTCCTCGCACCGAGCTTCTCCGCGCGCGAGTTCGAGGCGCGCGGGATGGCGGGCCACTTCCTGGAGACCAACATCTCCTACAGCCTCCATCGCGGCACTCTGCGCGGCATGCACTATCAGGCCGCGCCGCACGGACAGGCCAAGCTCGTGCGCTGCACGCGCGGCCGGGTCTTCGACGTGGCCGTTGACCTGCGGCCCGACTCGCCGACCTACAGGGAATGGGTCGGCTTCGAGTTGACGGCTGAGAACCGGCGCATGTTATACCTGCCCGGCGACTGCGGCCACGGCTTCCAGACTCTCACGGACGACACCGAAGTCTTCTACATGGTGTCGAGCACTTACGCGAAGGAGAGCGGGCGCGGCTTCCGCTGGGACGACCCCGCGTTCCAAATAGAGTGGCCCGAAGCGGACGAGCGCATTCTCGTAGACAGAGACCGGAACTACCCCGACTACACTTTATGAAAAGAGCACTGATAACCGGCATCACGGGTCAGGACGGAAGCTATCTGGCCGAGCACCTTATTTCTCTCGGCTACGAGGTGCACGGCTTCGTCCGACGCGTCGCGCTCGAAGACCCCTCGCGCCGGTTCACGCGCATCGAGCACGTGCTCGAACACGTCAAGATGCACGCGGCGAGTCTTGAGTCTTACGCCTCCATCTTCCACATCTTCAGCCGCCAGAAGTTCGACGAGTGCTATCACCTCGCCGCGCAGTCGTTCGTCGGAGAAAGTTTCGCCGACGGCTTCTCGACGATGAACACGAATATCAACGGCACACACTTCATACTCGCCGCGCTGCGCGAATTGCAGCCCGAGTGCCGCTTCTACTTCGCCGGGTCTTCGGAGATGTTCGGCAAGGTCGCGGAGGTTCCGCAGAAGGAGACGACGCGCTTCCACCCTCGCTCGCCCTACGGCATCAGCAAGGTCGCGGGCTTCGACCTCACGCGCAACTACCGCGAGGCGTACGACATGTTCTGCGTCTCGGGCATCCTCTTCAACCACGAGAGCCCGCGCCGCGGCTTCGAGTTCGTCACGCGGAAGATTAGCTCGACCGTCGCGCGCATAAAGGCGGGCCTCGCCTCCGAGCTGAAACTCGGCAACCTCGAAGCGCAACGCGACTGGGGCCATGCCGCCGACTACGTGCGCGCGATGCACCTCATGCTTCAGCAGCCGGAGGCTGACGACTACGTCGTCGCGACGGGCGAGACGCACACCGTGCGCGAGTTCTGCGAGCGTGCGTTCGCGCGCGTCGGGCTCGATTGGGAGCGCTACGTCAAGGTTGACGAGATGTTCTACCGCCCCGCCGAAGTTGACCTCCTCATCGGCGACGCGACGAAGGCGCGCACCGCGCTCGGCTGGGAGCCGCGCTACAGCTTCGAGCAGCTCATCAACGAGATGGTGGACGCGGACGTGGCCGCGCTCGCGGGCGCGCCGACGGAGGTTAGAGGGTAGAGGTTAGCCAGCGCCGCCTTCATCATTCGTCGTTGACGAAGGCGGAAGGATAAATGATGAAAGGGAGGCTTAACAGCTTTCACTTCCGTCTTCATCCTTCCGCCTTCATCCTTTCCACTTATGGCCGACAAGTTCTCCGTCGCGATGTGCACCTACAACGGGGCGCGCTTTCTCGGCGCGCAGCTCGCGAGCGTCGCCGCGCAGACGCGCACGCCCGGAGAGCTTGTAGTCTGCGACGACCGCTCGACGGACGAGACAGCCGACATCGTACGCGAGTTCGCTTCTCGCGCGCCGTTCCCCGTGCGGTACCATCTGAACGAAGAGAATCTGGGCTCGACGAAGAACTTCGAGCGCGCCGTCATGCTCTGCGAGGGCGAGGTCATCGTCCTCAGCGACCAGGACGACGTTTGGCTCCCACGGAAGCTCGCGCGACTCGAAGAGGAGTTCGCGCGCGACCCTTCGGTGCTGGTCGTCTTCTCCGACGCATCAATCGTCGAAGAGGATTCGCGCCCCGTGGGGCAAGGGCTTTGGGAGAGCGTCGGGCTTGAACGCGCGGAGCTTGAGCGTTTGGAGTCGGGGCGCGGCATCGGAGACCTTCTGCGCGGCTCGACCGTGACGGGCGCGACGATGGCATTGCGTGCGCGGCTGCGCGAAGTTGTGTTGCCCTTCCCGGCAGACCTCCCGCTCATACACGACGCGTGGAT
>JBJMGR010000023.1:0-21023 GCA_045807805.1 Pyrinomonadaceae bacterium | reverse complement strand
AGTCCACCCCTTCGTCGCCGCGAACTTCCCCGGCTGCCCCGCGTGGCTCAACGAGGGGCTCGGCTCGCTCTACGAACAGAGCGGCGAGCAGGGCGGCCACATCGTCGGCTACACGAACTGGCGTCTGCCCGGACTACAGAGGGCGATACGCGAAGGCCGCGTGCGCCCGTTCAAGGAGTTGACGGCGCTGGGCGCTGACGACTTCTACACGAAGGAGACGGGCGTGAACTACGCGCAGGCGCGCTACCTCTGCTACTACCTGCAAGAGCGCGGACTGCTCTTGCGCTTCTACCGAGAGTTTCTCGCCAACCGCGCCTCGGACCCGACGGGTTTCGACACCTTAAAGAAGATTCTCGCCGTCGAAGACATGGACGCCTTCAAGAAGGACTGGGAGACGTTCGTTCTCGGCCTCTCCTTCGTCTGACTCGGCTCACGGGTTGAGGCGGTGTTCATAGTTCTAGCGACTCGCGCCTTGACTCTACTTGTCTTCTCACACGCGTCGTCAATAGAATCCACGCATGATTCTTTCGAGCCTTGATAAGAAGGACGCGCGCCGCCGTGTCTGTTGAAGCTCTCGGGTGGCGAGTCGTCGCGCGCGAGGGCGAGGCGCGCGCGGGTCTCTTGCGGACGCGGCGCGGCACAATCGAGACGCCCGTCTTCATGCCCGTCGGTACGCTCGGGACTGTGAAGGGCGTGCGCTTCGACGAGCTTGAGGCGGAAGACTTGGACGCTTCAATCATACTCGGCAACACATATCACCTATGGCTACGCCCCGGCCCCGAAGTCGTGCGCGCGTGCGGCGGCCTGCACCGCTTCACCGGATGGCGGCGCGCTCTGCTCACGGACTCGGGCGGCTTTCAGGTCTTCAGCCTCGCCGACATGCGCCGCGTCGCGGAGGAGGGCGTCAAGTTTCGTTCACACATAGACGGCCGCGAGTGCTTCCTCTCGCCCGAAGTCTCAATGGAGGTTCAGGCCGCGCTCGGCTCCGACATCGTCATGGCCTTCGACGAGTGCCCGCCCGGACAGACAGAGCACGACGCGGCGCGCCGCTCGATGGAACTGACCGCCCGCTGGGCACGACGCTCGCGCACGCGCTTTGACGAACTCCAAAGCGAGGGCGCGGACGCGGGGCGGACGGAAGATGTTGAGAGCGGGGCTGTCGGAAACGTGGAGCGCCTGAGCGGGCGTCAGGCGCTCTTCGGCATCGTGCAGGGCGCGACCCACTTGGACTTGAGGCACGAGAGCCTCGCGCGCACCGTCGAGGTCGGCTTCGACGGCTATGCCATCGGCGGCCTGAGCGTCGGGGAAGAGAAGCCGGTTATGTACGAGGTGGTCGAAGGGGTCGCGCCGCGGATGCCCGAGGAGCGCCCGCGCTACCTGATGGGCGTCGGCACGCCGGAAGACCTGGTCGAGTGCGTCGCGCGCGGCGTGGACATGTTCGACTGCGTGATGCCGACGCGCAACGGTCGCAACGGTCAGGCTTTCACCTCGCGCGGGCGTCTGAACATAAAGAACGCGCAGTGGTCTAGGGACGCCCGCCCGCTCGACGAGTCGTGCGCGTGCTCGGTCTGTCGTAGACATTCGCGCGCGTACCTGCGCCACCTCTTCACGGCGGGTGAGATGCTCGCGGCCGTGCTCCTTTCGCACCACAACCTTGCGTTCTTCCTTGACACCATGCGGCGCGTAAGGCAAGCTATCCGGTCTGGCGAATTCACGCGTTTTCGGCTGGAGTTCATCGAGAGGATTAACTCCGGTCTGGTGTGAGCTTGACCCCGCGGCCGCGCCCCGCTTCCCCTGCAAAATTCCGCCCCGGACGAAAGGCAACGGGCGCGGGCGCGCCGTAATTTCAAATTCGAGACTTCGGAAAACTTGATGACCAACTTCGCTCTAATCTTTCAAGCGGGGGGGGCGGGCGGCATCCTCGGCGCGCTCGCGCCCTTCCTGCTCATCTTCGGCGTCTTCTACTTCCTGATAATCATCCCCCAGCGCCGACGCCAGAAGGCTTTGCAGGAGATGATCGCGGCGCTCAAGGCGGGCGACCGCGTCATCACGACGGGCGGCATCATCGCCACCGTCACGGCCGTCCGCGAGAAGTCTCTGCTCGTGCGCAGTGCGGACAAGTCCATCCTCGAAGTCACGCGCGCCTCGGTCGCGGGCATGCAGGGCGAAGAGGAGAAGGCGAGTTAAAGGAGCGGTCAGCAGTCAGCTTTCAGCTTTTCGTCTAACGTAAGACGAGCGCAACGCTGAGAGTCGAACGCCGCGAAAAAAAATGGCTGACCGCTGAAAGCTGATAGCTGAGTGCTTTCGACATGAAAAAGAATCTTCTAACGCGCTTCGTCGTCATCGTCATCGTGACGCTACTCGGGCTCTCGGCCATCCTCTGGCCGGGCCACGTCCCCCACGCGGGAGACTTCACGGCGGCAGGCATCAACGCCGTACTCCGGCGCAACATCAACCTCGGGCTCGACCTGCGCGGCGGCTCGCACCTCGTCATGCAGGTGCAGGTGCAGGACTACCTCAAGCGCCTGACCGAAGGGACGGCCGTCGGCGTGCAGAATGCGGCCAAGGCGCAAGGGTACGACGTGAAGGAGGTACAGCCCGTTATAAACGGCAACGACTACCAGATCGTCCTCACGGCCAACGACAACTCCAAGGTCACGGAGATGCGCGACCAGTTGCCGCGCAAGGTCAACGACTTCGACCCGAACATCTGGACCTCCTCGGCGAGCGGCAACACCATCACGTGGGTGATGACCGACCGCGCCAAGACTGACCTCGGCAATCGCGCCACGCAGGACGCCCTCAAGATTATCGACTCGCGCATCAACGCGCTCGGCGTCGCCGAGCCCACGCTGCAAGAGCACGGCTCGGCAAGCTCGCACCAGATACTCCTACAGATGCCCGGCATCACAGACCCCGAGCGCGTCAAGGACATTCTCAAGAGCGAGTCGCGGCTCGAATTGGCGAAGGTCGTCAGCCCCTCCAATCCCGCGCCGATGGCGACATACCCGACCGAGGAGGCCGCGCGCGCCTCGCTCGGCGGCGCAGTCGCGTCGAACCGGCGCATACTCCCTTACGACGACCGCAACGAGCCCGCCAACGCAGGCTCTTCGCCCGACCACAAGCCGGGCGAGGCCACGGCATGGGTCGTCGTCGAGTCGCCCGCGGTCGTCGACGGCAGCGAGCTTCGCAGCGCGGAGGCGGTCACGTCCGGCGTAAACGGCGGGGACAGCGGATACCGCATCAGCTTCTCGCTGAAGCCGTCGGGCGCGCAGAAGTTCGGCGCGTGGACGGGCGCGAACGTAGGCGCGTACATGGCCGTCGTCCTGAACGACCGCGTGCAGTCCGCGCCCTTCATCAAGTCGCAGATAACCGACTCGGGCCAGATTGACGGGAACTTCACGAAGGACTCCGCGAACGGGCTGGCGCTCACGCTCCGCTCGGGCGCGCTCCCGGCGAAGATCATCTACCTCGAAGAGCGCACCGTCGGCCCGAGCCTCGGGGCGGACTCGATACGCGCGGGCGTCACGGCCTCGGGCGTCGGGCTCGCGCTCGTCGTGCTGACGATGCTCTTCTACTACCGCTGGTCGGGCGTCAACGCGGTCGTCGCGCTGCTGCTGAACACGATACTCACGCTCGCCGCGCTCATCATCTTCAAGGCGACGCTGACGCTTCCCGGCATCGCGGGCATCATCCTCGGTATAGGCATGGCCGTCGACTCGAACGTGCTCATCTTCGAGCGCATACGCGAGGAGCTGAATTCCGGGAAGACCGTGCCTTCGGCCATAGACCTCGGCTTCTCGCGCGCCTTCGTCACAATCATCGATACGCACGTGACGACGATCATCTCGTCGCTGTTCCTGTTCGTCTTCGGCACGGGGCCGATACGCGGCTTCGCCGTCACGCTCGTCCTCGGCCTTCTGGCGAACCTTTTCACGGCCGTCTACGTCTCGCGCACTATCTTCATGTGGGAGCTTTCGCGCAAGCAGGCCAGGCACGGGCGCGTCGAGTCGCTCAGCATTTAAGACCGTGATGAGTGATAAGTGATGAGTGATAAGAGAAGGCATTCGCCTTATTCTTTCTCATCACTTATCACTCATCACTTATCACTGGATTAGACATGTTTCAGATACTACACAACGTCAACCTCGACTGGCTGAAGTACCGAAAGGTCTTCATCCTTATCTCGACGATAATAATGCTCGCGGGGCTCGCCTCGGCGCTCTTCCGTCATCAGTTCCACCCGAACGGCACGGAGGCCTTCAACCTCGGCATCGACTTCAAGGGCGGCACGGTCGTCACCGCGGACTTCAAGCAGCGGCCAGCGCCCGAAGTCATACGCGACGCGTTGCACGCCGAGGGCGTCGCGGACCCGATCATTCAGCCCATCACAGACAAGCCGGGGCAGGTGCTCATAAGGCTCCCGAAGATGGAGTCGGGGGAGGCGGAGGCCGCGGGCCAGACGCAGGTGGACATCGGTCGCTCGACGGTCGCGGGTGCGCTCAAGAAGCTGACGGGCGGCGTGCAGGTCGAGCCTAACGCGGAATTCCCGGCCGAGGGCAACGCCTTCAAGATTGTCGGCACCGACGCCGTCGGCGCGGTCGCGGGCGCTGCGCTGCGCAATCAGGCCGTCGCCGTCACGCTCCTCGCGCTCATCGGCATACTCCTCTACATAGGCTTCCGCTTCGAGTGGACGTACGGCGCGGCCGCCGTCATCGCAGTCTTCCACGACGTGCTCGTCACGCTCGGCTTCTTCTCGATATTCCAGTTCGAGGTGAATCTGACGGTCATCGCGGCGCTGCTCACGCTCGTAGGCTTCTCCGTCAACGACACCATCGTCATCTTCGACCGCATACGCGAGAACCTGCGGATGCACCGCCGCTCGACGCTCTACGACGTGACGAACGACTCGATTAACCAGACGCTCTCGCGGACGATAATCACGTCGGGGCTCGTCTTCCTCTCAGTCCTCGCGATGGTGCTCTTCGGCGGCGAAGTCTTGCGCGGCTTCTCGGTCGCGCTCCTCATCGGAATCATCTTCGGCACCTACTCTTCGGTCGCCATCGCGAGCCCCATCATGGTCTGGTGGCAGCAGCGCCTCGAAGCGGGCCGCGAGCAGGATTCGGCCACGGGCACGCGCGGAGGCGGCACGGGCGCGCGCAATCAGCGCCAGTCGCCCGACGCGCGCAACACGCGAGCGAGTGCGGCCGCGAGGTAGAGCGATAGCACGGCGCGCGGCCCCTGTCTGAGCGTTTCGTAACGCCTCGGGGCCGCGCGCGAAGTCAATTTACGAGTCCGAAAAATTTAAGCGAACAACGGGGTCGGTTCGGCATCTATATAGGTGTCCTGAGTGAACGAGCGGGCGCGTCGGGCGCGCGGGCGCGTTTGTGGCGGGTTAAAGCTTTTTACGCTTGACTTCGCCGCGGATTGCGACATAGACTGAGCGCGTTGCTGGCCCAATCGAATATTCCGACGAACGCGCCCGTCTCGCACAGGTGTGGGACGGACGTTTGACTGTAGGCGTTTGTCGAGGGCGACTGGCCGCAAACCCGTTTCCATACCCTGTGTGGCTGGCGTTTTAGAATCAAGGCGGCGCGTTTGGGGCGCGCGGCCGGCGCCCTCGGCCAACCCCCGTTTCTCTAAGGCAACAAAGCTCAGGCGGTCGCGTTTTTCAGTGAAAACGTCTCCTAATCGCAACTCTATTGTTAGAGTCGCTGTGATTAAATAAGTTCACGAACCCCTGATCCACCTGGCAGCGGAAGAGGGAGGATAGAGACAATGTTCGACACGCTTGTTGAGTCCGGCTCGCACTCAGACGACCTCGCGCGCAAGGGCTCGTTTTTCCTCGGGACGATGGTGCTCTACGCCATCGTACTCGCGGCCGTCTCGGTCATAGGCATCTACTGGTATAACGACTCCATACCCGACCCGAGCCTTGAGCTACTGACGCTCGTGGCCCCCGCCCCGATGGCGGAGGAGCAGGCAGCCAAGCCGAAGGAGGAGCCGAAGCCCGCCACGAAGGTGGAGACTGCGGTCGTGACGAGGACGGAAATCTCCGTCATCGCGCCGGTCGTCAAGACCAACGAGGTCGCGAGCGAGAAGACCAAAGAGGTCGCGCGCGACGTAAGCAAGGGCATCTTCAAGGGCGAAGTGGACTCCGGCGACTCGAACGCCGCGGCGAAGGTAGATGTGGGGTTCAAGGAGGGTACCGCGAGGGAGGGTAGCGGCCCGGCCGGCCCGGCCGTCAGCGGCGGCGGCGACGAACCGCCCCCGCCCGCGCCCAAGCCCGAGCCCAAGCCCGAGCCCAAGAAGACTATCGTCTCGGGCGGCGTCCTGAACGGTAAGGCCATCTCGAAGCCGCCGCCGGCCTACCCGCCCATAGCGAAGGCCGCGCGCGCCGCGGGCACCGTGACCGTGCAGATAGTCGTTGACGAGTCGGGCCGCGTCATTTCGGCCTCGGCCGTCTCGGGCCACCCGCTCTTGCAGCAGGCCGCTGTAGCGGCGGCGCGGCAGGCGCGCTTCTCGCCGACGCTGCTCTCGGGCCAGCCCGTCAAGGTCTCGGGCGTTATCACGTACAACTTCGTGCTGCAATAAAGGAGGGCGCGGGGCATTAGTCCCCGCGCCGCGCAGGCACGCCGCCGGTCTTCCGAGAAGAAGCGCCGGTCGGTGCGCGCGCGGGCCGAGCGCCCTCCGGAGCGCATGCGCCTTTCGCCATCACAACCGAAAACCTTTGGAGGATTTCCGCCGTGACTATTCTGCTGAGCGTACTCGGGAGCAAGGCTCTCGGCTTCTTCGCCTTCCTTTTTCAGGAGGCGGCAAAAGGTGGCAGTGAAGACCTGAAGAGTGCCTTCACGATCACGGAGATGGTGAAGAACCTCGGGTGGGTGGCGCTGACCGTCATCATCATCCTGCTCATCATGTCCATGTACTCGATTGCAATCATGGTCGAGCGCTTCCTGACCTACTCGGCCGCGAAGAAGCAGTCGCGCGAGTTCGCGCCGCGCGTCGCGCAGGCTTTGAAGAACGACCGCATCGAAGAGGCCATCAATATCAGCGACAAGCACAAGAAGTCGCACCTCGCGATGGTCGTCAACGCGGGCCTTCAGGAGTTCCGCGCGCACGAGGCGTCTTCAGACATCTCGGGCGACGAGATTGAGGCTTCCAAACGTGCCCTTCAGCGCGCCATCGCGATCAAGTCGGCCGAGTTCAAGCGCGGCCTCTCGGGACTGGCGACGATCGGCTCGACGGCCCCGTTCGTCGGACTCTTCGGCACGGTGTTCGGCATCATCAACGCGTTCACCGGCATGAAGTCCGCCGAGTCGGCGGGCATCGGCGCGGTCGCGGGCGGCATCGCCGAGGCGTTGCTGACGACGGCGCTCGGGCTCGCCGTGGCAGTGCCCGCCGTGTGGCTCTTCAACTACTTCACGGGCAAGGTTGACGGCTTCATCATCGAGATGGACAACTCGGCCTCCGAACTTATCGACTACTTCCTGAAGAATCGCACGCGGCAGCTCAAGTCGTAGCAGTCTTCAAAGGATTTCCGCGCCGTCGCGGCGCGCCCGAGTCCCCGCCGCTTGAGCGCGTGGGACTCGCGCGCGGCGCGCGGCGCACTAAGCCCGCCGGAATGCGCGGGCCGGGAGAGACAACCGATGGGAATGTCATCAGGCGGGGGGGGCGGGTTCACCTCCGAAATCAACGTCACGCCGATGGTGGACATCATGCTGGTGCTCTTGATCATCTTCATGGTCATCACGCCGATGCTCCAGTCCGGCGTCTCGGTCGCGCTCCCGCGCGACATGCGGAACCCGGACGAGGACAAGAACATCATCAAGGAGACCTCTGTCGTCGTCGCCATCACCGAAGCGGGCAAGCTCTACCTCGGCAAGAAGGAGATAGATAAGGACGCTCTCAAGACCGAGATAGACCAGAAGATGGCGGCCAAGGAGGACAAGGATCGCATCGTCTACATACGTAGCGACGTGAACGCCAACTACGGCATGGTCGTTGACACGATCAACTTGATCCGCGACTCCGGCATCGACCAGATAGGGCTCGTGGCCGACAAGCGCAAGGAGGGCGGCGCGCCCGCGCCTACCCCCGCGCCCGGTTCGTAAAAAGATATAGGGATAGACGCCGCCCGCGCGGCGCGCGAGACGCTCTAGTGCGCGCGCGCCATGAGGGTCGGCCCACGGAGGATCGCGACTTATGGGTATGAGTTCACGCGGGGGCGGGGCGCTCCCCAGTATCAACGTGACGCCGCTCATCGACATCCTGCTTGTGCTGCTGATCATCTTCATGGTCATCACGCCGCTCAAGCCCGCGCGCTTCAAGACCCTTGTGCCGGAGCGCAGCGAAGAGATGAGCGAGAACGCCAAACAGAGCCCGCGCACGCTCGTCGTCAACATCAAGAAAGACCTCTCGGCGGAGCTACTGCGCGGCGGCAACCATGTCATCGACGCCTCGGTCAACGACCCCGGCCCGCTCGGGGCCGCGCTCTCGAACGAGTTCAAGACGCGCAAGGAGCAGGGCATCTGGAAGGAGGGCTTCGAGGGGCGCACAGACCTCCCGCCCGACGACCGGATTGAGAAGACCGTCTTCATCAAAGCGCCGGAGTCCTTCAAGTACGGCGACGTTGTCAAGATCATTGACGCCGTTAAGGGCGCGGGCTCAAACCCCGTCGGCCTTCAGACCGAGGCGCTCGAACAGTAATGCGCGACGCCGCGACGCCCCCGACCCGCGCGCCGCTTCGGAAGCGTGCGACGGGAGCGCGGGCGTCGCGACGGACGGGCGCGCGCCGTTTAGCGCCCCCCTTCACAGAAGACGAGCTTCCCCCTTTGCCCGGAGCAATCATCCAATGAAACTCTCTCGAATCCACATCGTGGCACTGCTCGCAGTCGTCGTCTTCAGTTCGGGCGGGTGCGTGCTTATCAACCGCGTGCGTGCCAAGAACGCGCTCAACGAGGGCGCGCGCGCCTACAAGGACGGCCGTTTCAAGGACGCGGAGGACAAGTTCCGCGAGGCGCACGAGCTAGACGAGTCGCAGAAGAACGCGCCGCTCTTTATCGCCCGCGCCGTCCAGCAGCAGTACAAGCCGGGCGTCGGCACGCCCGAGAACATCGCAATCGGCGAGAGGGCAGTGCAGGCTTATCAGGACATCCTGAACAAAGAGCCGGGGAACGAGGACGCATATAAGGCCATCGTCTTCCTCTACGGCCAGATGAAGCGCGACGAGAAGGTCAACGAGCTTCTGATGCAGCGCGCCAGCAGCGGCTCGACCCCCGAGGCCCGAACGCAGGCGCTCATCATCCTCGCCAGCAAACAGTGGCAGTGCGCCAACGACATAACCGAGCGCAAGGAGAATCAGACCAAAGAGGATAAGGGCGACAAGATTCTCATCCACTACAAGAAGCCCGCCGAGCAGGCCGACTTCGACAAGGCGCAGCAGTGCGCCAACGAGGGGATGAAACTCGCCGAGCAGGCCGTCAGCCTCAGCCCGAGCAGCGCAAGCGCCTGGACTTACAAGGCCAATCTCCTGCGCGAGCAGGCCAAGCTCTCCGAGATGTCCGGCAACGCGCAGGCCAAGACCGACTACGACGCCAAGTACGCCCAGGCGCTGGCCGAGCAGAAGCGCCTCAACGCCGAAGAGGCCAAGAAGAAAGAGGCAGAGGCCACGCCCGTCGAGGATCAGCCCAAGAGCTGAAGGCCACGCGCGCCTCTCGATGACCCGCCGCGCCCGCCGAACGGCACGCAAACACAGACACCTCCCTCCGATGCCTGACTATCACGTCGGGCATCGTTGTTTTTATAATAGCTGTCAGCGGTCAGCCTTGAGCTTTCAGCTAAAACACTGCCGCCAGAGTCTCCGGCAAAAGAAAAGGGCTTGTCATTCATCAAACAAAAGCTGAAAGCTGACCGCTGAGTGCTGACGGCTCTCTTATGATTCGCATCGAGCAGATACTGGACAAGGTCGGCCGCAACCACCCGCAGGCGGACTTAGACGTGCTCAGGCGCGCGTACTTCTTCTCCGCGCGCCACCACGAGGGGCAGAAGCGCGCCTCGGGCGAGCCGTACCTCGTCCACCCGCTCGAAGTCGCGAACATACTCGCCGACATGAAGCTCGACGAAGTCTCTGTCGCCACCGGCCTCCTGCACGACGTTGTCGAGGACACGCTCGTCGAGTTGGACGTGATACGCGACTCCTTCGGCGAAGAGGTCGCGCACTTAGTTGACGGCCTGACGAAGATAGCGCAGATAAGCAACCAGTCGCGCGAAGAGCAGCAGGCGGAGAATGTCCGCAAGATGCTGCTCGCGATGGTTGACGACGTGCGCGTCGTCCTGGTCAAGCTCGCCGACCGCCTCCACAACATGCGCACGCTTCAACACCTCAAGCCTGAGAAGCGACGCCGCATCGCGCAGGAGACCTTAGACATCTTCGCGCCCATCGCCCACCGCCTCGGCATGGGCCGCCTCCGCAGCGAACTCGAAGACTTAGCCTTCAAGCACCTGCACCCCGAAGACTACCGCGAGCTTTCCGAGCAGCTCGAACGCAGAAGTAAGGAGCACGAGGCTTTCCTCAAGACCGTTACCGAGCGCATCGAGGAGAAGATGCGCGAGATAGACGTGCCCTACGTCTCCGTAGAGGGTCGCGTCAAACGTCTCTACTCCATCTGGAAGAAGCTCAAGCGGCAGAAGATTCAGCTCGATCAGGTCTACGACCTCATCGCCGCGCGCATCATCACGCCCGACGAGACGCGCTACTGCTACGCCGCGCTCGGCGTCGTGCACACGCTCTGGCAGCCGATACCGGGCCGCTTCAAGGACTGGATTGCGACGCCGCGCGACAACCTCTATCGCTCGCTGCACACTTCGGTCATAGGCACGAAGGGCCAGCCCTTCGAGATTCAGATTCGCACGGAGGAGATGCACCGCACGGCCGAGGAGGGCGTGGCCGCGCACTGGAAGTACAAGGAGGGGCGGCGCGGCGCGCACGACGACGACGAGGCGTTCCAGTGGCTCCGCTCGCTCGTCGAGTGGTCGCAGGAGGTCAAGGACTCGCGCGACTTCCTCGAATCCTTAAAGCTCGACCTCTACCCGAAGGACGTTTACGCCTTCACGCCGATGGGCAAGGTCATACAGCTCCCGCGCGGCGCGACGCCCGTTGACTTCGCCTACATGATTCACACCGAAGTCGGCAACACATGCTCGGGCGCGCGCATAAACGGCCGCATGGTTCCGCTCCGCACGGCCATACAGAACGGCGACGTGGTCGAGATTCTGACGAGCCCGAACGCGCACCCGTCGCGCGACTGGCTCAACTTCCTCACCACCTCGCGCGCGCGCAACCGCGTCCGCCACTGGGTCGCGGAGCAGCAGCGAGCGGAATCAATCGAGTTGGGCCGCAAGCTCTTCGAGAAGGAGGCGCTGCGCTTCGGTCTCTCGCCGAAGAAGCTCATCGCCGACTCGGACGGCTCGATGAAGAGAATCGCGAACGAGTACGGCTACGGACGCGTTGACGACCTGATGGCGGCCGTGGGCTACGGCAAGACCGTCCCGCGCAACGTCATCGCGAAGTACCTCGGCCCCGAGAAGTTCGCGGAGATAGAGCAGAAGAAGGAGTCGCCGCTCCGTAGCCGCGTCAACGCGGGCGTGCAGGCCGTCAAGAAGTTCATACGCCTCGGCGAAGACTCCATCGTCGTGCGCGGCGTCGACGACCTGCTAGTGACGCGCGCCCGCTGCTGCAACCCCGTCCGCGGCGAGGAAATTGTCGGCTATATCACGCGCGGCAAGGGCGTCGCCGTTCACGCGCGCCGCTGCACGAACGTAGGGCAGTTGATGATCAACCCCGAGCGCATCGTCGAGGTCGAGTGGGCCGACGTGGGCGCGGGCGAGGCCGCGTACGCCGTGCGTCTGCTCGCGATAACCGAGAACCGGACGGGCATGATCGCCGACGTGACGAACGCGATAAAGGACATCAAGACGAACATTCGTTCCTCGCACGCGTCGGTCGAACCGGACGACCGCGGCCGTATAGAGGTCACGGTCGAAGTCTTCGACCTCAAGCACCTCGACAAGGTCATGACCTCGATACGTAAGGTGCCCGGCGTCCTCGACGTGGAGCGCGTGCAGGGGTCTGTGTGAAGGAAGCACCCGGCGGTCAGCTTTCAGCATTCAGCCTAAAACCTCCGCTTGTAAAACCTTCCGAAACCCTGTCCGCCGTGCATCCTTCGGCGGCGAAAACGTCATCAATCTTTCCGCACGGCAATTCCTGTAACCGAAAGGGGCGCGAAGAGAACGAAGGGTTTGGCTGAAAAGCTGACCGCTGAGTGCTGAGAGCTTCTACGTTTGCCGTGCGGGGGGCGCTTTGTTAGAATCTGTAGTTTGTTCGTAGCCTTGCGAAAAGAGACTATCGAGACAGTGAAGCAGATCATCGCGACCGAGCACGCGCCGCAGGCAATCGGGCCGTATTCGCAGGCGGTTGTTGCGAACGGATTCGTCTTCGCCTCGGGGCAGATTCCCATCGACCCCGCGACGGGCCAGTTCGTCGAGGGCGGCATCGTCGAGCAGACCGGGCAGGTCTTGCGGAACATCTCGAATCTGTTGGAGGCGGCCGGGACGAGCCTCGCGCGCGTCGTCAAGACGACGGTGTTTCTCGCCGACATGAACGACTTCGCGGCGATGAACGAGGCTTACGCGCGCTTCTTCGGCGTGGAGCCGCCCGCGCGCTCTACCGTGCAGGCCGCGCGACTGCCGCGCGACGCGCGCGTCGAGATAGAGGTCGTGGCGCTCGCCGGGAGTGAGTGAATCGGGACTTCGGTTCCGCAGAAGTTTCGTGCGGAAAAAGTAAAGGCGGGGACGCCCGTACGTGAGTCGAGCGCCCGCCGCCTGGGTTTGAAAAAGCTCTTTCTAAGCTAAGCCGCCTTCGCGACCTTGCCGCCCTTTATGCAGGACGTGCAGACCTTCATGCGGACGGTGCCGCCCTGCGGGCGCTGCACGCGTATCGACTGAAGGTTGGGATCGAAGCGGCGGCGCGTGCGGTTGTTCGCGTGCGAGACGTTATTGCCGAACTGCGGCCCCTTGTTGCAGACTTCGCATCGTTTAGCCATGACTTTATGTAGAACCTCCGTACATTAAAAAGGCGCGCGCTCTTTGTTCGTCGTACTACACAGACGAGTCCGCGGCACGCGTCGGAAACGAAAACTTATAGCAAACGGGTTTACGCAGCGTCAAGTCGGGGGACAGCCGAACCGGACGCGCTCGCGGCGGCCGAGACAGTTCAAAAGAGAGTCAAGTTAAGGAGCGTAGAGTGAAAGTGCCCAGAGTCTTCAAACAGTTCGCAGTCGTCCTCCTCGTCGTCGCCGCGTCGTCGGCAATTCTTTCCGGCTGCTCCGGCAGCAAGGCCAGCGGCGGCACGGGCGGCAAGGACGTAGTCGCCACTGTCAACGGCAAGGAGATAACCCTAAGCGACGTTGACCGCATCATCAACCAGCAGACCGGCGACCAGCAGTCGAAGATGTCTACCATTCAGCAGGCCGCCGCCCGCTTGCAAGTCCTCGACAACCTCATTCAGCGCGAGGCCGTCGTGCAGCGCGCCGAGAAGGAGAAGGTCGTCCCGAACGACGACGAGATAAACAGCGCCATCAACACGCAGAAGAGCCAGATGACCGCCGAGGAGTGGCAGAAGTTCCTCAAGGACAACAACCTCACCGAGGAACAGATTCGCGAGGAGGCGCGCAAAGACCTCGCCGTCAAGAAGCTTCAGGACAAGCTCTATGGGCAGATTACGATTCGCGACCAAGAACTCACGGACTACTACAACAACAACAGCTCGATATTCGTGAACGCGCGTGGGGTAGGTCTCGCGGACATCGTCGCCGACCCGTCCGAGAATCGGGGCGGGCCACAGGACGACGCAATCGGAGAGGCAGAGGCGGCCGCCAAGAGTAACCGCCTCTACACGCGGCTCAAGGCCGGGGCGGACTTCGCCACCGTCGCGCGCGAGAGCAGCGAAGACGCGAACGGGTTGCAGCGCGGCGGCGACATAGGCTTCGCCAACGAGGACGACCTACGAAAGAACGGTTTCCCGCCCGAGATGATCGCGAGGCTCTTCGGCCCGATGAGCGTGGGCGACATAACCGAGCCGATACATTTCCCCGACGGTCGCTGGATCATCTTCAAGCTTACGAGCCGGAACCTTGAGAACAAGCCGCTCAAGCTTGAAGACCCCGGTGTGCGCGACCAGATAAAGAACGCGCTTATCAGCCAACGGCAGCAGATTCTACAGGAGGCGCTCATACGCAACGCGATGAGCGAGGCCACGGTCGTCAACAAGCTCGCCGAGAGCATGCTTAAAGACCCGAACATGCTCGGCGGCTTGCAGCAGGCTTCGCCGGGCGGCGGGGCCACGCCCGCCGCGAGCGCGACGCCTTCGGCGAGCGCCTCCGCGACGCCCGCGCCTTTGACGCCTGCTTCTCCGGCCGCAAGTCCGGCGCGCCCCGCCGCGACCGCTGCGCGTCCCACTTCGACGGCGGCCCCTAAGCCGACGGGCGGCTCGCATCCCGCCGGAGCGCCTTCGCCCAAGCAGTAGCCGCTCACGCGGAAGGCAATAGCAGACCCGCGAGCGGAAGCCTCGCGGGTCGCAAGCTGCTTCAGGCTTGCCTTCGTCGAAGCTTGATACCCGCGAGGCTTCCGCTCGCGGTTCTGTTTGAAGAGAGCGCGGCCTTCATCAACGATGAATGATGAAGGCCGCGCTGTTCTTCCCCTTAACTTTTGCCCTTTGCTTTTTGCCTTTACAATCGGACTTATGCTTTTCCGACTGTCGGATGTTTACAAGTCTTACGCCTCGCAGGACGTTCTGCGAGGCGCGTCCTTGCAGGTAAATCCGGGCGAGCACGTCGGGCTCGTCGGCCGCAATGGCGCGGGCAAGACGACCCTCTTCCGCCTCATCACGGGCGAAGAGTCGCACGACCGCGGCGACGTTGTGCGCGCGCGCGGCGTCCGCCTCGGACTCCTCGAACAGCACGTTGACTTCGAGCCGGGCACGACCGTGCATGAGGCCGCGCTCGCCGCCTTCAAAGAGCTTCAGGAGATCGAGCACGAGATGCATCAGCTCGAACATCGCATGGCCGAGGCTCCCGAAGACCTCGACGCGGTGTTGGAGCGTTACAGCGAGCTTCAACACGAGTTCGAGCGACTGGGCGGCTTCGAGTACGCGGCGAAGGCCGAGGCGATTCTGCAAGGACTCGGGTTCGACCGCGACACCTGGGCGACGCCCGCGGAGATTCTCTCCGGCGGCCAGAAGAACCGTTTGGGCCTCGCGCGACTTCTCCTCGCGGAGCCCGACGTGCTCCTCTTAGACGAGCCCACGAACCACTTGGACGTTGCGGCCGTCGAATGGCTCGAAGAGTTCCTCGCCGCATACAAGTCCGCGTACGTCATCATCAGCCACGACCGCTACTTTCTAGACCGCGCGTGCACGCGCATCGTCGAAGTCGAACTCGGCCGCGCCGTCAGTTACGTCGGCAACTACTCGGCCTTCCTCGTCGAGCGCGATGAGCGGCGCGAGGCGCAGATGCGCGCCTACGAAAATCAGCAGCATCTAATCGCGAAGACCGAAGATTTCATACGGCGCAACCTCGCGGGCCAGAAGACGAAGCAGGCCAAGTCGCGCCGCACGATGCTCGCGAAGTTAGAGCGCGTCGAGGCCGTACGGCCCGACGCCCCACAGGGCAACTTCCAGATGCAGAAGGTCGAGCGCGCGGGCACGCACGTCTTGACCGCGAAGGAGGCGGCGGTCGGCTACCCCGGCACTCTCCTGGCCTCCGGCATCAGCTTCATACTCAACCGCGGCGAGTGCCTCGGCATCATCGGCCCGAACGGCTCCGGCAAGACGACGTTCCTGAAGACCGTGCTCGGCAAGCTCCCGCAGCTCGACGGCGAGATACGCTGGGGCTCGAACGTCACGGTCGGCTACTACGCGCAGCAGCTCGACGACCTCGACGAACGCAACGAGATAATCATGGAGCTTCGACGCGTCGCGCCCTCTTCGGCCACGGCGGGCGAGCTTCGCGGCTTCCTCGCGCGCTTCCTCTTCACGGGCGACGACGTTTACAAGCACGTGCGCGACCTCTCGGGCGGAGAGAAGGGGAGGCTCGCGCTCGCCAAGCTCATCTACTCGCGCGTTAACGTTCTCGTCCTCGACGAGCCGACGAACCACCTCGACATCCCTTCGCGCGAAGCGTTGGAAGAGTCCTTGGACGCCTACGACGGAACCATCATCACCATCAGCCACGACCGCTACTTCCTCGACCGCGTCGCAACGCAGATACTCGCGCTCGACGGCGAAGGGCACGCGGAGCACTACGACGGCGACTACACCGAGTATCACGACTGGAAGGCCGCGCGCCGCACCGCGTCGGTCGAGCGAGCGCGAGCCGCGTCCGCAAAGCCCGCGCAGGAAATTAAGTCGAAGTCGGACGGCGCGAAGTCTGAAGGGAAGTCAGGCGTCGCTTTATCAAGCGCCGTGTCGAAGCCGCAGGGCGGCGGCGGCGGTGGTAAGAAGAAGTCTAAGAAGAAGGGAGGCGAGCGCGACCCGCAGGCGGTCGAGGCTGACGTAGCCGAAGCCGAGAAGCGACTCGCCTCCCTCACAGAAGAACTCGCCTCACCCAACGCAGCGCGCGACCACGCGCTGCTCGCGCGCCTCAACGAAGAGTATGCCAAGACCGACGAACGCCTACGCGCGCTCTACGAAGAGTGGGAGCGCGTCGTCGCCGAAGCCACGAACGCGTAAAGAAGGCAACAAAACCGCGAGCGGTAGGCGGGTCGCATGAGTCAGAACCGCGAGCGGTAGCGAGCGGGTCTCAAGCTCCGAGATAAGTTTGTTTCTCGGAGCCGCTACCCGCTCGCTACCGCTCGCGGTTCTGTACGTGTGCCTTACTGTAGCAGGAAGGTGTAGCTGATTGTTCCGATGATGCTGACGGGCTCGCCCGAGAGCATCGTGGGCGAGAATCGAGCCTGTAGAGCGGCCGCGACCGCCGCCTTTTGCAGAAGCGGGTGGCCCGAGATGGCGCGCGCCTTTACGACCTTGCCCGTCTCGTCAATCATCAGCTCGATGACGACACGCCCCTGCGCGCCGACGCTCTTCGCAGCCGAAGGATAGTTGGGCCTCGGAAGACTCACGGCCTTGCTGTTGAGCACGCCGCCCGAGATTGGCCCCTTCTGACGCGCCCTCTCGTCTACGGGCGCGGGCCTTGAGACTTCAGACGGCGACGGGGCCGGTGTCGGCGTCGCCCTTGCAGCGGGACGTGTAGCCGCTACTTCAGGCGTGGGAGTCGGCGCGGGCGCGGCGGGTGGCGGTTCGGGCGTCGGCGTGTTAATCGGTAAGTTGACGACGTTCGTCGGCGTCGTGTTCGACGGCGTCGAGGCTGCCGCGACTGTCCTCAGGCTGAAAGAGGCTTGACCTTCGGGCTCGCTCGCGGCGGGCTTCGGCCGTTCGTCCGAGTCGGGGCCGTCGGGGCCGGGCTTGCGCGACGCCGCGCTGTCGCGTCTCGAAGCGGAGGAGGCGTCTCCGCCCGACGCGTCTCGCCTCTGCGCGTTCGCGTCGGGCGCGCGCGGCGTCGGGACTGCGGCGACGTACTCCGCGCGCGTCTGCGTCGGAGTGTAAGGAGGCGTTTGCGTGCGCGCGTCCTGCTGCTGCTGCTGCTGCGCGCCTCCTTGCGCGGCGTTCGGGTAGAAGCCTTTGCGCGCGCGGACGCGTAGGTTCTGGCGCGTCTTGACGCGTAGACTTATGAAGCGGAAATACTTGTCCCTGCGCTCGTCCTGCGGGTTGTAGCTCAGAAGATACTGCTGCGAGATGTCGAGCGAGATTTGCGAGAAGACGGCGTCCAACTCTTCGACCGACTGCGGGACGAAGACCGCGCCGCCCGTCTGCTCGGTTATCTTGTACATGCGCTGCTCTGAGACGGTGTCGTGCAGGTTCGGGTCTTCAACCTGTCGCGTCTGCACGACGTAGATTTGGCACTCCGCGAGCAGCGCGCGTTTGATGGCCTCCTCGAATGTCGCGTCGCTCACCGTGTCAGTCCCGTCAGAGACGAGCACTAGCACCTTGCGTCCGGTGAGCGGGCGCATGTAGTCCGCTGCCTGCGCGAGCGCGTCGAAGAGAGCCGTCGCGCCGTCGGGTTTGCCGAAGTTCTGTATGGTTCGGACGAGGCGCGGCACGTCGTTCGTCAAACCTTGAGAGAGCGTCGGCATGGTCGAGATGGAGTAGACGGCCGCGCGGTCGATGGGTCGCACGACCGACTGGAAGAAGCGTACGGCGGCCTGCTTCTCGAACTCGCGCGCGGACGAAAGTGAAGCGCTGTTGTCGAAGAGGAGCGCGACGTTGACCGGCGTCTCGGTGCGGCTCACGTCGCCGATGGGCTTCAACTCGCCGTCAACCTTCAGCTCGAAGTCTTCGACCTTGAGGTCTGTGATGGCGCGCCCTCTGTAGTCAACGACGGACGCGGGGATGATTACGATGTTCGACTCGACTCGAACGACCTCGTTCTCGTCAACCGCCTCGTCCGTCTGCGAAGGGTCGGATTGCGTGGGTGACGACTGCGAAGGCGCGGAGTTCGTCTGAACGGGCGCGGCGTTGGATTGAGCCGGAGCTGACTGCGCGGGCGTGGCAACTCCCTGCGTCGGAGTCGCGGCGGGGGGCGTGGCCTCCTCCTTCGGCTTTACTGTTCGCGGTCTGATGACGGGCGTCTGCGCGGGGCTCTGCCCTTGCGTCTGCGCGTTCGACGCGGCGGGGCAGAGGGCGGCTGCGAGCGCGAGCCACAGCATCGGAAACAGCCGCACGCGCGCGTGGGAGGTCGTCGGTGGAGGATTCTTTCGGGACAAATTCTCTCGCTCTCCCTTTGGCAAGCGCGGACGGGGCGCGCCCTAAAGTCCGTCCGATTCTTTACGAAGTCTGTCGGCTGAAGGGGTTTCGAGCAGCGCGGAAGCCGTGCGGCTCAACTGAACGGAAAGGGCCAATCGGCGCGCATTTCCGAACAACCCTGCGGCGCGACCGGGGCGAAACGTATGCTAACACCCGCACACGTTTTGCACTAGCTTTCGCGCACGGAGTCGCGCCCCGGCGCGTCGTCCGGCGTCGCTTGACAGGGGCGCAAATCCTTTGCTAAGTTAGCCTTCCGCTATTCCGAAGTGTTTACATTTCGTGTAGCCTGTAGGCACGTAGCTCAGGGGTAGAGCACTACCTTGACACGGTAGGGGTCCGCGGTTCAAATCCGCGCGTGCCTACCAAATTTTCAATCTTTCGGCAGCTAGCTCCGTAAGTCCCGAGCCAGAAACGATGTTGACGCGAACGCGAACTACTACGTTTCGATTTTAGTTGACCGGATGCCGCGCGCTCTTCAAGCGCGTTCGGCCCGGCGGCGAGGGCGCTTCTGTCGAATCCGATCTGATTTAAATCCCCTTCGAGGGACTGCACATTTTGGGTTGACGCTTCCTCCCGCGGGGCCTTACTTAAGGCGCGGCGGCGCTTCGTCTGGTCGTTCGGGGCTGGACGGGATTTCGTTGCCGTCGGTTCTCATCAAGGCACGACGGGAAGGGGGCGAAAGTTAATGAGCGAGATAAACGTACAACTCGGGGAGGGGCGTTCGGCGCAGGTGCCTTCGGGCTCCACGGTCGCCGACGCGCTCAAGCAGCTCGACCGCGACGCCGCAAAGCAGGCGCTCGCGGCGAAGGTCAACGGGCGCGAGTTCGACCTCTCGGCCACGCTCGAAGACGTTGCGCGCCGCGCCGGACAGGAGAACGGCGGTGCGACGGACAACGGCTCACAGCTTTCCATTGAGCCCGTGCTTCCGGGCACGCTCGGCGGCCTCGACGTTATACGCCACTCGACCGCGCACCTGCTCGCCGCCGCCGTGCTAGACCTCTTTCCGGGGACGAAGCTCGGCGTCGGCCCCGCGCTCCTCGAAGACCCGCGCTACGGCTTCTTCTACGACCTGATTGCGCCGCGCACGCTCACGGACGAAGACCTGCCCGTCATAGAGAAGCGCATGCGCGAACTCGCCAAGCGCAACCTCGCGTACCGCCGCGAAGAGATCGCGAAGACGGAGGCGCTACGCATATTCGAGGAGCGCGAAGAGCCTCTGAAGTGTGAGCTGATCGCCGACAAGGGCGGCGAGAGCGTGAGCGTCTACTACATTGACGGCTCGCCCTTCCTAGACTTCTGCCTCGGCCCGCACGTGCCGAACACGAATCGCCTGAAGGCGTTCAAGCTGCTCTCTCTCTCTGGCGCGTACTGGATGGGCGACGCGGAGCGCCCGCAGATGCAACGCATCTACGGGACTGCCTTCGCCACGCAGGAGGAACTCGACGCGTGGGTCAGGCAGCGCGAAGAGGCGGAGCGTCGCGACCACCGGCGCTTGGGCCGTGAGCTTGACCTCTTCTCGATTCAGGACGCGTACGGCGCGGGGCTGGTCTTCTGGCACCCGAAGGGCGCTGTGATACGCAAGGCGATGGAGGACTACCTCTACGAGGAGTTGAGCAGCCGCGGCTACACGTTCGTCTACACGCCGCACATCGCGAAGCGCGACCTGTGGGTCACGAGCGGGCACGACCAGAGCTACGGCGATTCGATGTTCTCGCCCGTCAAGCTCGAAGAGACGGAGTTTCGCCTGAAGCCGATGAACTGCCCGTTCCACATCGGCATCTACAAGTCGCAGCAGCGTTCCTATCGAGACCTGCCGCAGCGCTACGCCGAGATGGGTACGGTCTATCGCGCGGAGCTTTCGGGCACGCTCCACGGATTGATGCGCGTGCGCGGCTTCACGGTTGACGACGCGCACCTCTTCTGCACGCCCGAACAGGTGCGCAAGGAGATCGGCGACTGCCTCGACTTCGTCGTTGACGTGTTCCGCACGTTCGGCTTCGAGAAGGTGAAGTTTGAACTCTCGGTCAAAGGCAGCGACACGTCCAAGCAGTGGCTCGGGAGTGAAGAGAAGTTGAGTTTGGAAGAGGGTGGTGTAGGGTATTAGTTT